>JACQEZ010000001.1:0-300000 GCA_016200325.1 Candidatus Manganitrophaceae bacterium
GGGAAGAGGAGGTAGGATGAAGCGGCTTCCGGTCATCGCGGAAGCAGGGTCATCTTCCCCCGGCGCTGTCACGGTGGGATAAGCGTGCCGTTAAATCGGTGTAAATTTCCGAAATGGGGAGAGGGGAAGCGGGACGAAGCGTATTATTTGTCGTTTCAAAAGATAATTTTCGTTTTTTAGGAAAAGTAGAGGCTGTTCTTCGGTGTTTTCATACTCCGGATCTTCACACGGTTTCTATATCGCTTCACTTATGCTGAGTTCAAAAGTGGACCGATTAAAAACATAGCCGGATGAAGTCTATTGAGCGATGATTAGAGGTCACACTGTGTGATGAAAGAAGGATGTTACAAATTCCTCGTTTAAGGATTAATTCACCCCACCGATCACCGTGACGGCACGGGTCTGCTGCCCCGCATCGAACCAGCCCAACGGGACAAGCTGCCCGCTCTTGGAATCGATTTGATAGGCCGAGAGATTGTTGGAGTCCACATTGGCAATATAGACAAATTGCCCGGTGGGATCTACAGTGACCGAGCGCGGCCCCCACTGCTTCGTCCAGTCGGGGCTGGCGGCAATCGCCCCCAGGCCGGTGAGCGCCCCGCTTTTCGAATCGATGCGATACATCGAGACATCATTGCTGCCGGAATTGGCGGTATATGCATACCGGCCCATCGGATCTATGGCAATCGCGAAGGGCACGGTCCCGGCTGCAATCACCCCACTCTTCTTTAGCGATCCGGTACTGCCGTCGATCTGATACCACCAGACATCATTCGATCTTGAATTGGCGACATAGGCGAACTGCCCCGCCGGATCCACCGCCACGGAGTTGGCGCCCAAGCCGGCCGTGGCCTCCTCTACATGACTTAAGAGGCCGGTGGCCGGGTCGACCCGAAAGACCGAGATCGTATTACTGCTCGTATTCGCCACATAGACAAAGCGCCCGAGGGGATCGACGGTGATTGAGATGGAACTGGTTCCCGCTTCGATCTGTCCGATCGAAGAGAGGGTGCCGCTCACAGGATTGATTCGATAGATCCAGACCTGGGGCCGGGAGTCTTCATTGGCCACATAGACAAACTTACCGGCCGGATCCACGGCAACCGAGTAGGGCCCCATCCCGGTGTTGACCTCCCCCGTTGCGGTCAGCAACCCCGTCGCCGGATCGATCGTATACATCGAGACCGTGCTGGCCTGACTGGGAGATCCGAAATTCACCGCATAGAGGAATCGGCCGGAGGGATCGGCGGCAAGTCCATAGGGATGGTCGCCCGCGGGAGCCGATCCAAGCTTCGTTAAGACCCCTCGGTCCGAATCGATTCGAAAGACCGATACATCATTGCTGATCGAATTCACCGCATAGGCAAACCGGGGAAGAATGACTTTCGGTATCACCGTGACGGTGGCGGAGGCCGTTGCGCTGGGATCCACTGAGGAGGTGGCGACCACATGATAGGTCCCGGCCGCCGCCGGCGCCGTATAAGTGCCATCGGATTGAATCACTCCTCCGCTTGCCCCTTCCTGTATGCGCCATGTCACCTCCGACGCCGCACTTCCGGTGATCTGCGCGACAAAAAGCTGGCTCTCTGCTGGATGAAGGGTGATCTCAGCGGGAGAGACCGAGAGGGCGATTGCCGTATGAAGAGGCGGTGTCATAACAGTAATCTCGCTGCTGCCTGCGGTCGCATTACTCCCCGGATCGGTGGCGATCACATGGTAGATGCCCGGCTGGTTGGGGGCGGTATAAATCCCCTCTGAAGTGATCACCCCTCCCCGCTCACCTTCTTCAATGCTCCAGAGCAAGTGAAGGTGAGGATCTCCGGCCACCTCCGCTTGAAAGGCGGCGGTCCCTCCGATCGGCAGTTGCAGGTGATCGGGTGTCACGTGAATGGAGGTGGCAGGAGGCGCTGTTCCTGGCTCCGCGTGTGTGGGTGCCACCGGAAGGGCCGCCGGAAGGGCCGCCGGAGGGGGAGAGGGGCTGTGATCCCCGCCACAGGCGGAGATCCAACAGAGTAGCAGAATCAGAAATGAAAGCGACGGCCGGGGCCTCACGCGCGGGTGTGCTCCTGATAGAAACGCCTGTGTCTTTTCACTCGACGGCGCAGGCGTTTAAGAGAATTGCTAAGACCAAGAAAGTGACTGCTCGCCTGGTTTCTTCCCGGGAGGAAGGCTGGGGCCTGTAAAGAAGCCCCTCCAGGGATTTCTGCACAAAGGCGGTTTAAAGCTTGATACAAAAAAGAAGTCCTTGTCAAGCGAAATTTTAAATTTACCACTAAGGTGTGTGCAATAGCGGTATAGACCTCTCTCCTAAAGAGAGATTGATTAACTTTACATCCTGCCGGGATGCAGGCAAAGGAGAGGAATAAAAAAGGATTGACGCAAAGCAATCCGCGCGCATTAAATCAATTCCAGGCGCTTTTCACTTCCGTACTTTTCTGGAAATCGCATGCATGGAGGGTGTAGGGCGTATGCCCCGAACAGGAGGAGGCGGTTTGGACCGAGACCTCTCTCTTCCCCGACGCAGCCGATCTGGCCCCCTCGGTGTTTCCAGCATCGGGGAAGAGGAGGTAGGATGAAGCGGCTTCCGGTCATCGCGGAAGCAGGGTCATCTTCCCCCGGCGCTGTCACGGTGGGATAAGCGTGCCGTTAAATCGGTGTAAATTTCCGAAATGGGGCAGAGGAAGCGGGACGCGGCGTATTATGGGCGTATTATGAAGGAATGCCTTGAGACTTTGGAAGGGTTTCGTTCGTCGGGAGACCCTGGATCTCTTTTTTAATCCGTTCCATCTCCTCTCGGGAGATCCGTCGGGCCGGCACCCCGCCCCAGGTCTCCCCCTCGCCGACGCGCGATCCGGGGAGAAGAACCGAGTGCGCCAGGATCGTCGCGCCGGCGCCGACCGAGACATCTCCCATGACCGTCGCGTTGAGGCCGATGGTTGCCCTGTTGCCGATGAAGACCGGTGCGATGACCAGCTTTCCTCCGCCGCCGTAGTGGGCGAAGATCCGAACGCTCCCCCCGACCACGACATCGTCGCCGAGGGTCAACATCCGCGGATCGGAGATCAGGTCGGTGTTGATAAACGCCCGCTCGCCGATCGTCATCCCCATCGCCCTCAAAAACCCGATGCCGAGCGGGGTGAGGGTGACATATTTAAGGAAGGTATATCGGACGAGATAAAAGAGGCCGTTGTGGACAAACCAGGGGACGGCGGCGAGGGTAAAGTAGGTTCCTTTAAACGGCTTGATTCGCGTCGGTAGGAGCCAGTTATAAATCGGAATGACGACGAGGAGGGTCATCCCGGAGATGAAAAACGAGAAGCCGAGCCCGGTGCCGAGAAGCGGCCAGCGAAGCCAACCGGGAAAGGAAGCGCTCCAGGGGGCCCAATGGCTGAGAAACCAAAGGGCGGGGGAGAGCGCCAGGCCGATCGCGGTCGAGGCGATTGCATAAAGCAGGGTCAGCGCAATAAAATAGGCCGGATATCGAAATTGCCGAATAAACCGATCGATTCGGTTGCGCGGCGGCGGATTGCGGGATTCATCAAACATTATTCAGGCTCAAATCATTGCTCTCTTATTATCATACCATCATTGCTTCTCTTGTGCAGGTTGAGACCGGTCTCGCCCTCCCCTTGTATCGGGTTGACCTTTCCCGATACAGTAAAAGATTCAATCCGTCGGAGCGCTCACATTTAGGAGGAAGGGCAGCCTTTCGGGCAACCGATCGCGCCCATCTGGAAGCGTCATCTAAGCAAGAGGAGGAAGACCCATGGCCAGCGCGATAAAAGTAAATCGACAAAAAATCGCCTTCCTTTTGATATTCATCCCCCTGATCGGAATGTCGGTCGTCCACGCGGAGCAGACCCCACCCGCGCCGCTGGATCAGAAAAAGATCGAAGCGATTTTCGATCGTTCCGGGCAGATGAATCAGGAGGTGCTGAAGATCGGCTTTCCCCGCACCGACCTCCAGGTGACCCTCGACGGCATTCCGCTCCAACCGGCCTTGGCGCTCACCTCCTGGGCCGCTTTCAAACCGGTCGGAGTGGAAGCGATTGCCCTGGGCGATCTCGCCCTGAAAGAAGAAGAGGTGAAAGGGGTGGAATCGAAATTGAAAGAGCGGGGATTTGAAATCACCGCCTTTCACAATCATCTGGTCGGCGAGAAACCGAAGGTGATGTATCTTCACTTTCTGGGAAGGGGAAAGGCCGAACAGCTCGCCACAAACCTGAAAGAGGTCCTTCAGTTGACGAGCACCCCTCTGAAGCCGCCTCCGCCCACCGACAAAGGGTCTGCCGCCCCTGTAAGCGAAGAGGTGAAGAAACTGGATGCGACCCTCGGCCGTGAGGGAAAGGTGAAAGGGACCGTGATCCAGTATGGTTTTCCGCGCAAGGAGGCGATTAGGGTGAAGGGGGTGGAGATCCCGCCCTTTATGGGGCTGGCAACGGCCATCCATTTTCAGCTCGGGAAAGAGAAGGCGGCGACGACCGGCGATTTCGTCCTGATTGAAAAAGAGGTCAGCCCGGTGACGCAAGCGTTGCGGGAGGGGGGGATCGAGGTGACCGCCCTTCACAACCACCTTCTCGGCGAAGAGCCCCGGCTCTTCTTCATGCACTTCTGGGCGGTCGGTTCCTCGACAGCCTTGGCGGAGGGTTTAAAAAAGGCGCTGGCCCAGATGTCGCCCCAAGGGTAATCGATTTGAACAAATCGCGAGCAGAATGCGCGAAAGGAATGCGCGAACGGAATGAATGATGGGAAGATCGGTTGGAATGGAGGGGTAAGATGAAGTGGGTGACCCGTCGAGATATCCGGGTCAACCGGACCGCCACAGGCTGGCTCATCCACCGGTTCATCGATCCGGATGCGATGTTTCTCTTTGTGGAACCGGGCGAAGTGGAAGCGATTCAACAGCAACAGGGCGCCAAGGGGTTCGATGCCCCGGGTGCGCTTTATCCGCACCAAGATGCCCAGGGGCGCTGCTCTTTTGAGGCGTTGGTGGAGGAGTATTGCTCGGGTGATCCGATCTTGCGCGAACTTGCCCGCATCGTCCGCGGCGCCGACTTTCCCGAACAGAGCGATCTCACACCCGAATCGACCGGCCTGAGGGTGATCTCACAGGGGTTCCCATCGGTTGCAAAGAACGATCAAGAGATCCTGGGAAAGGCGATGTTCCTTTACGACGCCCTTTATGCCTCTTTAAAAATGCGACAAGAAGGGTAGACAGGGTTTCTGAATCATCCAAATTTTGGAGAGGGCCGTCGGTCCATCGATCCTACAGTCCGATCGGTTACCCGCCGGCCGTTTTCGGAAAGACCAAGACAAATCGCGACCCCTTTCCGATCTCGCTTTCTACGAACACCTTTCCGCCGTGGGCTTCCATGATATGTTTCACGATCGAGAGGCCCAGGCCGGTCCCGCCGAGCTCCCGAGAGCGGGTCCGGTCGACTCGATAGAAGCGCTCAAAGATCCGGTCGAGGTCTTCCCGGGGGATGCCGATTCCGGCATCTTGGACCTCGATCCAAATCGCATCGGTCCGCTCAGAGGCGCTCACGGTGATTTTTCCCCGCTCCGGCGTATATTTAATGGCATTGTCGAGGAGATTGATCAAGACGTGGCTCAGTTTTTCAGGGTCTGCCTGAATCGAGAGCTCCGGGGCGATTGAGACATCGAGTGTCTGCCCGCGCTTCTCTGAGAGCGGCTTTAGCAGAATCAGATTTCGTTGGACCGCCTCGCGGAGATTGATCGGCGCCGGACGGATTGGATCGAGTCCCGATTCAATCCGTGAGAGCTGCAGCAGGTCTCGGACGAGGTTGGCCATCCGGTCGGTATGCTTCTGGAGGATGGTGAGAAACTCTTTGGCTTCCTCCCGATTCTCCAGGCCGCCGTCGACTAACGTCTCCAGATATCCTTTGATCGCCGCCAGCGGCGTCCGCAGCTCATGCGAGACGTTGGCGACAAAATCTTTCCGCATTCGCTCCAGCCGTTTGATCTCGCTGATGTCGTGGAAGACCAACACCACCGAGGCGGGGGTCTGGTCGGTCACGGAAGCCTGAACATGAAGATGAGGACGCGGGGCGATTCCCAGCTGAAGTTCGCGGGAGAGCGGCTTTCCGCTCTGAATGACCTCCTCGATCAAGGTGTTGAGCGGATGATGCCGAAGCCGTTCATAGTGATACCGGCCGATCCAAGCATCCCCCGAGAGGGCAAATATTCGCTCGAATGAAGCATTGGTCAGGAGGATCCTCCCCCGGCTATCGAGAACCAAAACCCCTTCAAGCATTCCGGAGAGGAGCGCGAGGGTCTTGGCCCGATCGTCAGAGAGGTCCTGAATTTTCCGCTGCAGACCGTCCGCCATCTGGTTCAAGGCCTCTCCAAGCGCCTCCATTTCATCTTCCGACCGGATCCGAACGCGATGCCGGAAACTTCCTTGTGCGATCGATTGTGCCGCCTCGGCCATTTGTAAGAGGGGGGCGGTCAGCCGTTTGGAGAGAAAATAGCCGATAAAAATCGACCCGAGAAATACCGCTCCGAGGACGATCCATAAAACGCGGCGGATCTCTGCCATTTCAGAAAAAACGTCGGAGAGGGGGAACGCCAAATGAATAATGCCGATTAATTTGCCCTCGGCCTGAATCGGTTGGGCCAGATAAAAGAGCTCTGTCCCGGCGGTCTCGGAAAATCGAATCGCCGTCGCTGTGTGGCCGGCCAGCGCCGCCTCCACCTCCGGTTGATGTAAGGGATTCTCCTCCGTCCGCCGCGCCCCGCCGCGTTTGCTCGAGTCGCCGGCCACGCTCCCATCCGGCCGGATGACCGTGAGCTGGCTGGGGCGTGCCGGTCCGGGCAGATCGGTCACCCGGTCGATGATTTCAGGATCCTCCGAGAGGAGCGGCTGTACAAAGAGGGGGGCTGCCAGCGCCGCCTGCGCGGAGAGGTTCTGTTCAATTTGGCGCAGGGCATAGCGCTTGAATGACCAGAGCATCAGTCCGCCGACGAGGAGGATCAAGGCCATCGAGAGGAGCAGGGCGGCGGCGGTCCATTTCCAATGGATCGGCAAGGATCGCAGCGGCATTTTCTCCATGCCGCGCGGCGGATTTGTTTTCGAAAGAGGGTTCTTCATGAATCTGTGCATTGTATCACAGCACTTTCTCGAAATAAAAGTCACGCTCCTTCAATGCAGAGAAGGTGCGATTCCATATTGGGATGATCATTTGAGAGCGGCATCCCGTAGAATATTTAACCCTTTCGGAGAGGAACCCTAAACACTTTGGAGGATTGCACTCTTGGGAGGGAACGGCCTATCCTAAATGGAAGAAGATTCGAACGCTCCGAGCGCCTGTCGAAGGCCCCTGCTCAATCAGAGGGCGACTGAGCCAATGTAGATGGACCCGGTAGACATGATGCTTTTCAAAGACAGAGAAGAGGCTGGCCGCCGGTTGTCGGAGCGCCTTGCCCCTTTGCGGAAGGAAAACCCGGTGGTCTTCGCCCTCCCTCGGGGCGGGGTTCCGGTGGCTTATGAGGTCGCCCGCGCGTTGGGTGCGCCGATGGATGTGATGGTCGCGCGGAAGCTCGGCGCGCCGGGACGTCCGGAGTTCGGCATCGGTGCGATCGCCCCCGGCGGTATTCGGATCCTGAATCCGGAGGCGATCCGGATGCTCCACCTCTCAGAGCCCGAAATCGAGGCGATCATCGCACAAGAAGAGCGGGAGTTGGAGCGGCGGCTGCGCCGCTTCCGGGGGGGGCGATTCATCTCCGAAATTGAAGGGCGGACGGTCATCCTCGTCGATGACGGCCTGGCGACCGGCGTCACCGCTCAGGCGGCGATTCGGGCGCTGCGGCGGGCGCAGCCGCAGCGGATGATTTATGCCGCCCCCGTCTGCGCTTCGGAAACGGCTCAATCGCTCACCTCCGAAGCAGATGAGGTTGTCTGCCTTGAAATTCCGGGCTACTTCGGCGCCGTCAGTCTCTGGTACCGGAATTTCGACCAGACGTCGGACAGCGAGGTAATTGCTTTATTGGATCGGGCCCGCCGAGAGGCCGCGGTGCGCGGCGCGGGAAGAGGGATTGATCCGAAAGGGGAGGCGCGCCGGGTCGCGATCGCCATCGGCCCGATCTTGCTCGAGGGAGATCTCCGCATTCCTGCCGGAGCGAAAGGGTTGATCCTCTTTGCGCATGGGAGCGGGAGCAGCCGCTTCAATCCCCGGAATCTCCAGGTGGCCGATCACCTGTACCGGGCCGGTCTGGCCACCTTGCTCTTTGACCTTTTGACCGCCCGCGAGGAGCAGCTCGATCAGACCACCGCGGCGCTTCGGTTCAACATTGGTCTTCTTTCAGAACGGTTGGTCGGCGTCACCGACTGGGTTTCGGAAAATGAAGAAACGCGCATGCTTCGCGTCGGCTACTTCGGCGCCAGCACCGGCGCGGCGGCCGCTTTGATTTCAGCCGCCCGTCGACCCGATCGGATCGGCGCGATTGTCTCGCGGGGAGGCCGTCCCGACCTGGCCGGACCGGCGCTGGCCCAGGTCCGCGCCCCGACCCTTCTGATCGTCGGGGAAGAAGATCGGTTGGTGATCGATCTGAACCGAGACGCGCTGGCCCGGCTGAAAGTGGAAAAGGAGTTAAGGATCCTCCCGGGGGTCTCCCCGCTCTTTGAAGAGCCGGGCGCCTTAGAGCAGGTGGCGCAGTGGGCGGGCCGCTGGTTTGCCCGCCACCTGAGTGTGACCGGGAAAGCGCAGGCGGCATAAAGTGATCTCTCTGCGGAGCGCGGTGCCGATCGGACCCTTCCTCCAGGATGAAAAACGAAAAGGGATCCAAAACAGGCAGAGAAACCTCGTAATGAATCGGTGGACAATGTGAACTTTCAGACGTGATACAGGGAGGTGGCGCATGAATAGGGGATTAGGTCTCATTGGCAGTTTCGGCTTGGGTGCGGGGCTGGCCTATTTTTTTGACCCGGAAATGGGGGATCGCCGCCGCGCCGTCGTACGGGACAAACTCATTCAGAAAATCGATCAGACAACGGAGGAAATCGAGTCGACCCTCGGGGAGGTGCAAGACCGGGTGAAGGATCTGCTGGCTCAAGTCGACTCGCGCCTGCAGAATGTCGAGGTGGATGATCAGACCCTGCTGGAGCGGGTTCGGGCGAAGCTCAGAAGGGTGATTTCTCATCCCGACGCCATCGAGGTCCGGGTGGAGAATAAACGGGTCATTCTGACCGGGCCGATCTTGGCGGCGGAAATCGGCCCGCTCCTCTCGGCGGTCGCGCTGATCCGGGGGGTTGCCGACGTTGACAATCAGCTGCAATCGCATCAGACGGCGGAGAATGTCCCGGCGCTTCAGGGAGGGGAGGGCCGGTCGCTGCAGCTCGAATGGATGCAGGGGGACGGGTCGTCCACGGCAAGGATGCTGATGGGCGCCGCCGGGGTGATACTGGCACTGTACGGCATCCGGCGGGATGGGATTTTTCGGACGATCGCCGGCACCGCAGGAGTCGGCATCCTGACCCGAAGCATCACCAATAGGTCGGTCAGGGAGATCATCGAAGCCGGCTCGGGATTCCGCGCTGTGAATATCCAAAAAACGGTTTTTATTTCGGCCCCGGTCGAGAAAGTTTTTGAGTTCTGGGACCATTTTCAAAATTTTCCGAAGTTCATGTCGAATGTCCGCGAGGTTCATCTGAAAGAAGAAGGACGTTCGCATTGGGTGGTCGCCGGCCCCGGCGGGGTGTCGGTGGAGTGGGATGCCGTGATCACGGAGAGAATCCCGAACAGTCTGATCGCCTGGAAGACCGTTCCGGGCGCAACGGTGGCGCATACCGGCTCTGTCCGTTTTGAGCCGGCCTCCGGCGGCACCCGGGTCGAGATCCAGCTGTCTTACAATCCCCCGGCCGGGGTCCTCGGCCACGCGGTGGCATCCCTCTTCGGCGCCGATCCGAAAAGTGAGATGGATACAGATCTCGTTCGGATGAAAACGTTGATTGAAACGGGAGGCCGTCCCCAAGATGCGGCGGCTTGATCCACTCTCCGATCCTTTCCGATCCTCCGGTATGGAAGGCATTGAACCGCCCTGCTCGGAGGATCGGACGCCCGCCGGACCGCTTCGAAGAATAAGTGCCCTCTCCGGTTTAAACTTCCGACAGTCGGCTTCCCCTTCCCAGGCGTAGAACGAAAGAAACCCGACGCAGTCTTGTTTGTCCTAAAGCGAGGATGATAACATGAGGAGATTCATGTTGATTCGGTCTATCGCTGTAGAGGATGAGATGGAAGGGGAAAAATCAAGGGGACTGACGCATGGGGTCGAGCCGCTTGAAGCGACGTTGCGGGAGTCGCAGCGGTTTTTTCAATCGGCATTCGACGCCCTCTCCGCCCAGATTGCCATTCTGGATGACCGCGGCGCAGTGATCGCCGTCAACGCGGCGTGGCGCCACTTTTCGGAGGAGAACACGGTCAGGGGGCCGATCGGGGTCGGCGCAAACTACCTGGCCCTCTGCGAGGCCGCTGCGGGGGCCGGCTCCGAAGAGGCCCAAGCCCTTGCGGCGGGAATCCGGCGGGTCATGACCGGTGCTGATCCGGAGTTCACCTTGGAATATTCCTGTCCCCGCCCTGAACGCTTGAGTTGGTTTTTGGCGCGGGTCACCCGCTTTCCGGGGGGAGCGCCGGTTCGAGTCGTTGTGGCGCACGAAGAGATCACCGACCGGCGGGTGGCCGAGGAGGCGCATCAGCGGTTGGCGTCGATCGTAGAGTCGTCCAATGACGCGATCATCGGGATGACGCTCGAAGGAGCGATTGTCACCTGGAACCCAGGGGCAGAGCGGATGTACGGATATGCCGCCGATGAGATTCTCCAGGCGCCGGTATCGATCCTCATCCCGATGGACCATCCGGACCGGGCCGAGCAGATCCTCGATCGGATTCGACGCGGAGAGCGGATTGAACATTACGAGACGGTCCGGTTAAGAAAAGACGGCGCGCGGGTCGATGTCTCCGTCACCACCTCTCCAATCCGGGATACCGATGGCCGGATCGTCGGCGCCTCGAGCATCACGCGCGACATCACCCGCCGAAAGGCGGCGGAGCGGGAAATGCGGAAACTCTCCCGGGTGATCGAGCAAACCGATGACGTGGTCGTCATTACCGACCGAGAGGGTTTCATCGAATATGTCAATCCGGCATTCGAGCAAAAGACCGGCTACACGCGGGAAGAGGCGATCGGAAAGACCCCCCGTATCGTGAAGTCCGGGGAGCAGGGACGGGTCTTCTATCAGTTGCTTTGGGAGACGATTTTGCGCGGCGAGGTCTTCCGCGGCGAGTTCATCAATAAAAAGAAAGACGGCTCCCTTTATCACGAAGAGAAGACGATCACGCCGATTAAAAACCGCCGCGGCGAGATCACCCATTACGTCTCGACCGGAAAAGATATTACCGAGCGAAGACGAATGGAGGCGATCTTGGCCGAGAAAGAGCGGCTCGAGGCGATCCGAACCCTCTCTATGACTTACGCCCACAATATCTTCAATGCCATCACCCCGGTCAAAAGTTACGCGGAGATGATCTTGAAGAAGAGCGACACCGCCGATCCAAAGCGGAGATGGGCCGAGGCGATCGTCCACAGGATGGAAGAGGTGGTCCAGATCATCCGAAAGCTTGAAGAGGTCGACCGCTACAGCACCACCGAGCAGGGGGGGGTGAAGCGTTTCGACGTCGATTCATAGAGGGTGAAAGGGAGAAAAAGAGCGGTCCGAATAAATGGGGCAAAGGGGGCCGCGACGGAGCGGATGGACGATAAAGCGCTCCGCGCAGGGCTGTCACCAGGGGGGGAGCCGCTTCCCTTGGATCAACAATTGAGCCGCTTCCTGTGCGGGAAGGGGACGGCTGAAGAGATAACCTTGGATCTCGTCACACCCGACCGACCGGAGGAATGCCAATTGCGCTTCGGTTTCGACCCCCTCCGCCACCGCTTTGAGGTGGAGGCTGTGGGCCATCGCGACGACGGTCTGCGCGATCACCGCATCGTTGGTATCGGTAGTGAGGTTTCGAACGAAGAGCTGATCGACCTTCAGCTTGGCAATCGGGAAACGCTTCAGATAGCTCAGGGACGAATAGCCGGTTCCGAAGTCGTCGATCGAGAGCTGGATCCCCATCTCCGCCAAATCCCGCAGCATGTTGAAGATCCGGCGCTCCTTTCCCATCAAGACACTCTCGGTTAACTCCAACTCCAGCAGGTGCGGGTCGAAGCCTGTTTCCTGCAAAATGCGGTCGATGACCTCCACCAAATTATCTTTGTGAAATTGCCGTGCAGAGAGGTTGACGGCAATCCGCGTCGGCGGAAGCCCGGCATTCTGCCAGGCCTTTCCCTGGGCGCACGCGGCGTGCAGCACCCATTCGCCGATCGGGATGATCAGCCCGGTTTCCTCGGCCAGCGGGATGAAATCGGCCGGGGAGACGAGCCCGCTCTCCGGCCGCTGCCACCGGACGAGCGCTTCGAATCCGACAATGCCCCCCCGCTTGAGCTCGACCTGAGGCTGGTAGTGGAGGAGGAACTCCTCCCGCTCCAGCGCTTGGCGCAAATTACTTTCCAGGGAGAGCCGCTCGAGGGCTTTGACGTTCATGGTCGGCGAGAAGTAGCGGAGCGTGTTTCTCCCCTGTTCTTTCGCCCGATAGAGAGCGATATCGGCATGCCGCAGGAGGGTTTGGGCGTCAAACCCCGCCTGAGGATAGACGGCGACGCCGATGCTGGCGGTGATATAGAGGGTGCTCCCTTCGACGCGGAACGGATCTTTAAGAGAAGCGGCGATTCGATCGGCGACCTGCATCACAATCTCGTCCGAATCCAAATTGAGAAGCAAGATGGCGAATTCATCGCCCCCCATTCGGGCGACGGTGTCGCCCTCGCGGATGCATCCTGCGAAGCGACCGGCCGTCTGCCGGAGCAGCTCATCTCCGGCGGGATGACCCAGGGTGTCGTTGATCACTTTGAAGCGATCAAGGTCGATGAGAAGGATCGCAAGAATCTCCCCGCTGCGATGGGCTCGCGCGGTGGCGACGGCGAGGCGGTCTTCAAGCAGCAGGCGGTTGGGAAGGCTGGTGAGGGCGTCATGATAGGCCTGATGCTCAATCCGCTCCTCCGCCTTCTTCCGATCGATCGCCGCGGCCAAGATATTGGCGGTGGACTGGAGAAAGTGGACATCTTCCCCGGTAAAAACGCGCCGGTGTGTCGTGTGGGCTCCTAAGACGCCGTAAGGATAATCTTGCCCTGGAATGAGTACGCTCACCCCGCTGACGATATGATGCTCCGACAAGAGAGGAGAGACTTTGAATCGCGTCTCGGTCTGAACATCTTCCATCACCACCGGGCCGCTCGACTGAAGGGTGTAGGCTGCCTGGGAGCCTTTCCAGAGATCGAGTTTTCTCTGGCCGACCAGCCCCTCTCTCCAGCCGACCCCGGCGCGGAGCAGCAGGCCGCTTCCATCCGGCAGCGGCTCGAGCACCTTGCAGTAGTCGACCTCCAACATCTGAGCAATCGAGGCTGCCGCTTTCTCCATCAGTGTTTGAACCGGGGTGCCGGAGAGCGCCCGATGTCCCAACTCGGCCAAAACGGCTTGTCGGCGGGCGTGAAGTTGGAGCAATTCCTCGGCCTGTTTGCGGTCGGTAATGTCCATCAGTGCGCCGATCATTCGGATTGGATTTCCGTGACCGTCCCGGACGACATAGCCGCGGTCGAAAACCGTCGCATAGAGGCCATCGCCCCGCCGGAAGCGGTACTCATCCAACCAGAACTGCTCGCCGTGATCGACTGCGGCATGAAGGTCCGAGAGGACCCGCTCTTTATCTTCCGGATGGATCCGGTTTGTCCACGATTCCAATCCAGGTTCGATCTCTTCCGACTTATAACAAAAGAGCGGCTTGAAGCTCTCATTCCACCAAAGGGTGTTCGTGACCATATCCCAATCCCAGACGGCATCGTTGGTGGCACGGGTGGCCAGGTGGAAGCGCTCATCGCTCTTTCGAAGGGCCTCCTCCGCCTGTTTGCGGTCAGTGATGTCGTTTCCGAACGAGATGGTGGAGACAATCTTCCCATCGATCTCGACCTGGTTGTTCTGCCAAATGATATAGCGCTCTTCGCCGTTTTTGGTCAGGATTGGATTCTCAAAAGTCTTCGGGAGGCCGCCGGCCACCAGCCGGTTGAACTCCTCCCAAACGTACGGGTAACGATCTTTGGGGACCAAAAGCTCGAACCAATTTTTTCCTTTGAGCTCTGCGAGGGTATAGCCGGTGATCTTTTCGGCCGTCTGGTTAAAGATCTCGATGTTCCCATTGGGATCGAGGCTCAGGATCATGACATTGGCGGTTTGAATCAGGTTCTCGGAAAACTCCTTGGCATTTCGAAGGGCCTCTTCCGCCCGTTTGCGCTCAGTGATATCGCGGAGGATCGACAGATACCGTCCCGGCGCGATCCGGTTTGCGGAAAATTCCACACAGACCTTCCTCCCCTCTTTTCGAACCACGAGATATTCCCCCGACATCCGGCCGAGCCGCTTGAACGCTTCATCTTGTCTCCGGCCGAACTCCATTCCGTCGCCGGGGGTGATATCGGCCAGCGTCATTTTCAAAAGCTCGTCCCGGGTATAACCCAATAACTCTTCCGCCCGTCGGTTCGCGTCGAGGTAGTGGCCGCGCTCGTCTACGACGAGGAGGGCGTCGTTGGCGTTTTCGAAGAGCTCCTGATAGCGCTGCTCCGACTCGCGTAGCGCCTCTTCCGTCTTTTTCCGCTCGACGGCGTAGAAGAGGGCGTGGGCCAGCAGGTCGGAGGTCACTTTCCCCTTGATCAGATAATCTTGCGCCCCTTCTTTGATCGCTCCGAGGGCGGTCTCTTCATCGTTCAGTCCGGTCAGAACCACGATCGGATAGGCGGGCGCCTCGGTTCTGATTCTGATCAGCGAGTCGAGCCCCTGGGCATCGGGGAGGGAGAGATCGAGGAGGATGGCATCAATTCCCCCCTCGCTGAGACGCTTTAAGCCGTCGGCGAGGTCTTTCCTGCACTCCAGCCGGAGCGAGAGGTCCTTCGCATCGGCGAGGGTCAGCTCAATCAGACGCGCGTCTGCAGGATTGTCTTCAATCAGCAGGGTGGTTAACTTTTTCGCTTTCATTTCTCTCTTCCACTCCAGGGTGAGCTTAAGCGGTGGTTTCGTGTCGGTCGTTGGTGGCGATCTGCTTTGATAGTCATGAAGATGCCCGTGTACCCTCTCGTCACTCTTTCGGCAATCGGACCACCGTCAGCCAAAAATTCGCTGCCGTCTTTGCGCCGGGCCCAGAGTTCTCGGCCGGCAGCCATCGGCCGGGCCGACGCTTGAGCGAAGATGATCCCATTTGCGTTGCCGAGGGCGTCATGGAGCGCTTCTGTTCCCAGCCGTTCTTTCTCCAACCGATTGAGGAGGTCGGCCTGCTTGAAAAGGAAATAGAAGACAAGGGTCATGCTCCCGCCGCCGACGAGCCAGAGCGTGAAACGATCATCAAGGAGCGCCGTTTTGGGGCCGAGCCAGCTTAACCCACCGAGTAGGACGAGGAGGCCGACGCTGCACAGCAACGCGATCAGAATTGGATTCGAATCGGGCTTGGAGCGGCCGGTGAGAAATCGGTGCAAACGGGGCAACATCGTCATCGGGCGCCAATCTGGAAAAGGAGAAACGGGGGGAGCGGAACCGTTCGATGGAAGGCGGCTCGTCCCGACGGAATCGGTTCTTCAATGATCCGCATTGGAGAATCTGCTTCCAATGGAGCTTCCTTCTTTAATTTTGTGAAGAGTTTATTGTGGAGGGGACTTAGAGGGTAGGCCGGGATAAGCCCCGTTGGCAGTGAAAACACTACCATTTCTCCTGCTGTTGTCAACACTGTAGAGCATGTAAGTAATACTAGGGCGGTGTGAGAGAAGCGTTGATCAGAGAGGAAAGGTTTTATCGGTGAAGCGGCGGGCGGTTGTTCCTACGAGGAACGGATCATACAGGTCGCACGCCGCCACGGTGTTGCGTCATGAAAGGTTGCGGTCGATCCCTTCCGAGATCAGCTCGCTTAAAATCTCTTCGAGCCGTTCGGAGGAGAAGAAGAAGACTTTAGGAATATTTTGTTCGCGGATTTTGAGGGTGAGGGTGGTGCCCGGTTTCGTCTCTAGGGTCTCCGCCAGCAAGACCGCCTGCGCATTAATTTCGGTGTAGCCGACGCGAGAGGTGGCTTCGGCCCAGAGGACCTCGACCTTTCCCCGGATGACGCGATCGACCTCTCCGGGATCTTCTCCGGACCGGGCCAGCCGGGCGTTCCATCCCCGTCTTTGGAGTGCGGCCACCCAAATCTGGGCAACCCGCTCGCCGACAGGGGTATTCGATTGAAAAGTATCGACCTCCCCGAAGAGGTGTTTGCGCCGTCCGATCGCGGAAGGATCCTTCCGCAGATCCTCGAAGGGGTAGACGACCACTTTTTGGGAAGGGCTCTGTGCGGCGGGGGCGGTTCCTTCCGGATAAGAGAGGTTGATCGGAATCTGTTTTCCGGGTCCGGCGCAACCCAATAGGAGAAACATGAGAACAATCCAGAGCGGCCGCTTCATCTTTTTTCGGAGCATTCGTTTCCCTCTTTTATATCGATCAAATCTCTTTTTCGGAAGGTCCCTCAGCGGGATCGATTATAGACCGATCTCGATAATGCTTTTGACGATCAGATCATCGCTTGCTTTGGTCAATCCGAAGGCGACGCCGAAATTCCAATCGACCTGAGGGAGCACCCGCCAGCTGATCGCCGGTACAATATAATGCTGCTGCTGATCTCTCGATTTGAGGTTCGTCACCTCTCCCATGTTGCCATAGAACTCGATTCCCGGCTCCAGGGTGGCGGTCCATCGCGCATAGAAGCTGGCGGCATATTCGAATTCCAGCCCCTCTTCCACATCGGGACCGCTTAAGGTCTTCTCCAGCTTCGGATTGAGCCGCAATACGGTCGGGCCGATCTGCTTCTCGAGGATGATCCTCGCCTCGAGCTTCTCATTCGGCTCCCCGGTGAGACCGGCGCTGGGGAAGTAGTATTCCAGATAGATTGCCGGGTTGAAGAATCGCTCGCCCCGTTCAAAGAAGCGATAGCGGGCGACCACCGCACGCCACTGCACATATTTGAGCCCCTCGCCCGAAGGCTGCTCGAAATCGAGGTATCCTGCGATCGCCCAGCGGTCGGTGATGCCGTATTCGACCTCCATTGTATGGTTCCAGAGCCCTTCGCGATCGACGTTCTTTCCAAAGAAAGGCATCTTCAGATCGGAGGCGGCGATGTAGTCGGTCCAGTAAACGAGCTCCACTTCTCCGGCATCCGGTCCTTGATAGCCGTAGACTTTTAGATGATTCGCTTCCGCGGTGGAGCTCAGGAAAGAGAGGGTGAGCGCAAACAGGACAACGGCGACGGCACTCTTTGGCATTGGGTCTCCTCATGGTTGGACCGCATTAATCGACTGAACGATATAAAAGGTTCGATTTAGACGAATTTTTTCGGCGGGGCGCCGATCGCAAAAGGACCTTCCGAACGATCCGAGATGAATCCTGCGAGCCGAAAATGGATGTGCGGAACGGGGGCCTTCGCTCGTTTCTCGGCAAGGGTGGGGCAGTCCACGGCACGTCAAAGCCGCCCCCTCCAAAGAGGCTGCGTTTCTGATCGGTCCCGAGAGGGGAGGAAGGTCTGCTCGAAGAGGGCGATCGCCTTGGCAATCGTCTCATCGGTCGGCGGTCCTTTTGGGTCGCAACCGCTCGCGGGCAGACTCTGCCCCCGGGTTTTTCTTCGGTGAGCGTCTCATTCCAGGCAGGTTTATGATGCAGCCTTTTGCTCGTTGTTTCGTTTTCGACCCGATTTCGGGCGGGCGGCCGGGCTCGGGTTTACAGAAGAGGGAGCCTGTGTCCCAGTCGCGGCGTCCGCTTCCGGTTTTTGCTCGGTGCTGATGATCCGCTCTGCCTCCAGCCAATCTTCCAGATGATATCCATGATCTCCCCCCCTCTGTTGGAAGAGTTCATAAGCCTTCTCGGCAATTCGTTGTTCAAGCGATGTCTCTTCCATCGGTCTCTCCATCGGCTCCGCATTGGAAAGAGAAAGCCCTTCATTTTTCTTTGTATTCTCTTTTTTCATCGATTCCTCCTTCTGCGATCACCCACGTTCCGGTGGGTGGTAATAATAATCTTTGTCTCTTCAATCCTTCCCAAGGGGGGTTTGGGTCGGACCGATCGGATTCACCCTGAACTAATGAATAAGCATATAACAAATGAGCATCAAGGGTAAAGAGTCTTTCTACGATTTATGAACGAAGGGGATCGGTCCAAATTGTCTGCGGATTAGTTTGGAAAGCCAAGCTTAACGGTGACACGGCTGTTTTTGATTTGGGGGAGAAAGGTGTTGTTAATGTAGGAGTCGGACGTAATCTCGACGGTTTGAAGCGGCTCGATCATCTTATTTGCGACATTGCTTGCCAGCGGGACATTGTCTGCGCTTAAGAGATCGTAGTAGACGAAGATTCTTCGTCGGGCATTGGAATGGTTGCGGACCGTGGCGCTCCAGAAGAATTTCGTCTTGCCGATCTTCTCCCAAACGACATCCGGCCGCCAGTGGTGTTCCAGCACCTCGACGTCGATTGGAGCAGGCGGAGCGGACGACGCTTCCTGAAGCGGCGCGGCCATCATGATGAGTGCCGCTGCCATCAAAAAGTAAGGGGAAAAGCGTCTGCTTATTTGCATCGGCCTGCTCTCTTCGTTTTTAACGATAACGCGGTTGAACCGCGCCGCTATTGACTCTCTTCGGGATTCCCCATTCCGAAGGGGAGCTTCTTTTCCGTCTGGTGGGCCAATGCGCGGTAGAGGTCGTGAAACTGCTCGGTGGTGAGGGCGGGGTCGGTTAATCGGGCGAGCGCGTCCGGCCCGATTGAAATCCAGGTCAGCTCGGAGGTGTCGGTCGTTCCAATTTTAATCCAGTAGTGAGGCATGATGTCTTGAATGATCAAGCGATCGATTTTGCCGTTGTATCGGACCGCTTCCCGGATGGCAAGGCGGGCCTTTTCTGCGGAGACGCACCGGCCGATTCCGATGTTTTTGGGGGGATCTAAAAAGGGAAAGAATTTAATTCGGACCTTCAGCGATTCGTCGGCTGTGGTAAAAGATTGCTTCACCTCTTCGGCCCGGTCCTTCCATTTTTTCGCCAGGAGGATTTCGACGGTCGTCGGTTTGTCCCGGTTTTCCTGCGCGGCGCAATCATAAGGGGGGGCTGCAGAAAAGGAGGGGGTCTGCGTCAGGAAAAAAATAAGGAGCGACCCGATTCCACTAAAGACGAACGGTCGGCGAGCGCGTTTCACTGGGGGCTCTCTTTCTGTGTTGTCTTGCCGGCCGCCCGTTTCTCAGAGGCCAAACGATCTAAATATTTGCGCGCTTGGGTATTTTTCGGATCGAGTTCGAGGGTTCGCTGAAAGGACTCCATCGCCATTGCGATCAACTGCTGTCGCTCCTCCGGGTCATCGAGATTGGCCGCCAGCAGCACCTGGGCCTCACCGAGGGAGAAGAAAACCTGCGGCGAGCTCTGCCGCACCTGGGAGAGCATCGTATACTCTCGAACGGCATCAAGGTAGCGCTCCCCCAGAAAATAGACCCGCGCCAGTTTTTCCCGCGCCGCCGATTCATTCGGATCGTCCTCGACCAGCTTTTGCCACTGCTTCACCGCTTTTCCGATCTCCCCCTTCTTTTCGTAAATAACCCCCAAATTGTAGCGGGTTTCCGTCAGAGAAGGATCGATCGCAAGCGCCGTTTCATATTCCTTTTGCGCCTGGTCGAAGCGCTTGCGGCGGTAATGGATATTTCCCATGCCGGCATGGACGCCGGCGATCTTGGGAGATAATTTATTCGCTTGTGTGTAGGCCTCTAACGCTTCTTTCTCTTTCCCCAGGCGAAGCGAGATATGTCCCAATGAAACAAACCCATGCTCATCTTGGGGCGCCAGACGGGTGGTTTCACGGAATTCCTTCACCGCCTCTTCCAAGTCTTGTGTTTCGATATAAAACCGGCCGAGCCAGTAGTGCACCGCCGCATTCGTCGGATGCTGCCTCGCGAGCTCTTTGTAATGCTGAATCCCCTGCAGCCCCCGGCGCAGGGCGATATAGGTCATATAAAGGGCTTGATGGTATTTATGATTATCAATATTGAGGGTCACCGCCTGGGTAAAGCGCTCGAGGGCTTCATTGTATCGATGCTGTTTGTTCAGATCGATCCCCTCTTCAAAATACGATTTGGCGCGATCGTCTGCGCGGTCATCTGAAGGGGAAGCGAGCAATAAGCCGGGGAGGTAAATGAGGAAGAGAGCGGCGGCAAGAATCGTCCGCAAAGATAATATCGACTTCACGCTAAAAAAACTCCTTTGGATAAAGATGCCGCATTTTATCACCCAAGATCAGAAAAGACAACAGAGGAGGTATTCTTGGCAAATCGGTGTGGCTGCAGCGGCGTTAACCTAGGAAGGGGTGATTAAGCCGGTGAATTGCAATCGCCTGAATCAGCTCTCTTCAACTCTTTCAACGAGAAAGACACCGTGTAGAAATATAGAAACAAGTACAAAATTCTTGACATGTGAAGACAATTTCACTAGGATAATTCCGTTTATTTTATTAAAATGGTTCCATTTAATCATGATCGAAAGTAATCGACGTCTGTGAGCGAATCAAACCGTCCAGAAGCATCCCCCTCGGCCGCCCTGACAGGCGAAGCCGGCCCGACCGGCGGCATCGATCGGGAGACCCTTTCGGAACCGTCGACCCTTTCCCCCGACCCTGAGGGGGCTTGGGCATCGGGAGACGAGGGACACGCAGAGAGCCCACCGGAGGTGGTCGAGCAGATTCGCGCTTATCCGATCTTCGATCGAGACGGCAACGCGGCCCGGATCGTCCGGCCGCAGGAACTCGCCGCCGCTCTTTCGTCCGTTGCGCCGAGTGCATCCCCTTCCACAAAAAAACAGATTGAAGACGAGGGGTGCTCCTTTCATGGAATGATCGGAAGGAGCAAGAAAATCCGGACTGTTTTTGAGACCATCCGGGTGGTCTCCCCCAGCAATGCCACGATTCTGATTTATGGGGAGAGCGGCACCGGCAAGGAGCTCGTCGCCAAGGCGATTCATCAAGCGAGCCCCCGGTGCGACCGCCCTTTCATTGCCATCGACTGCGGCTCGCTCCCCGAGACCCTTCTCGAAAGCGAGCTCTTCGGCCATGTCAAAGGGGCGTTCACCGGCGCGATCCAGAACAAAAAAGGGCTCTTCGAGGAGGCGGAAGGGGGAACCCTCTTCCTCGATGAGATCGGCGACGCCAGCCTCGTCTTTCAATCAAAATTGCTTCGGGTGTTGCAAGAGGGAGAAGCCCGGCCGGTGGGAGGGACGCGGAGCCTCAAGGTAAACGTTCGGGTCGTCGCCGCCACAAATAAGCCGCTCAGGGAGGCGATCGCTCAGAAAAACTTCCGAGAAGATCTCTATTATCGATTGGCGGTGATGCCGCTGGTGCTTCCGCCGCTTCGAGAGCGGACCGACGACATCCCGCTGCTGGCGCGCCACTTCGTCGAGAAATATGCCGCCCTCAACGACCGAGGACCGATGCGGCTGACCGAAGAGGCGCTCGATTTCCTGGTCCGCTCTCCCTGGCGTGGCAATGTGCGCGAGTTGGAGAACGTGATTGAGCGAAGCGTCCTTGTCTCTCAAAGTCTTAATATTTTTCCAGCCGCCTTCCTGATCGACGAGGGGGCCGATCTCTCCGGCGATTCTCCTTTTGCCCCCTCCGGCGGTAAAATGGAGGAGGCGCTTGCGAGGGTGGAGCGGGAAAAAATTATCGAGGCGCTTCGAAAGCATGACGGCAATAAAGCGCTTTCGGCCCGCTCCCTCGGCATCTCCCGCGCCAGCCTTTACAACAAGCTCAAGCAGTATCAGATCGATCCTCGGTTCTAATTCTCCCATCCAAGATTAAGACTTCTCCTCAGACGATCTGAATAGACTCACCTCTTTTCAATTCTGTTTTTCTACCCGGATCTCGATCGATTGCTGCGACCGTCTGCTGACAGGTTCGGCGCCTTTAATCTGACCTCAGTTAAGGCATCTGTCTATAATTTAGACATTTTTTCGAGGGTCGCCCTCGCACTCTCTTCTGGCATTTCTGTAAAAAATGGGAAGATTTTACACTTTTCGTTCAACTTGCCCGCTGGCATCCCATTTGCTTCATTGCCCAGACGCCATTCTTTTTACACGGTAAATGCGGATTTATTTTCCAGTCCGCCGAATAATAGCTAAATCAATATGTAAAAGGTCGTTGATCGTAGTTGATGAAGGAGCGGCCGATGCTTCAGACGAGGGGCGCGGCGCAACGCTTCATATGCAATGAGATTTTTAAACCGTTGTCGACATCAAATCAGTCATCAGTGATGAGGAGAAGGTTAATGGAGAGGTCAACAAGCCGCTTCCTGGGGGGAGTTTTTGCGTTTTTAGCGCTTTTCATGGTTTTATCAACCGAGACCCGCGTGCTCGGCGCAGAAGAGGCGCACCCGCACGAACATGATATGCAGCAGATGAGAATGCCTGAGCGTGGACCGGGGAGTCCCGTTCCGGCCGGCGCCGTCCGGCAAGATGCCGGCTCGGAGATGTTCAATAAACTGACCGAGCGGCTGGACCACGAGATCACCCAGGCGGGTGGGCAGCTCGGCGGATTCACCTCCGCGTCACAGGCCCATGCCAAGTCGCAGGGGATTCCGCTTCAGATCAGCAATGAAGAATCGGTGAACCAGGGGGGGCGCTGCCCCAACAACGTACCGGTGAAGACGTTTGATATCTCCGCCATCAATGCGGAGATCACGATCAGCCGGTTTATGGATTTCTATCCCGGCTACCTCTACGTTCTGACCGAAGATGTTGAAAAGGTCCGGGCCGAGGAGAAGAAGAACAAAGCGGCCCGGGAGAGCAAAGAGCCCTTCCCTGCGTCGGCGGTGTCTACCGGGCTGCAGGGCGATCAGATCCAACCGCTCGTCGTCCGGGCCAATGCCGGCGACTGCGTTCGGATCACGCTGCGCAACAAGACTGAAAACGATGAACCGGTCAGCCTCCATATCCACGGCTCCAGCATGATTGTGAAGGCAACCGGCCAGGCGGCGACGATGTCGAACAAAGATTCTCTGGTCGCGCCCGGCAAGAGCCAGGAGTTTGAATGGTATATTCCGGGCGATCAGCCCGACAGCTCGCATCATTTCCATAGCCACGCCGTCCGCGATCAGTGGTCGCTCGGCATGTTCGGCGCGCTGGTGGTCGAGCCCCGCGGCTCCCGCTATCTGAGCCCCTGGACCGGCAAAGAGATGAAGAGCGGCTGGATGGCGATGATTGAAGATCCGAACGGCCCCGACTTCCGGGAATTCGCCATCTTCTACCATGAAATCGGCGACGAGGTCTTCCGGATTCTCGACCGCAACGGCGAAATGCTTCCGCAGCGAGACGCCTTCACCGATACTTACCGTCCCGGCGGCCGGGCCCTGAATCTTCGAAGCGAGCCGCATGGAACCCGTTTGGCGATGCAGGACAAAGCGCACGGGGTGCACGATGAATCGATGGGATACGGTTCCTATACCTTCGGCGACCCTGCCACCACCGTTCCCCGCTCTTATCTCGGCGATCCGACCAAATACCGGATGATGGGGGGCTCCGAAGTGATTCACTCCCATCACCTCCACGGCGGCAGCGACCGCTGGCCCCGCTCTCCCGGCGCCGTCACCAAGGCCGAATTCAACTTCGCGGCCACCTCCAGCGGGACCGGCCCGGTGAAGTTTCCGCCGGTTCGGACCAGCTCGGAGCGGCTCGATGTGCAAGCGATCGGCGCCGCCGAATCGTATGATCAGGTGATCGAGTGCGGCTCCGGCGGCTGTGCCTATGGGGCGGGCGATTACACCTTCCACTGCCACATTCCCCAGCACTACGTCACCGGCATGTGGGGTTTTTGGCGGGTTTATAATACCCTCCAGGCGTCCGGCGCTCAGGACGATATCATGCCGCCGCTGGCCGAGCTTCCAGATCGCAAAGGGAAGATGAAACCGGCGGTCGATTCCTCCAAACTTGTCGGCACCACCGTCGATTGGTTCGGCGGACAGAAGTTCAAGATCACCGCCGACAAAACCGATTGGAAGGCGAATCCGCCGGAAGTCTCGGTGAAGGAGTGGGTCGATATGCTTCTTCCCGCCCAGGGAAAACCGGGTGGAACCGATGACGAGCACAAGCAGATCGTCGCAATGGACGCAACCGTCCTCGATTGGAGCTGGCAGGGGAATACTGCCCTATCCGAGCCGGAAACGACCCAGGCCTGGGTGAACTATAAGAGTCCTATTCCGGGCAAGCGGTTTCCAATCCGGTTTGATCCGGCCACCGGAAAGCTCTCGATCCCCTATCTCAGACCCCACATGGGGAAACGGGTTCCTTTCTCGCCGGAGCACAACCCGGCACCGTTCTTTGAGCCGATCCGCCGGATCGCGTCTGAGACCGAACCGGCGACTCCCGGAGAGCAAGGGCCCTGGAGCCTCTGTCCTGGAAGGGCGCCCCGGAAGTACTACACGATCAACGGCATTACCCTTCCGATCACACTGAAGAAGGCGACCAAGAAGACGCCGGCGATCGTCGATCCCGACGGGCTCCTCTTTGTCCTGGAGGAAGAAGAGGCCGACGTTCGAAAGAACGACGATCGGAAAGTGCCGTTGGCGATTCGTGCCAACGTCTACGACTGCGTCGATGTCATCTACAAAAGCAAGATGAGAGATGACGATCGAAGCGTCCATTCCAACAAGACCAACATCCATCCCCATTTCTTTCAGTTCGACATCACCGCGTCGGACGGGGTGATCATCGGCTTCAACTATGAGCAGTCGGTCCGGCCCTTCACCATCCTCAAGGCGGAAGACAAAACAAAGCCGCACGAAGGACTGCCGGTTCCTCAGAACACCACCCTGACGAAAGAGGGGAAGAAAGGCGACACCTCGATTGAGATCGCCTCCAACGTTCGCAACATCGATGTCCATGGGGGGAAGTTCGATGCCCCGATGTTCCAACCGGGAATCACGATCGGCCTCTCGCTCGATGGGGTCGGCGAATTTGAAGCAGTGAAGATCAAGGAGATTAAGGGGAACACGGTCGTTCTGTCAGAGCCTCTGAAAGGAAATCACAAGAAGGGGGCGATCGCCAGCCCTGAGTTCGTCCGCTACCGCTGGTATCCGGATGTCGATCTCGGCCTGGTCTTCTGGCATGACCATGTCTTCGGCCTCGATGGCTGGGGCCATGGGCTCTTCGGCTCGACGATCGTCGAGCCGGCCGGGTCGACCTATCATGATCCGGTGACCGGCAAGGAGATCCGCAGCGGCATTGTCGCCGACATCCACACGACCGATCCGGTGTCGACCCAAGTTTCGGGAAGTTTCCGGGAAGTGGTCATGCAGATCATGGATTCCAATCCGAGAGCCGCCGAGTTGATCACGGCCGATAACCCGATGGTGGGACGTCCTTCCGTCGACGGGACACCGTCGGCGAAATATCCGGAGCGGCTGAACAAGTCGGCGATGACCTTCCTCAACGGAGGGGAAGCGACGACCGGTGGTGGATATGGGTTGCGGGTGGAGCCGCTTTCGGTGCGGCTGGCCAACAATCCCGATCCTTCGCAACTCTTCTCCAGCAAGATCCATGGTGATCCGGAAACGCCGATGATGAGGGCATATCTGGGAGATCCGATGGTTTTCCGCATCATCCAAGGGTCGACGAATGAAGCGCACACCTGGCATGTCAGCGGCCATTATTTCCCGATGGAGCGCTTCAACGGAGACGCATTGCCACGCAACACCTTCCACATCGCCATCGCCGAGCGGCTTGATATGGTGATTCCGGCAGCCGGCGGACCGCAGAAAATGGCGGGAGACTACCTCTACTACTCCGGACGGGCATCTCATTTTTCCGGAGGGGCCTGGGGGATGATCCGGGTATTGGACAAGGCCGATAAGACCCTTCAACCATTGCCGTCACGGGAGGAAATCCCCGCCTCGGCGAAGGACCTCTGTCCTGCAGATGCTCCGGTGAAGAACTTCAGCGTGTCGGCCATCGACTATGCGATGCGTTTTAACCCGGGAATGCCTGAGGTCATGGAAGTCGACTTGGGCCGAAAGGTTTCTACGGCCAATGAATCGGGCAAGGTCTATGTCCTCGATGACGAGGTCACCAAGGTGAAGAGCGGCGGGCTCAAGCCGATGCCGCTGACGCTGCGGGTCAACGTCGGGGATTGCATCAAGATCAAGCTGACCAACCGGATGGCCAAAGAGCGGGCCGGGCTGCATGCCGACATGCTCGCTTTTGATCCGAAAGATTCATACGGGGCGAATGTCGGGAACAACCCCGGAGATCAGACGGTCGCCCCCGGCCAAAGCAGAACCTACACCTACTATGCCCACCCGGAATATGGTGAGAACGCCGCCATTATTCAGGATTGGGGGAATGTCGTTGACAATCCGCGGAACGGACTGTATGGCGCCATCCTCATCGGGCCGAGGGGGTCGAAGTATCGCGATCCCATCTCCGGTGAAGATATCACGCTGAAGAACTCCTGGCAGGCTGATGTGATCGTTGACCGGACCGTTCCGGGGAACGAGAACAAAATCAATTACCGGGAATTCTCTCTGATGTTCCAGGATGAAGACAACCTGATGGGGACCAGTTTCATGCCCTACGCCCAAAAGGTGGCGGGACTCACCGGGGTCAACTATCGATCGGAGCCGAAAGACTGGTACCTAGAGAACGGCTGCGAGGTGGGGATGATCTTCCGCTGCGTTTCCGACAACAAGAGCGGTCCGACCACGCCGACGCTGCAGGCCCATGCCGGAGATCCGGTGATGCTTCATGTTTTCGGCGGCTTTAACGAGCAGGTCGGTGTTTTTGCCCTGGACGGTCATGAGTGGGCGGTCGATCGTTTCAGAGGAGCGCATCTCCACAGCTCTTTTGAATTCGGCGGAACCTCCTATCTTCGTATCGATCTTCGAGGGGGAGCCGGTGGACCGCATCAGTTGCCGGGCGATTACGTTTACATGAATCACCGGGCGGCGTATACCGATGCGGGGCAATTCGGCTTCCTTCGGGTGCTGCCGAAGGGGGACAAGAGAATTATCGCCTTGTCTCCCACCGATCCTGGATTCCGATTTGCGGATCAAGGAGAGGCTCGGCCTGTGGCGATGGAGCAGGCAGTCAAGTAAGCGAAAGTGAAGATCAACAAAAGGCAAGACAGTAGAGAGGGACCTGAAGGTCCCTCTCTCTTTTTCAACACCCGCGCGGCTGATTTATTTGCTGCGATCGGGTCTGGCGCCGGTTTATTTTTGACCGGCGCCAGAGATCCTAGGTATGTTAGAATAAAACGTTGCCCGACTTGGAGGCTGTGCAAATGATCTGGAAGACCGATCTCGGCAGGGAGAAGCGTCAGAGAAAAAGGGGGAGATCCCGTCTTGCTGCATCCCTTTTTGTCCCATTCCTAATGGCAATCCTGCTTTTTGAGGTCTTGCCGGAGCCGGGGGGCGGGGTCGGTTTTGCCGCCAAAAAAAATCCGGGCGATGCGGTCAAGTGGATTTACTCTACCGGAAACACGATCTTCTCCCGGCCGGCCATCGGCTCGGATGAATCGGTTTACATCAGCTCGTCGGACACCTACCTGTATGCGCTTGATACACTCGGAAAATTACGGTGGCGTCAGAAGATCGGACCGCTGAAACATGTCAGCCTCAACAAATCGACGCCGAATGTCGGCCCCGACGGAACGATCTATGTCGGATCGATCGACGGACACCTCTATGCCGTCACCGCTGCGGGGGAGATCAAGTGGCGTTATAACGTCGGCAGAGAAGTGCAGTCGTCGCCGACCCTTGGTCCGGACGGGACGATCTATTTCGGATCGGAAGATGGAAATCTCTATGCGCTCGATCCGGCAGGGAAATTGAAATGGCGCTATTCAGTTGGTAATCCGGTCCACTCCGATCCTTCTGTCGGGAAAGACGGGACCGTTTATCTCGGCGCCGACGATGGTTTCCTCTATGCTTTCCAGCCGGACGGAAAGGTGCGGTGGCGCTTCAAGGCCGACAGCAGCGTCTCCTCCCCCGCGGTGGGGCTGGATGGAATGATCTATGTCGGATCGACCGGAGGGTATTTCTACAGCATCTCGAAGGAAGGGAAGGAGCGCTGGCGATATCAAACGACCCAACCGGTCTCGGCGGCTCCCGCCATCGGCTCGGATGGGGTGATCTACATCGGATCGTATGACGGTCCCCTTTATGCGTTGGAGCCGACCGGTGCGCTCCGGTGGCAATCTCAAGTCCACAGCGTCGCCACTGCCGGTCCGAGCATCGGCCCGGATGGGATGGTCTTCATCGGATCGAACGACGGATTTCTTTATGCGTTCAGCCCGGAAGGAAAACCGGTCTGGCAGTTCCGCCCGGGACACGCCGCTTCTTCGGTTGCGGCGTTCGGAAAAGATGGAACGGTCTATGTCGGCTCCCACGACGGCGATCTCTATGCACTGATGACGGCTCAGAAAAAACTCCTCTTCTGACCCGATGTCATTCCCGCTCGATATTAAAAATGAGCGCCTCTTTAATAATCAAATAATCGAGAACTTCCCCGCTTCGTTAAAGTAAAGACTCTCTTTCGCTTATCTGCCAATCAGCATCCTAAAAGTCTCTGGATCTCCATTAAACATATGAACTAGGTGTGCTAGCTTAATAAATAAGCTATCCCCTCGTGGTCGTTTGGTAGGGATCTCTATCCGAGTTTGTTGGGAGAGGTGTATAAATTGTAAACAGATGTAAAAAAGTCTTGACACTTAGTAGTGTAAGTGCTAGATTCACGTCAAATTTTGCCGGGATTTTTCACTTTTCGGCAGGATGCCATTCCAGAAATCCAGCTCCGGACCATTAAAATAATTAGTGCCGCGTAGGTGTCTCAGATTGATCTTGAAGCATTCTTTAAATTCTTTTCAGAAAACCGGTTCATACAAAAAACAAGGGGATAAGGAGATCTCTCATGACAATTGCTAGAAGAAGCATTTTAACGTTGCTCTTCGCTCTCTTGCTTGTTTTCGCAAGAAGGGAAGGGGTCTTCGCCGGCGGGGACCATGTTCACCCCGAAGGTGCAGACGCTCAGCCGACCTCCTCAGATTGGGAGGCGAAGTTTAAGGCCCAGATCGCCCGGGAAGATAAAATGGAAGGCCGCGAGGGGCATGCCGATAAAGTCGACGCGGCAATGAATAGACTGATGCAGGAGATCTCCAAGGGGACCGACCAGCATGCAGGTCACAGCGGCGGAGGGCCTTTCGGCGACATGGCAACGATGCAGCAGATGGACCGCAGCTTCTTCCTCGGGCCGGCCGCCAATACCGAGAGTGTGATGGGCGGAGGCCACTGCCCCAAGAATGCACAGGTGAAAGAATATAACATCTCTGCCATCAACGTCGAGATCACGCTGAACCAGTGGCAAGATTATCACCCCGGTTATATGTATGTTCTCAATGAAAACCTCGACAAGGTCCGCGAGGAGGAGAAAAAGAATAAAGAGGCCCGCTCCAAGGAAGGATACGATGCAGGCGCCGTCACCACCGGTCTTCAGACCGATATGATTCAGCCGCTGAACATCCGGGGCAATCAGGGCGACTGTATCGTCTTTACCCTCACCAATAAAACCGATGGAGATGATGTCAGCCTTCATATCCACGGCTCCAGCACCATCGTGAAAGCCTCCGGCCAGGCGGCCACCATTTCGAACCCGGAATCCACCGTCAAGCCGGGAAAGAGCCAAACCTTCGAGTGGTACATCCGGCCCGATGAGCAGGAAGGGGCCCATACCTTCCACAGCCACGTCGGCCGTGAGCAGGCGAGCCTCGGAATGATCGGGACCTTCGTCGTCGAGCCGAGCGGTTCCCGCTACCTCGATCCAATCAGCGGCAAGGAGAGCAAGAGCGGCTGGCAGATGATGATCGTTGCCGACAAAGGGGCCCATCCTTCTTCAAAGGATTTCAGAGAGTTCATCCTCATCTATCACGAAATCGGTGACGAGTCGTTCCGACCTTTGAATCGAAACGGAGAGATGATCCCGCAGCGCGATCCGAACACCGACTCGTATCGTCCTTCGGCGCGCGCGATGAACTATCGGAGCGAGCCGTTCGGCGTCAACAACTTAGCGCTGCAAGAGAAATATTTCCATCATGAAGACGAATCGCTTGGATACAGCTCGTATACCTTCGGAGATGCCCCGACGACGATCCCTCGGTCATATATGGGCGACCCGGCCAAATTCCGCCTGGTCCATGGCGGCGGCGAGGTTTTCCACTCGCACCATCCCCACGGCGGGACCATCCGCTGGCTCCGTCAGCCGAAGGCCGACGGAAAGGGAGAGTTTCTGATGACCGCGGCTGAAAACGGCCCGGTGAAATATCCGGAAGTCCGCACCACCTCCGACCGCGTCGACGTTCAAGTCATCGGACCGTCCGAGGTGCTCGATCTTCAAACCGAGTGCGGCTCGGGTCTCTGCCAGCAGCTTGCCGGAGATTTTCTCTTCCACTGCCATGTGGCCCATCACTATGTCGCCGGCATGTGGGGATATTGGAGGGTCTACAACACCTTGCAAACCGGCAACTACCCGATGGCGAGCACCGATATCATGCCGCCGTTGCAAGAGCTTCCCGATCGGAAAGGGCGGATCAAGCCGGCCGTCACCTCCGACAAGCTCGTCGGAAAGACAATGGATTGGTTTGATAAGAAATTTAACATCACCGCCGACAAGTCCGACTGGAGCAAGCCGATTCCAGATGTTTCGATCAAAGATTGGGTCACGATGATGACCCCTCCCTCCGGTCAGCCGGGTCATACCGAGGACGAGGCAAAGCAGATCGCCGCGTATGACGCGACGGTCTGGGACTGGGCTTGGGAAGGGAACAAGGCATTGGGAGAGCCCGAAGTCAGCGGCAAATTCCCCTGGCCGAAGTATAAATCACCGATGCCGGGGAAACGGCCGCCGATCCTCTTCGATGAGAAGACCGGAAAGGTCGCCTTCCCCCTCTTCAAACCGCATTTCGGCAAGCGTGTTCCGTTCGCCCGTCATCATGGACCGGCCCCTTGGTTGGAGCCGATCCATATGGACAAAGAGAGCGGCGCGTTGGCAACCGAGCCGGGAGGCAAGGGAGCGCCTGGAATGGAGACCAATCAGCCGGCCAAGCCGGGTGAGCAGGGCCGTTGGAGCCTCTGTCCGGAGAATGCCGGACGGAAGCAGTACACGATCCACTTCATTCAGACCCCGATCCAATTAAGCAAAGGGCTGGGGAAGGAGAAGCCGGTCATTGATCCGAACGGCTTGATCTATGTCTTGAAGGAAGAAGAAGAGGAAGTCCGGAAAGATCCGGCAAGTCCAAAGACGATCCCTCTGGTTTACCGGGGGAGTGTCTATGACTGCGTTGATGTTATCTTGAAGAGCGAGTGGGAGGACAACGACACCACCAACTTCCAGATGTCGAAGATCAACATCCATATCCACTTCATCCAATTCGACAACCAAGCCTCCGACGGCGTGATCACCGGATTCTCCTACGAACAGTCGGTCCGGCCGTTCACCCAGATGGATAAGAAAAAGCACAAAGGTCTTCCGACCCCGATGAACGCCATCCTGGTCGAAGACGCCAAGGCAGGGTCGAACACCATCAAGATCAAAATGGCCGAGGGGGCGACCCCTTACCATGTCAACACCGATCTGATGGTCGGGATGGAGGAGGTGAAGAGCTCCGAGATCATGTGGATCAAGGATATCAAGGGGGATATCATCACCTTTACTGAGCCGTTCCGGTTCGACCACAAGAAAAACGAGATCACCTCGGTCGAATATGTTCGGGAGCGGTATTGGCTCGATGCCGACGTGGGGACGGTCTTCTGGCATGACCATGCCTTCGGGGCGACGACCTGGCCGCACGGCGGGGTCGGGGCACTGATCGTCGAGCCGGCCGGCTCCACCTATCACGATCCGACGACCGGCAAGCCGATCCGAAGCGGACCGCTGGCCGATATACACTCCACCGAGCCGATCGGCTATGGGGTCAACGGCAGCTTCCGCGAACTCGTGGTGATGCCGCACGACACCGTGCCGACCACCGCGCAGGTGGTCACCGAGGGGAATCCGCCGGGCCAGTCGCTTCAGGTTGCCATCGACGCCGGTCAGACCCTCTCCTTCCAGATGCCGTATGATCTGGACAAGGTGGCCGTCCCGATGATCAACGGCGGGACCCACACCACCGGCAGCGGTTTGAACTTCCGGGCCGAGTCGGTGGCGCGGCGGCTGAAGCACAATCCGGATCCGACCTTGATCTTCTCGAGCAAGGCGCATCAAGATCCGAGCACCGTGCTGCTGAGGGCCTACCTGGGAGACACGGTTGTCTTCCGGTTGCTCCATACACTCATGAACGAGACCCATGTTTGGCATGTGGCCGGTCATGCATTCCGGACCGAGCGATATGCCGAGTTCTCCGATTTCAGAAACGCCCACCATGTCGGGATCGCAGAGCGGTATGATCTCGTCACCAAGGCGGGAGGACCGCAGCAGATGGCCGGAGATTATCTCCATTACAACGGCCGTGCCTCGCATCTCTCCGAGGGGAGCTGGGGAATTCTCCGGGTGCTCGACAAAGAGACCCCTGACTTGAAGAAACTTCCGGGTCGGGATGAGGTCCCCGCATCGGCCAAGTCGCTCTGCCCGGCCGATGCACCGGTGAAAACTTTCAACGTCGTCGCCACGGATCGCGCTCTGAAATTTAATGCAAAGGCGCCCGACATGATCGACGTCGATTTCGATCGCAAGCTTCAGGTGGCGAATCCTTCCGGCAAAATCTTCATGCTCGAAGGGGAGAAATCGAAGGTGGCCAATGACGGCGCACAGCCGATGCCGTTGACGCTCCATGTAAACGTCGGCGATTGCGTCAAGGTCAATCTAAAGAATGAAATGAAGGCGAGCAAGGCGTCGTTCTCCGCCGACATGCTGGCGTTTGACCCGAAAGATTCTCACGGGGTGAACGTCGGCAACAACGCGGGGGACCAGACCGTCGCCCCCGGCAAGAGCCGCACCTATACCTTCTATGCTCATCCGCAATATGGAGAGACGGCAGCGCTGGTGTGGGATTGGGGGAATTTCATCAACAACGTTCGTGACGGTCTCTTCGGCGCCATCATCGTCGGCCCGAGAGGATCGAAGTACCGCGATCCGATCACCGGGGATGATGTTACCATGAAGAACGCCTGGCAGGCCGATGTGATCGTTGACCGGTCGCTTCCGGAGAATGTGAGTCGCTCCGACTTCCGGGATGCCTCGCTCTTCTTCCAGGATGAGGACAACATCATCGGGACCTCGTTTATGCCCTATATCCAGCAGATCGGCGGCTTAACCGGCGTCAACTACCGGAACGAGCCGTGGATGTTCCGCGAAGAGCAGGGTTGCGAGCCTGGGAATATGTTTACCGCTTGCGTGGCGGCGGAGTCGGGAGGATTGGCCACGCCGATCATCCAGGCCCATGCCGGGGATCCGGTCCGCGTCCATGTCTTCGGCGCATTCAGCGAGCAGAACCAGATCTTCAGCATCGAAGGGCACGAGTGGCCGTTCAAACCGAACATGGTCGGTGCCGATATGTTGAGCAGCCTTCAGTTCGGCGGCTCGGAATACCTCGACGTCTACCTCAAGGAGGGTGCGGGCGGTCCGTTCCACATCCCCGGCGACTACGTCTGGCAGAATCACCGGATGCCATTCGCAGCGGCCGGTCAGTGGGGCTATCTCCGCGTGCTGCCGGCGGGGGATCGAAAGATCCTTCCGTTGAACAGCGGCGGACCGACCGGAAAGACCGCGTCGAACTCGGACGGGCAGACCCCTGCTCCGGTTGCTCAAGAAGGGGGAATCGGACCGGTTTCGATGCTCAAGTAATGTTGTTTCTGCATCAATCTTGACGGTCGGGGCAGGGGGGGAGCATCCCTCTGCCCCGATTGTCTATTGAAAGGAGTTGGCCATGAGGAGAGCATTGTTCATTCCAATCACAGGACTCCTCTTAATGGGATGGATCCTCTCCAGCGGAAGGGTGATCGCCGCAGGATATGAGGAGGCCGAGGTCTCCCACGGGGGGACGGTCACGGGGAAAATAACATTGAAAGGGGAGATCCCGGAGCCCCGTGTCTTTCCGCTGGTCCTCTATCCCTTCGGACCGTTCTGTAAAAAAATCTCCGATGGAGAGGGGAATGTTCGCCTGAAGGAATTCATCGTTGGGAAAGAGGGTGGATTGGGCGATGCGGTCGTTGCCATTGTCGATGTAAAGAAGGGAAAACCATTCAAGCCGATCAAGAGCAATTTCGTTGCGGTCGACTGTATGTTTCATCCTGCAGAGGTTCCCGACAACGAGCAGTTTTCGGTCGAAGATGGAAAGGTCCATCATGAGCATCCGAACGTGACCGTCCTTGAAAATCATCAGCCGATCTCGATGCTCAATAAAGATCCGGTGATCCACAATATTCAGGTCTTTCAGAATGAAAAGGGGAATATTATTTTGAACGTGCCCCTTCCCGTTTCAACGGAGCCCCACGGAGGGATGCTCAATTTCGCCTCCGGAAAGCGAATCTCCCAAATGATCTGCGGGATGCATGAATTCATGCAGAGTTGGGGATTCGTCGTTGATAACCCGTATTACACCAAGACCAAAAAGGGGGGAGAGTTTATGATTGATCAGCTTCCGCCCGGCACCTATCAAATCATTGCGTGGCATCCGCATTTCAAAATCGTTCGAAAGGAAATCACCGTTCCACCCGATGGGAATGTCACCATCAATTTTGAATTCAATTCAAGTGACGTTCAGCGGCCGATCTATGAGACGCAGAAAGACCGCCGGATCAGCCCCGCCACCCCCCATAACCATATGCTCGAAGAGGGGGAAGATCGGATTATCATTGATTAAGAATAAAGAAACACCTACGTTCAGCCGGGAGGGAATGATGCGTCGCAGGGAGAAGCAGATCACGTTTTTGGCAGGGATATTCTTATTGTTGGTTTTGAATCTACAGACGGTTTTTGCCTATGAGGAGTCGCCCGTCGTCTCCGGCGGGACCTTTTCAGGCAAGATTACTTTAAAGGGAACCCCGCCCCCTCCCCGCATCTTTCACCTCATCTTCTCCCCGAATCCCAAGTTTTGCGGGACCGTCTCCGACGGCAAAGGGAATCGATTGCTGAAGGAGTTCTGGGTCGCCCCGGACGGCAGCTTCCAAAACGTGGTGATCTCGATCGTCGGCGTGGAAAAGGGAAAGCCGTTTCATTATAGACCGGAGCTGACGATCGAGAATTGCCGCGTCGGTCCCTTTGTGACTCCGGTCCGAAACTATCAACCGATCTCACTCATCAACAAAGATTCCATTGCGCATGACATCCAAGCGTATACCCTTCAAAATAACTATACCTTTGCGATGTTCAACAAGCCGCTCACCCCGGAGACGATTGCCACGAAGGAGGTTCGCCTTCGGAAAGGGCATTATATTTTCCGGACGCAGTGCGGGGTGCACGATTTCATGCAGTCATGGGGGTTGGCCGTCGGAAATCCCTATTTTGCCGTGAGCGCGGCGGATGGAAGCTTTAAGATCTCCGACATCCCCCCCGGCACCTATCACGTCATTGCGTGGCACCCTTATCTTCCGATGCAGGTGGAGGAAATCACGGTGGCGGAAAACGGAAAAATCGAAACCAATTTCCAATTCGACGCATCGAAGGTAGATATTCCCTACTATGCGCAGCAGCGCAGCTATCGCCTTGAGACGGCGCTCCTCCCGGAGCAAGGGGTCTTCCCGACGGTGGAGCTCCAGGAGTAGTCGTCAGTCGGTATACTTCGGCAGACGGGTATCTTCTCCGGTGAGACGCCGATAAAGGTTGTGAAAGGCTTCGGTGTCGAGGGAGGGATCTGAGAGTTTCTCAAGGTCTTGGGGGGTGATCGGGATCTCCGATTTCTCATCAAAAGCGGAAGAGCCGATGACGATGTGATCCGGAAAGAACCGGTACTCCGGCAGAATCGTTTTGATATCCCGGTTATAAGTTCTGGCCAGCTTAATCGCCAACCGCGCAACGGAGGCGGGAATATTTTTTCCAATGGCGATGTTCTGAGGAGGGTTTCCCAGTTTAAAGAACTGAGGCCGGATCCGGGTGATTTTAACTGCTTCCAATTCACGCTTGATCTGATCGAGATCGCTCTTTCGCTCTGCTGCGAGAAACAGCTCCACCAAAATTTTCCGATTGGTCTCTAGTTCCGCCGAGGCAACAGAGGGGGGGACGTGACCGCTCTCCTTTTCAGCAGCATAGATCGGCTGCCCGTTCCGTAAGACAACCAACATAAAAATAAAAACCAGCTCTAACAGACATTTTCGATTGATCATCCGGTCCCTCAAATAATGTATAATTAATAATAGAGATGAGGCGAATCTCGCAGTGGCGGGATTATAACAAAATTACCCCCCTTTGAAAAGGATCTCTCATGCATCGCATCGTAAAAGAGGATCTGGTCCGTCTGACAAAGCAGGTGATTCTCCCAATCGCCTTCTTTTTATTTCTCCTCTACCCATCAGCCGACCCCGTTTTGGCCGAGGGCCATCCGAAAGAGCTGCCGCTGCTGGTGACCCTAAACGATCTGCAATCGGAGCCATCTCAATACGACGGCCATCGAATTGTGGTAACCGGCCGGGTTCGATCAATTGAGGTGCAGCAGGGGCGTCGTGGAGGCGACTATGTGATGCTGGTCTTAGAGGATGACAACGCGGCGGGCGCATCATCGCAATTTTCGATCCGAGTCGTCAGCTTAACCCTCCCTGCGGTGCAAAGGGGCCATCAGGCACTGGTTCAAGGGACTTATCATGTCGAAGGAAGACAGGCGGGGCGTCCGTTTGAAAATTTCATCGATGCCGAGGTGATTCTCAAAGAAAAGATGTAATAGAATCGGTTTTAAATTCCTCTTTAGACCTCCTCACCCGCCGCCTTTCTGTCCAGTCGGCGGGTTCATTTCTCGAGGGCCATCCGGTCCGCAGCGTTTCAAGCGCGCTTCTGAGCCTTTAATGTCCGCTCTTTTCTATTTTTCTAATAAATGATTTTGCATTTGGGTAGAGCGCGTCTTAGTTTCGCCGGAGCATCGCGACTGAGCGGGGTGTCTCTGACATCGAGCTCTTGGAGGGAAGTCATTTCTTGAAGATAGATCAACGCGGCTTCGGTCACCCCGGTGCCGGCGAGGTAAAGCCATTTTAGCTGAGGCAACTCCCGCAGGTGGACCAAGCCGCCGTCGCTGACCCGGGTTCCTCCTGCATAGATCCACTCGAGCGTCCGGATCTCTTTGAGATGCGCCAGTCCCGCATCGGTTATTCCGGTGGCGGCCAGCGCAATCCGTTGCAATGCGGGAAGGGTCCGGAGCGCCGCAAGCCCCGGATCGCCGACCTGCGTATATCCGAGAAAGAGCCCTTGAAGCGCCCTGTTTCCGTTAAGGAGGGCCATCCCTTTGTCTCCGACCTGCGTTCCTCCGAGAGAAAGCCGGCGCAGTCCGGCCATATAACGAAAGTGAACCAGGCCGGAAGAGGTAATTCGGGTCATTCCAAGGTCAATCTCTTGGATTGAGGTCAATTCCTCCAGGTGTTCCAAGCCCGTATTGTCGATCGGTGTTTCCCAGAGTCCGAGCTCGGAGAGAGCGGAGAGTTCCTGCAGGTGGCTCAGCCCGCGGCTGCTGGTCGCCGTGTTCTTCAGCTCCAGCTCTGTCAAGCCGGTGAGCCCCCTTATATTTGAGAGATCACTGTCGGTGATCTTCGTATATTCGAGCCGAAGGCTCTGCAGATCCCCCGGCTGCAGTGCGAGTAAAGGGGAGAGGTCGACCGCCGTCTGGTCCCCCACGGAGACCTTTAACCGGACCTCCTTCTCCGACAGAATGACGATTTCGCCGCGCGCCGGACCGAGCTCCTTCCAAGCCCCCTCCGAGCGGTCATTTAACGCTCGGCTAAAAAGGGTGCCGATGGGCCGATCGGTCGGAAAGCGGAGAACGCGTCTGTTCTGAAGGAGTGAATCGATCTCCCGGGTGGTTCGAGGAGGAGGGGGGGGCGACTCCCCCGGGCTCTGTTCCGCCGTCCAGCCCATCAACGACTCCGGCCCTTGTTGATCGTCACCGCCGCTGCTATTCGCAGGACCCAATGCATCATTATCCCTGTTTATTTTAATTGAAAGAGGCGCGATGGCGAGCTTGCCTTCCCTCACCGCCGGCATCGTATCGGTTTGCTCTCGCGGGACCTGTATCGAATGGTCTAGAAACGATACTAAAATAAGGGTGAAACATCAAGAGGAATTCTCAAATCTGAACGAACGAAAATGCTGGAAAGGCGAAGAGGGGATCCGAGATCTCTTCGATCAGGATCCCCTCTCGATTGCTTGGATCGCCACTCCACGATTAACCTCTGTGGGCATCCATGACGCGGTTCTGCTCGTCGATTTCGAGTGTGACTTTGGTCCCCTTCTCAACGCCGTTTAATTTGCCGAGCGCCGAGCCCTTGATTTCGAACGATTGAGACTGGTCGTCATCTGTTTTAACGGTGACCTTCTTTTGGATCGGATCAAAGAGTTCGACTGTGCCGACGATAGAGTGATGGTCCCCCTGTGCGGCGCCGCCCTTTCCTTCCGAATCGGTTCCAGCGTCGCCTCTGTTCGCCATTGCGCCCTCTTTGTGGATGTCGGCAATCGCGTTTCCCTCGTCCAACTCGAGGGTGACCCGATCTCCGGGTTGAATCGATTTCAGTCCTTCTTTTTGGGCATCTTTATAACCGAAGTTACGGACCGTTCCTTCCTCGGTTTTTAGAAAGATCATCCCACTCTCGATTCGATCGACTTGGCCGGTTATTTTTCGATGCAGATTTTGGTCGGCCGGAGGGGTCAGTTTCGGCCCTCCGTCGAGGAGATCCCCTGCATTCACGGTGCACGCCATCGACAGTACAAAAGAGGCTATATAAAGTATTTTCCGATCCATCGCCATGCTCCTTTTTAAATTTGGTTATCTTCGGAGCCCCCCCTCCCATCCGTCGAAACTTTCTTCTCTTAGCCTTGATGAACATCCATGACGCGGTTTTGCTCGTCGATTTCGAGGGTGACTTTGGTTCCTTTCGAGACGCCATTTAATTTGTTAACAATCGGCATCTTAATTTCGAAAGATTGAGATTGACCATCCTCGGTCTTCACCGTCACCTTCCTCTGAATCGGATCGAAAAGCTCGACCGTTCCGGTCACCGAATGATGGTCCGCGTGGGTCGATCCCCCTTTCCCCTCCGGGCTGATTGTCCCTTGTGTGTCCCCCTTTGCCGTTGCGTCTCCTTTATGAATATCCGAGATCAAGTTCCCTTCGTCCAACTCCAGGGTGATCCGATCTCCCGGTTTCAGCGATTGAATCCCTTCTTTCTTTGCATCCGTGACGCCGAAGCTGCGGATCGTCCCCTCGTCTGTTTTCACCGAAATCATTCCCTTATCATCGATCCGGTCCACCACCCCTTTTACGGTCCGATGGGGTATTTGGTTCGTCAGCGGAAGATCGAGTTTGTTCCCTCCCTCCGCGAAATCGCCCGCATGCGCTGGCAAGGCGAGACAAAAGAGGAAGAAAGAGACTAGATAGCCTATCTTTGCTCGACTCATGGCCGTGCTCCTTATATATAAGAGACTCGTTGATCCCTGGAGCCCCCCTCTCCAATGTGTTGTGATCCCTCTGTTCAAAATGACACAACACCGGGAAAAGTGTTTATACTCTCCTCATTTTTAGTATAGCCAATTCGGGTGACCGACAACAAGGGAGCGGTCCCGTTCAACAGCAAGCAAGCGCCGCCTCTTATTGACACCCCTCCACCCATTTGTTATTCTAACCGCCATGAAACTCTCCAAAGAGCGGGTGGCTTCCATCTCGAAGGTCCTCACAGAGACTCTTCTTAAAGAAGGTCTCATTTCTTACTCTCCTAAAAAAGAGCTTCTGGTCGGAAAAATAGAATCGGTGATTCTGGACAATCTCCAGGCGGAAGACCGTTTGAACGCCGAGGTCCGAGAGATGCTCAAGAGTTACTAGAAGGAGATGGAGAAGGGCCAGGTCGATTATCAGAAGATGTTTCAAATGATTAAGAAACAGCTGGTCAAGGAACGAAACCTCATTCTTTAGGGCGCCATGGTTTTGAGCGATGATCGAATAAGTCACCTCTCCCACCTGATTCAGCAGTCGCTGGAAAAAGATCCTTCCGTCGAACGCAAGGGGGATAGAGAAGCGATCCTCCGGCAGATCAAGCGTGTCCTCATCTCGGAACTCAAGCTCGATGAACAGATCGACGGAGTGGTTCGGCAGCGGCTCTCTTCTTATTCGAGGAAAATCGTGGAGGGGAGCCCGGAATGGGATATTCTCTATCAGAAAACATTCAACGAAGAGATGAAAAAGAGGAGGGTGTAATTGTTTAGGCGCGGAATCGCCGTTGTTTTACTGCTCGGTTTACTCCTCTCGGCGGGTCTGGCCGAATCTGCTGATGAAAAGGATGCCCTCAATCGAAGCCGCATTCTTCGTGAGCACCATCACCTGATGCATCAAATGCTGATGGTCATGAAAGATCAGGCCCAGCTGACCGAAAAACTCCTCGCGGCGAAGCCGTCGGCATCAGAAAAAAAAGCGATCCGGAAAAAGTTGGCCGACATCTACGGCGAGATCGACGGGATGATCCAGAAGCACGAGGCGCTGATGAAGAGCTTCGAAGAGATGATCCAAAAACGGGAGATCCCCGAGAAGCCGGCGGAGGGAGCTCCTTAATAATGATGCGGTGGACCCTCCTCGGCTCCGGCACCTCGACCGGCGTTCCTGCGATCGGCTGCCGCTGTGCCGTCTGCCGCTCCAGCCACCCCCGAAACAAACGGACCCGCTCTTCCCTTTCGATCCGCTATCAAGGTCGGTCGATTATCATCGACACCGGCGTCGATCTCCGTCAGCAGGTCCTCCGCGAGGAGATCGACCGGGTTGACGCCGTCCTCTTCACCCATGCCCATGCCGACCATATCTACGGCCTCGATGAGATTCGAATGTACAATTTGATCCAAAAAGCGGTCATCCCCTGTTATGGATCGGCCGAAACGCTTCAACGCGTCCAGCGGGCCTTCTCCTATATCTTTTCGAATAAACCTTCGGAAGGGACCAAGCCGCAGATGACCGCCTTCGCCATCGAAGGGCCCTTTAGCCTGTTCGGTCTGCCGGTTCAGCCGATTTCACTGCTGCATGGCTCCATGGAAGTCCTCGGCTACCGCTTCGGGCCGGCAGCCTATCTCACCGACTGCAATCAGATCCCGGCGCACTCTCTGGAAAAGTTGAAGGATCTCGATCTGCTGATTATCAGCGCCGTCGGCTATCAACCGCATGCAACCCATTTCAATATCGGGGAGGCGCTCGAGATCGTCCGTCTTCTCCAACCGCGGCGGGCCTTTCTCACCCATCTCTCCCATCATTTCGATTACGAATCGGTATCGACCTCCCTCCCGGCCGGGGTCGGGTTGGCCTATGACGGGCTTCAATTGGAGATTCCTCTCGCCGTGGAAGAAAAGACCTTGTCGGCACCGCCGCCGGCCGGGGCCTACCGCTAAGCGCTCTTTGGTTTTCAAAGAGGCTATGTTATACTCAGGAGCGAGGAGCATGTCTGACGCCAATAAGAGAATAGGGCCCGGAAAAAATATCCTTATTGCGCAGCTTCTGCTCGGCCTCTTGATCTATGTGGTCTTCAGCGTTTATCCGACCGAGCCTAAAACCGCACTGGTCATCATCTACATCCTGCTCCTCGGCATTTTCTATTTTTCCTGGAGGGGATTGAAGGGACTGTGGAAGTAGATGTTCGCTCAAAGAAGGGGCACCATCATGAATTTCAAGAGGAGGAATCGCTCCATCCTCACGAGCACAGCTGCGGTCTCGATTTAGGCCATCCTCACGACACCCCGATTCAACCGATTGCTTTTTCCTCTTTTTTTGGCTCCGAAGAACGAAGAAGACTTCTGGCGGCGATTCTCCTCACCGGCGGCGTGATGATCATCGAAGCGGTCGGAGGGGTCCTGACCAACAGCTTGGCCCTCCTCTCCGACGCCGGCCATATGCTGACCCATCTTCTTGCGCTTGCCATCAGCTTCTTGGCGATGGTTTTTTCGGTCCGTCCGCCGACCTCGAAGAAGTCGTTTGGTTTTTATCGGCTTGAGATCTTGGCGGCGCTTCTGAATAGTTTTCTCCTCTTCCTGGTGACCGTCTGGATTTTCTACGAGGCATATCAGCGCTTTTATCAGCCGGTTCCGATTGCCACCACCGAGATGATCTGGATTGCCTTGCTCGGTTTGGCGACGAACCTGATCACCGCCTGGTTACTCATCGGGGCGACCCGTCGGAGCCTGAATGTCCGGTCGGCCTATCTCCACATGATCGGCGATACCCTTTCCTCCGTCGGTGTGGTGGCGGCGGCCGGGGCGATCTATCTGACGCAGTGGTGGTTCCTCGATCCGCTCATGGGGGTGTTCCTCTCGCTCTTTATCCTCTATTGGGCCTATCGATTGATGATCGACTCAATCGACATCCTCTTGGAGGCCACCCCGAAGGAGATCGATCCGATCCGGGTGGTGGCGGCGGTGAAGGTGATTGAAGAGGTGCGGGATGTGCACGATGTCCATGTCTGGACCCTCACTTCCGGAATGTATGCGCTGTCGGCGCACGTAGCGGTCGCCGATATGCCGCTGAAAGAAGCGACGCACCTATTGAAGAAGATCAACTTTCTCCTCTGCCAGGAGTTTAAAATCGGCCATGCCGCCATTCAACTCGAGCTGGACGAGGTGTCCCTCCGGTTGTCCAAGTAAAATCGGTTTCTGAAGAGGCGGCTCGAAAAGAGAGGCTCGCATGTCCGACAGCACAAATCGGGAATGGCTTGGCGAACTCGACCATCGGGAGTATCGGCTGGCGCTCGCGCAGTTTGAGCGGGCTGCGGCGCGCCTTCGGCTCGATCCCAACCCGGCCGAGCGATTGAAAAGCCCCCAGCGGATGTTGACCGTCAGCATCCCCATCCGCCGCGATGACGGGCATGTCGAGGTCTTTCGTGGCTATCGGGTGCAGCACGACTCGGCGCTCGGACCGTGCAAGGGGGGCATTCGCTATCATCCCTCCGTGACGCTCGGCGAGACCGCGGCGCTGGCGATGCGGATGACCTGGAAATGCGCGCTCGCCGGCCTACCTTATGGGGGTGCGAAAGGCGGGGTGCGGTGCGATCCGAAGCGCCTCTCGCGAAACGAGCTGCAGCGACTGACCCGGCGATACACCGCCGAAATTTTTCCGATCATCGGGCCGGACCAGGATATCCCGGCCCCCGACGTCGGCACCAACGAGCAGATCATGGCGTGGATCATGGATACCTACAGCCAGCAGGTCGGCTATGCGGTGCCGGGGATCGTCACCGGCAAGCCGATCAGCATCGGCGGCTCCCTTGGGCGGGAGGAGGCGACCGGCCGCGGCCTCTTCGTGGTGATCTTGGAGGCGATGCGCCATCTGAACCTTCCGATATTAGGAAGCACGGCGATCGTGCAGGGCTTCGGAAATGTCGGGAGCCACGCGGCGCGGATCTTATCGGCCTACGGCATCCGGGTGGTCGGGATCTCCGATTCGACGGGGGCGGTCTACAACCCAAGCGGCCTCGATATCTCCCGGCTGCTGGCCCACAAGCGGCAGACCCAAAGCGTGGTCGGCTTTCCGGGGGCGGAGGCCCTCTCCCCCGAGGCGCTCTTGGAGCAGCCATGCACGGTGTTGGTGCCGGCCGCTTTGACAGGGGCGATCCATATTAAAAATGCCGGACGCCTTCAGTGCAAAATCGTTGCGGAGGGGGCGAACGGTCCGACGGAGCTGGAGGCCGATGTCCTCCTCAACGACCGGGGGATCTTCATGATTCCCGATATCTTGGCGAATGCCGGCGGGGTGATCGTCTCCTACTTCGAGTGGGTGCAGGATCTTCAGAACTACTTCTGGAACGAGAAGGAGATCCAAAATCGGCTGGCTGAAATTATGACCGACGCGTTCCAGCGGGTGCTCTCGAAATCGCTCTCTGAAAAGGTCGACATGCGGCTGGCGGCGATGATGACCGGTATCGAGAAGATCGTCCGCGCTCACCTGGCGCGCGGACTTTTTCCATAAAGGGAGAAAACTTCTCCAATCAGGAAGGGACAAGATGAATCTATTTGAACAGATGGGTATGGAAGGGCATGAACAGGTTCTCTTCTGCGCGGATCAAGCCTCCGGCCTTCAAGCGATCGTGGCCGTTCACAGCACGCGTCTGGGACCGGCGCTCGGCGGCTGCCGGATGTGGCCTTATCCCAATTTCGATGCCGCCTTGACCGACGTGCTCCGGCTCTCGAAGGCGATGACCTACAAGGCGGCGATGGCCGACCTTCCGCTCGGCGGTGGAAAGAGCGTCATTTGGGGCGATCCCAAAAAGGATAAGACGGAGGAAAAACTCATTGCCTTCGCGAAGCAGGTCGCCTCGCTCGGAGGAAGATACATCGTGGCCGAAGATGTCGGAATCGGGCTCTCCGACATCGAGCGGATCCACCGGATCATGCCGCATGCCGCCGGCCTTCCGGAAGAACAGGGAGGAAGCGGCGACCCCTCCCCGGCGACGGCGTATGGGGTTTTCTGCGGTATGCGCGCCGCGCTCGAAGAGCGCTTCGGCGACGGCTCTTTTCAAGGGCGAAAGGTGGCCATCCAGGGGATCGGAAAGGTCGGCTATGCCCTTGCCCTCCTGCTGCACCAGGCCGGGGCGAAGCTCGCCGTCTGCGACATGGACCCGGAGCGGGTCATGATGATCTGCAAGGTGACCGGCGCGGACCCTTTTCTGGGACACGAGATTTATCGAGTCGACTGTGATATCTTCTCCCCCTGCGCGCTCGGCGGTTTTATGAATGAGCGGACGATCCCGCGGCTCTCTTGCGCGATCGTCGCCGGGGCGGCGAACAATCAGCTGGAGAATGCCAAGGCGGCGGTGTTGCTGAGGGACCACAATATTCTTTACACCCCCGACTATGTTCTCAATGCCGGCGGCCTGATCAATATTGCCGAAGAGCTGAAGGGCTATTCCAAAGAGCAGGCTTACAAAAAGATCGAGGGGATTTATAACCGTTTAAAAGAGGTGTTTGCCTTTGCCAAGAAAGAATCTCTCCTCCCGTCGGAAGCGGCCGACCGGCTCGCTGAAGCGAGGCTCGGGAGAAGGAGTGGTTGAGAGGCTGGCCGGGCCGAGACCGCTCTGGAAGGCGATTTCGGCGGCGCTCCTCTCCTTGCTCTTTGCGGGGCTCGGCCATCTCATTCTCGCAGAGTATGGCCGGGGGGCGCTGCTGCTGAGCGCTGGGATCGCCGTCTACAGCCTGACCGCTTATTGGCCGCCGGCAACGGCGCTCAATATCGTCCTTTTCATCTTCGCCGCCTTTGATGCCTTTTCGATCGGGCGAAGAGGGTTTGGAATCGTTTAAAGGGGACCCTCCGAAATCTGGGAGAAGTCCGAAGGGGTGTCAGTCGAACGAGGAGGTCCGTATGCAGGCGATGCCCGATAAGAAGGAGAGTCCTCCTTCGGCGACCGACCGGGATATGGAAGCCAAGGTGGAAGGAGTGAAGCCGGCTGAAGGGCCGGTCGGACCCAAGCCGGTCTGGCGGCCGATCTTGGCCGCCTTGCTTTCATTGGTTTTTGCCGGACTCGGGCATCTCTTTTTGAGACAGTATCTGCGGGGGGTGCTCTTTATTTTCTTTGCACTCTCTTTATTGGGGATTTCCGATTATTCTCCCCGCGCCATGATGTTGAACATTATCCTCTTTGTCTTCTCCGCCTTTGATGCTTTTTCATTTGCGAAGAGAGGTTTTGGGGTCATCTGAGACACAACGGTCATTGAATGAAAGCGGCGAGCGCCGAAGTTGGAAAGGAATGTTAAAATAAGCGTATGGCAAGCAAGACAAACAAGATGAATCAGGTCAGAGAAGAAAAATGGTGGGCGGGTCTCAATCAGCCGGACGCCGCTGCGCCCGATATCACGATCATCGGGTTTCCCTATGACGGCGCCGTCTGCTACCGGAAGGGGGCGGCGGAGGGGCCCGATCGAATTCGCCGGATCTCGAGCGAAATTCCGCCGGTGCTGGAAACGGGAGAGATCTTGAAAGAGCTTGTCATTCGAGACGACGGCAACCTTCCGTTCGAAAACGATTTCGTCGCCGCCTTTCCACAGATTGAGGAAGCGGTGGAGGCGCGGGCGGCCCGGTCGTTCGTGTTGACCCTGGGAGGAGACCACTCCGTTGTGATCCCGGTCCATCGCGCCTTCAGCCGGCGGGCGACCGAGAAGATCGGTCTCGTTTTCGTCGATGCGCATACCGACCTCTCCGATGTCTTCGACGGCTCTCCCTATTCGCATGCCTGCCCGCTGCGCCGGACGATGGAGACGGAGCGGTTTGATCCGAAGGTGACGGTGTTGGTCGGCACCCGTTGTTATGAACGGGCCGGGCTGCAGTTTATTCAGGAAAACGGGATGAAGATGTACCCCGCCTACGAGGTGGCCGAGCGGGGGATCGGGGTGATCGCAGACGAGATCCTTAAGCGCTTCGCCGATCTCGAAAATGTCTACCTCTCGATCGACATCGACGCGCTCGATCCCGCCTTTGCGCCCGGCACCGGCATTCCCGATGCGGGGGGGCTCAGCACGCGCGATGTCATTACATTGATCCGACGGCTTCATCCGCTCCCGGTCGTCGGGGCCGATCTGGTGGAGGTCGCTCCACCGCTTGATCTCTCCGACATCACCAGCTTTGCGGCGCTTCGGATCATCACCGAGCTCTTCGGTCTGGTTTATCGGAGAAAGGGACAGAACAGGCGATTTACCCTGAAATAACCGGTGAGCAACCGGCGGCCGGAAGAGGTTTTCGATGAAGAAGAAAAATAAAACCAAGACACCTTCCCTCAAAGGAATTCCCCCGGGACCGAACTCTCAAAAATGGGTGGAGCGGGACAAGGCGGTGATCTCACCTTCCTACACCCGCGCTTATCCGCTGGTCGTCGCGTCGGGGAAGGGGAGCACGATTACCGATGTCGACGGAAACCGCTTCCTCGATTTCACCTCCGGCATCGCCGTGACCGCCACCGGCCATTGCCACCCAAAGGTGGTCAAGGCGATCATTGAACAGGCGAAGCGGCTGATCCACATGTCGGGAACCGACTTCTATTACTCCTCCGAAGTGCTCCTGGCGGAGAAGCTCAATCAGCTCGCGCCGGGCCGGGAGCGGAAGAAGGTCTTTTTCACCAACTCCGGAACGGAATCGACCGAGGCGGCGATGAAGCTCGCCCGCCATCAGACCCGCCGGCCTTACTACCTCGCTTTCTTGGGGGGATTTCATGGAAGAAGCATGGGGGCGCTCTCCCTCACGGCAAGCAAGGTGGTTCATCGGGCCGGTTTCGCCCCGCTGATCCCCGGGGTGATCCATGCGCCCTATCCAAATCCGTACCGTCCGCCGGCCGGCATTCCGGCCGAGGAGTGCGACCGCTATGCGCTGAGCTGGATTCGAGACGTCGCCTTCCGTCACCTCGCCGCCCCGGAAGAGGTCTCGGCGATCTTCGTCGAGCCGATCCAGGGAGAAGGGGGGTACATCGTCCCGCCGAAGCGATTTTTGACCGAGCTCTCCGATCTCGCCCGCGAGTTCGGGATCTTGGTCGCCGTCGATGAAATTCAGACCGGATTCGGACGGACCGGGAAGATGTTCGCCTCGGAGCATTTCAATCTGGTTCCCGACATCATGACCCTGGCGAAGGGGCTCGCGTCGGGGATGCCGCTGGGGGCGATGATCGCCCGCGAAGCGCTGATGCGCTGGGCGCCGGGGGCGCACGCGAATACCTTCGGCGGCAATCCGATCGCCTGCGAGGCGGCGCTGGCGACGATCGACCTGCTGGAGAACGGTCTCACTCAAAATGCGGAGAAGATCGGAAATCATATCCTCTCCCGGCTCCGTGCGATGCAGAAGAGCCATCGCCTGATCGGAGATGTTCGGGGTTTCGGCCTGATGATCGGAATCGAGTTGGTCCGCGACCGCGAGACCAAAGAGATGGCGATTCCGGAGCGGAACAAAATCATCCAGCGCTGCTTTGAAAAAGGGCTCCTGATCTTGGGCTGCGGCCAGAACGTCATCCGCTTCATGCCGCCGCTGGTGATCAAACGTCCGGAGGCGGAGCGAGCGCTCGCGATTTTCGAAGAGGTGCTCGCCGAGGTGGAAGGGGAGCGAACGCCGCGCTGATGCCGCTTGCCATCCGTCGCTGGGAAAAGCCGGGCGAGCCGGCTCAAAAAGTCGCCCTCGAAAAAGAATTAAAGGCCCAAGGCTATCAACCGGAGTTTTGGGTCGACAAGCCGGGCACCCGATATGCCAACCGGAAATATCCAGCAGAAACCGTTCTTTGGATTTTGCGCGGTGAAGTCACCCTCAACGTCGGTATGGAGAGCGAGACCCTCCATGACGGCGACCGAATCATCCTCCCTTCCCAAACCTCCCATACGCTCCAGGTATTGGGAGACAAGCCGCTTCTTTGGTTGATCGCCCAAAAAAAGAAAAGGAAATAACTCAGACCGCTTCCTCCTTAATTTGGCGCTGCTAGGTGGACTTGCCTGGAAAGGGCTATTTATACCTGGAGTATTGCGTTTACTGCTTTTTTATGATCTACTCATCCTGCCCATCGTTTTAAAACGATTATTCTATCTCACTTATCCCGCCGATATGGCATAGCGAATCTCACGATGAAATGGGTCAATCAACATGCCCTCGAGAGGCGTTTCTGCGTTCTATCGCAGCAGAACGTCCTTCTCTTGGAATGAGTTTGTCCGGAACCGGCTCGTATAAGTGCCAGGTATAAATCAAGGAGGGAGAGAAAGACCGTGAAGTCAGTCTGGAAGGTCACGCTATTCCTATCGATCCTGTTCGCCTTCACCACACCTGCCTGGGCGAGCTCATTTTCCGGCGCGGCACGTATCGTCGGAAAAGATCATTCCGGCGATGCGCCGCTATATAAGCAAATCAGGTGGGGAGGAGGGGATTCAAGGTCGGGTGGGGGAAACTTCGGCGGGGGCGGCGGATATGGCTCAGGGGGAGGGAGTGGATCGGGTTCCAATCCGCTCGGCTCCATCAACCGGCTCCGTTACTGGAACCGGATCGCCATCGACACCAGCGGGATCGATCATACCCCGGGGGTGCCGGGGGAGGGCCGCGTCTTTGGAGAGCAGTTGGGACCGACACGCGCGAGCCGGGCGATGGCGATCGTCCACATCGCCATTTTCGACGCCGTGAATGCGATTGCCGGCGGCTATGAAAGCTACACCGGCCTTCCCTCGGTCTTCTCGACGACCTCGATGGATGCGGCCATCGCAGCGGCCGCGCACGATACGCTCGTTGCCCTCTTCCCGGCGCAACGGCAACGGCTCGACGATCTATTTACTGAAGACCTCGCTCAAATCAACGTGGACGACCGCCCAAAGTCCAACGGGATCGACCTGGGACAGCGGGCGGCCGCGGCCATTTTGGCGCTGAGGGCCGGCGACGGCTCGCAGTATCCCGAACCGCATATCGGTGTCGACTTCTTCCCAAGCGACGCGCCGGGGAAATGGCGCCAAGATCCGATCAGCCGAAACGACCTCGCGCTCGGCGCTTTTTGGGGGGGGGTGAGACCGTTCGTCCTCAGCGCGGGGAATCAGTTCCGGGTGCCGCCGCCCCCCGCTTTGACGAGCCCGGCCTATACCGCTGCGTACGACGAGGTCAAGCAGCTGGGGGGAGATGGGTTTGTCACCCCGACGATCCGAACCCCGGAGCAGACGATCATCGGAATCTATTGGGCCTATGATGGAACCCCGAGCCTCTGCGCCCCTCCGCGGCTCTATAACCAGATCACGGTCCAAATCGCCGACCAGATGGGATCGGATATCGTCGAGCTGGCGCGACTGTTGGCCCTGGTGAATGTGGCGCTGGCCGACGCCGGCATCGCGATCTGGGAGTCGAAATATTTCTATCAATTTTGGCGCCCGGTGACCGGAATCCGTGAGTCGGACCCCGGAACCGGTCCCACCGGTGCGGGCGATGGTAATCCGGATACCGAGGGGGATGTGAACTTTACCCCGCTCGGCGCGCCGGCGAGCAATCTGACCGCGCCCGACTTTACCCCCCCTTTCCCGGCCTATCCTTCTGGGCATGCCGGGTTCGGCGGCGCGCTCTTCCAGATCCTTCGTAATTTCTACCGCACCGATGCAATCTCCTTTACGTTTGTCTCGGATGAGTTAAATGGGGTGACGCGGGACAATAATGGACAGGTCCGCCCGCTGATCCCGCGAAGCTTCTCGTCGCTCTCCCAAGCGGAGGAGGAGAATGGCCAGAGCCGGATCTATCTCGGCATCCATTGGGCGTTCGACAAAACGGAGGGGATCGGGCAGGGCCGCCAGATTGCAAATTATGTTTTTCAGAACGCATTTGTGCCGCTGCGTGATACGACACCCGGCGGGGGTTGGGGGCGGTAATTATGCAGTTGGTTTCCCGGCTCCCTCGGTTGGACCCACAATGCTGCACCCTGTAAGGTTACCCGGTTCTTTTTAGATTTTCTCAAAATATTTTTTGGAAGACGGATCCCCTTTTGTTAAACGGAGCCGTAGTTTACAGGTAGTCACTGTATCAGTTCGTGGGGTAAAACCCCACGAACTGAGGAAGTAGGGTTTGGGGAAACGCCCCGCGTCCCAAATAACCTGTTTTCATTTAAAAAATAATGTGTAAAATACGTTTTTGGTCGTCACGGTTTTGGGCATAAAGAAATGAATGTCGAAGTAGATCGTCTTCCGGAAGTGGCTCCGCTCAGAAAACCGGCTCTGCAAATTCCACAACGCTTTTTTTCCCTCGATGCGGTCCGAGGTCTCGCCGCGCTCTCGGTGATCTTCTGGCATTGGCAACATTTCTTCTACCATGGCATCGAGGCGGCGGAGTACGACAGAACCGCCCAGCCGTTCTATCCGCTCTTTTTTGTCTTTTACAATAAAGGGTGGATTGCGGTCGATTTCTTTTTCTCTTTGTCCGGATTTATTTTCTTCTGGCTATATTCTGAGCGGGTCGCCGCGCGCGACATCAGCGGCCGCAACTTCGCGCTCCTTCGTTTCTCCAGACTCTACCCGTTGCACCTGCTGGCGCTGGGGGTGGTGCTCGTCGGCCAATCGGTCATCTATCATCGAACCGGTCAGTTTTTTGTCTATCCTTTTAATGACGTTTATCATTTTATTCTGAATCTTCTCTTTGCCTCCAGTTGGGGGTTTGAGCGGGGTTTTTCATTCAACGCTCCCACATCGTCGGTTTCGATTGAGATCCTCATCTATGCGCTCTTCTTCATCCTCTGTTTAAAAGGGGGAGCGCGTCCCTGGATGCTGGCGCCGCTTGTCCTGGCAGGGCTGATCCTCCTTCGATTCCAGCCGCTTCTGGGCCGGGGTCTCTTTTCATTCTTCTTGGGCGGTCTGGTTTTTTATACATATGCGGCGATGGTCAAAGCGGGTTGGGTTGAAAGGTGGGTCGGGCCGTTTGCCTGGGTCATGATTGCCGGCTGGGTCGTTGCCCTGTTGGAGGGGCGATTTGATCTGATTCCTCTCGGCCGGAAAAGCGCCGCCTTGGCGATTACCGGCGTGTTATTTCCGATGACGATCTTGGCGCTCGCGCTGATTGAGACGAAGCGGGGACATCTCGGGGAGCGACTCTCTCCCCTCGGCGACATCAGCTACTCGCTCTATCTCCTTCATTTTCCATTGCAGTTAACTTTTATGATTGCAATCGGATCGATCGGATGGAGCCCCTCTTTCTTCTATACGAAGACATCGATGCTCGTGTTTTTTACGATACTGATTGGACTCTGCACCTTGAGCTACCGATTCCTCGAACGGCCGGCACAACGGATTTTAAGAGATAAATTTATGGCATAGCCCCAGACGCAGGACAAAGCCCAGACTTGGACCTTCTCAGGGCCGATTTCCTCGCGCCATCCGATGGGTGCCGGGGAGGCGGCCTCTTTATTTTGATGAACGGGTTTCGGAGGGCCAACACCTCCGAGGAGTCTCATGCCTTCAATTGGTCTCATACTTGCAAAAAGTATCAGGGTCGGAACCTGAAAAATCAGATCCTGATAAACAATGAGGAGGTAATGCGATGCGCTATTTCAAAAAGTTGATCTTGGCAACAGTTGTGCTTTCTCTCGTGGCCTCCTTCAGCGCCTGTCAAAAAGGGCCGGCGGAAAAAGCGGGCGAGAAGGTCGATAAAGCGGCCGAAAAAACGAAGGATGAAGTGAAGGATGTGACCCATTAAGAACAGATTCATCAGCAAGCTCCCAGATAGAAAACTTCTGCAGATTGGATGCAAAAAGTAGCGGTGAGGGGCGGGCCTGTCTGCCCCTCACCATCATCTGAAATAAGGATCTGAGGATCATTCTTTTCTCCATACGCTTCTGGTTTTTTGTATGAACATCTCCAGAGCTGTTTGTGTTGTAGGGCGTTATAGACAGCAGCTACAGGCGAGTCAATTCGTTAGTAAAGGTGCCCGGAGTCGGCACCTGCGGCGGTTGTTTTAACCTCCTCTGGGTCGTATATTCCCTTCATCCTCAGAGCGACAGAGCATCCCCTCCCGACGGCCTCCTTTTCTCGGCGGTATTTTTCCGATCCCAGTAGAAGGAAATTCTGAAGGCCGATCTGCTCGAATTCGGGTAGACTTTACCAGATGAAGAAAATTACCAAAGACGACGACGATAAATTGATCGTTGAGGTCTCTTCACGATGGGTGAAGGGGGTCGGCTTCGGGGCGCTCTTCTTTCTCGGCTTTCCCCTGATACGCTTCTTTTTCCATCAACCGCTCGGAAAAGAGCGTCTCATCGGATTTATCGGTGCAGCGATCACCTGCGGCGTGATCTATCTTGGATCTTATGAAGAAAGCCTTTTTACATTTCATTCAGGAGCACGCTTCCTGACCTGGAAGAGAAAGCGCTCCCTTTTGGAGAAGGAAGGGACACTCCCTTTTGACCGGATCACACAGGTGATCTTGCAATCTCCCATCGGGAACAGCAGATATTATCCAAAAGCGCGGGTGACCCTGTTGACCCGCGAAACAGAACTTCCCCTTTCAATTGCGTATGAACAGGATGAAATGAATCAGGTGATCGCGGAGCGGATTCGCTGCCGCCTCGGCCTCTCCGTGGAGCGCCTGGTACCGGACGCTGTTCAATCACTGATTGACCGGGGTCTTGACCTCGATGCCGTCCGGCTTCTTCGGGAAAAAGAGGGACTTTCGTTGATGGAAGCGAAAAACAAAGTTGTGCGACTGAAGGCCCGGGAGAAAAGGTAATGATGGGAATTTGAATTTAGAAAAGGAGGGGACTCTTCTAGATCGATGATGCGAAAGTTGGCGCGTTCCTTTTACGACCGTGACACCGTTGTGGTTGCCAAGGAGCTGCTCGGAAAATATCTTGTCCATCGATCCGACGGGGTGGAGCGGATCGGGCAGATCGTAGAAGTCGAGGCTTATCTTGGAACGCACGATCTGGCCGCGCACTCTTCAAAAGGGCTGACGGAGCGGACGAAAATCATGTTTGGCCCGCCCGGACATGCTTATGTTTACATGATCTATGGCCTCTATTACTGCATGAATGTCGTCACGGAGCGCGAAGGACATGCCTCCGCCGTGCTGTTGCGGGCAATCGCGCCGATAAAAAACATCGTCGGGCGAACCCAAGGGCCTGGGCTTCTCTGCCGGGCGATGCAGATCGACAAACGGCTCAACGGACACGATCTGGAGAGCGACGATTTTTACATTGCTGCGGTGCCGGAGGAGGCGCCGCCGGCGGTCGTTAAACGGCCGCGGGTCGGCGTCGATTATGCACGGCACTGGGCGAGACGATTATTGCGGTTCTACATCAAGGGGAATCGGTTTATTTCAAAGCCTTAATCTCTCTTCATTGCCCAAGCCCCTTGTTTATTAAAAGACGCTGTAAATGAATCTGATTTACGGCGTTTTTATTTTAGGTGAATTGTGATACAAAGATGCTTCTTGAGTTGTTCTGTCTGTACAGGTCCGATTTGAAATAGAAGGGTATGTATTCGATGAGAAAGAGATTACTCTGTTTTTTCACCCTCTTTATTTTATTCGGCGGAACGCGCTTCAATGCCGGCGCGGCAGAGTGGACTCCGTTTGTCGAGGATCATGCATTCAGGCATGCTTATGATAAGCAGAGCATCGTTCATACGCCGAAGGGAATTGTTCGCGTTGCGATCAAAGTCGACCCCAAAGGAAAGGAGGGGCGCGACTTTTTGCTAGAGGTTAGAAAGAAAATCGGCCTCACTCTGGAGGGGTATGATCATTATGGGTTCAGTCTCACAGTGATGGAGATCGACTGCGCAAACCATCAAAAGCGGATTTTGGAGAGCAACGATTTTAATCAAAAAGGGGAGCTTCTCGACAGTGTCTCCTCCCCGAATCCAAAGTGGGCCCCGATCGCGACCGACTCCATCCATGGCCTCTACCAAAAGGTATTCTGCAAGCGTTAAAAAGCCCTCGCTCACTTCGGCCTCTCCGTTCATCCTCAATAAACGTCCCGGTCTCCGTCGCTCAGGGGGTCTAGGATATCGGGTGACCTCTAATTAAATTGAAATTTTGATCCGGACGAAAAAATTTGCAAATAAGGGGAGGAGAAGTTCCATCGGTCCGCTGTTAAGGCGTCGACGGCACGTCATCCTCGCTACCCTTCCGGGCACTAAAATTGCGTAGTAGTATGAGAGCCAGGCAACGTATCCGGTTTGGGTTGCGGATGCGTTTTTTAGCGCAGACGAGGAGGAAAAAATGAACGCAATTGATTTATTGAAAGAAGATCACGAAAAAGTAACTGAATTATTTGAAAAGCTGGAGCCGACGACCGAGCGGGCCGTCAAAAAGCGGGAAGAGCTTTTTGAGAAGCTCAGGAATGAATTAGAAATCCACGCGCAGATTGAGGAAGAGATTTTTTATCCCGCGCTGAAGGAATCGGATGAAACACGCGATATTGTTCTTGAGAGTTATGAAGAGCATAAGATCGTCAAACAGCTTTTAGAAGAGATGGATACCTTGGGTAAAGAGAGCGAAGAATGGACGGCGAAGCTCACCGTTTTAAATGAAAATGTCGAGCATCACGTCGAGGAAGAAGAGGGAGAGATGTTCAAAAGCGCGCGAAAAGTATTGAGCAAAGAGCAGCTCGAAGATCTCGGCGCTCAGATGGAAGCCCAAAAGGAGAAACTCGGAAAAGCCGCCTAGTCGTTCGATGGATCTGCCTGACCTCTGTCAGGGGGTGGATCTCTCGCCCCCTGACCCCTCCCGCGATTGATCACTCTCCGAGCATCTCCCCAATCGGTTTGAGCCCCTCGATCCGATCGCAAATGGCCTTGGCGGCCATGAGGATCGGGATCCCGAGAAGCAATCCCCAGACGCCCCAGATCCAACCCCAAAATAAGATCGCGACGAAGGTCCAGACGGTATTAATCTGACCCGCCTTACTGGTCATTAACGGCGTGATCAGCAGTCCTTCCAAGCTCTTGATCAGGATAGCGATGCCGGCAATCAGAAGCGCCATGGTAATCGTTCCGAATTGGAGATAGCCGACCAGCGCCGTTCCCCCGATGATCACGATCCCGCCAAGGAATGGAATCGATTTGAGAATGCCGGCGACCAATCCCCACATGCCGGCGTTCTCCAGCCCGATCCACCGAAAGGCGATCCAGATTGCCAACGTCACAAAAACCGTCGTGTAGAGCTGCACCAGCAAGAAGCGTTTGATCTGCATATTGACTTCATCGAGGATTTCGACGGTGATTCGCTTCTTCGCAAGGGAGGGTCCTGCGATCTTCACGAGCTTCCTTCTGAAAACGTCTCCCGAGACCAGGAGAAAATAGACCAAGAAAAGAATCATCAACGCTTGAAGTGCGGCGCCGAAGACCCCGACCGTTCCGACCCAAAGATAATCGTGTAGGTTCAACGCCGGTTTCGCCGCTTGCACCTTTGCAGGCTGTTTTGGCTGGCCCCCGTTGGTCGCCTCCGCCGCCGTTTTCTCCAGCTCCGTGGCGGCTTTCTGAACCTTGCTGAGTGTTCCGTCCGGATCGCCTTGGTTGTCATGCAGCGATTGCCTAAGCTTCTGTGCCGCCTCCGGCAGCTGTTCTAGGATCGCATCCCCTTGGCGACCGAGAGAGTAGAACATCGAGCCGGTCGCGGCGACCAGCAGCAGGAGAACCATCGCCGCCCCGATCGTTCGCGGGATTTTGCGGGCTTCCATCCAGGTGACAAGGGGATCGAGCACATAGCTGATAAAGAGCGCCAGGACGAGTGGAATGAGCACTTGGCGTGCCCATTGAAGGGTGAAGAGGGCAGCAAGAAGGGCAATGAAATTGAGGGGGAAATTGCGGACGTTGACGGCTCGAGAGACGACCGCCGGTTCGGGCGGAGAACCGGCGGCTGCGAAAGACTCAGGAGTGGTTTTACCGGCCGAAGGTTTAATTTTTAGCTGCGCCCTTCCCATATAGCATCAAAAGAATCAGGCGATCCGTATGAGTCGTCGCGGTCGTCAAAGTCGTGTCTGGAGTCTTTGGCCCACCGGCGATAGCGTTTAAAGTGCCGATTCTCTTCTTCATCTTCATAGAAAATGTGCTCTTCCATGGTCTCTCCCTCTTAGACGCGTGTTAAATAATGATTGGATCGGTTCGATCGATGTTCCCCAGTTTAAACGACGGCTATTTCTATAGGCAAAACGAATGCCAACCGGAAAATACACTGATATGAGGATGTCTCTTTTAAATCGGCTTTTAGAGGGGCCGTTCGTCTGAAAAAAAATGCAGCTTTCGTGCATCATCACTCTTCTTTTTATGTTCTTACATTCGCTGTGCGACGGTCCTAGTCCCTGCTACGACGGGTGGTCTTCCAGTTCCAACTTGCTTGGACGAGGTGATTGCCCGCCGCATCCTGGATTCCGGAGGTTAAGATCGCGGTATAGGTGGTATCCCTCTTGACCCCGAAAAGAACGAGCCGCGCCGTGCGGCTGGCGGCATCGTAAGTCATCTCGCTGATCGGTACGGCCTTCCCTCCGGAGAGAACCATGAAGTGTCCTTGCAGCGTCTCGGGTTTGATCGGCTCGCTAAACTGCGCGGTGACCGCACTTCCAAGAGCGACGTTGTTGCCGACGGGGAAGTTCTGGATCACTGTCGGTTGCGTATGATCGGGGGCGAGGCCGGTGGTAAAGGACCACTGAACGTCAATCCCGAGGGGCGTTCCGTTTAAATCGGCGACCTCTTTTCGGACGATAACGCGGTAGGTTGTCTTCGGTTGAAGCAGACCGGTCGGATCAAGGGTCGCCGTCCGCGAACTCGCATCGTAACTGACTGAGGCGGCGATTTCTTTCCCGTCCGGAGCCAGGAGGCTGAATCTACCCTGCAGGCTTTGCGGATTGATCTCTTTGCTGAAGGTCGCTTTGACTGAGGTGTTTAAAGCGAGATTCGACCCTGTGTTATCCGGCATGGTGGAGACAATCTTGAGCGGTACGGGAGCACTCACCGCGCGGGTCGTGAACGTCCAGGATTTCCAAACAGGAAGCGGATTCCCCGCGTGATCTCGGACATCACTTGTGACCGTGACCTGATAAGTCGTCTGCGGCTTCAACGGAGCGGTCGGCTGCAGCGTGGCGGTATCGGTTGCATCGTCGTAGTGGATTTCACCGGAGACCCCTTGGACGAAGAAGGTTTCGACGCGAAGGGTTTCCGGCAGAATCGATTCGGAGAAGACCACCCGGATTGGTGTGTCAATCGCGACGTCGGTCGCGTCCTCCCGAGGGAAGACGTCGGTGATCTCCGGCGCCGCCGGATCAGAGGGTGTCCCGAGGGTGGGACCGGTGGTGAATGACCAGATGACAATGGAGGGGAGCGGAGCCCCATCGAGGTCTTTGATCCCGGTCGTCAGAACCGCTTGATAGGTTTTCCCGATTTCGAAGGGAGCCGCCGGGGTAAAGGTCGCCGTCTGTCCCCGATAGCTCACCTCGCCGCTGACCCCCGTTACAACGAACGTATCTTTATTAACGGTTGCCGGGTCGATCGGAGAAGAGAAGGTGGCATGGATTTCGGCGGCGGGGGAGACATTTACCGCGCCCGACGGGGGATCGGTTGCTATGTTCATCGAGGGGTCCCCGGTTCCGGCACTGCCGCAGCCGGAGAGGGAGAATAACAAAAAGTAGAGCAGGAGGAGCGCGCGCGCTTTGGACGGCGCTTGACATCCGGACAAGGCGAGCGTGTCCCCTCGTCGGAAATCGGTAGAGCGAAGGTCTCGCAGTCGTCGCGGGCTTCGCGGTTTTATCATATTGCTGTTCCGGGTTGTTAAAAGTGGAGCCCGACGTTTCCGTAAGAAGGGACCCTCTACGGGCAAAGCTTCCGCCGGGCGGCCGATCGGTCTTTCATGAGAATTTGCAAGCGGAGTGCCTCGTTTTGGCTGTGTGGTTGAAGCGTCTTAGATAAGAATTTTTACTCGCGAAACAGGTTCAGAGGCATTTATCAAAGAAGTTCCGCGGTCCGGGAGATTGGAATAGGTTCAACCAGGAGGCAAATAGATGCACATCTCTGCTCATTTAATGCAACAGAGAAAGGAAATGGACCGATCGACTTGCGAAGACGAAAAACAGCAGGTATCATAATGACATCGTTCCCGTCAAAGGAGAAAAGATGGAGCCATCCCAATTCCCGCCCCCCGTTCAACCGGGAGAGTTTATATCACCGATCCGGTCCAGTCCGGAAAACCGGATCGAGGTCGGCATCCTTTTCGTCGGGGCCGGTCCGGCGAACCTTGCCGGTGCAGTCCGCTTGGCGCAGCTGCTGGAGACCGATCCGGAAGTAAAGGGAAGGCTCGGTGAATTCCCCATCGCGATTGCTGAGAAGGGGAAATATCCGGGGGCCCATCTGCTCGCCGGGGCGATTCTAAATCCCCGCTCCCTCCAACGGCTCTTCCCGGACTTGAAGGGAGGGACCTTCCCGCTCGAAGTCCCCGTCCAAAAAGAGGCCCTTTATCTTCTCTCCGAGAAGAAGGCCTATCCAGCGCCGATGCCGCCGACGATGCGAAATCATGGAAACTATGTGATCTCGGTCAGCCGATTTGGAAAGTGGCTCGCGGAGCAGGCCGAAGCGCTCGGCGTTTCGATTTTCAGCGAGACCGCCGGGGTGAAACTCCTCGTCGAAAACGGGGCGATTCGCGGGGTGAAGACCGGCGACAAGGGACGCGACCGGAGCGGCGCGCCGATGGAAAATTTTCAGGAAGGGGCGGAGATTCTCGCCAAGGCGACCGTCTTGGGGGAAGGGGCGCAGGGGCATTTGACGCAGGCGGCGATCGCGCACTTCGGAATCACCCGGAGCAATCCACAGACCTACTCGCTCGGCGTGAAAGAAATTTGGGAGGTCCCACACCCGCCGGCGGAGGTGATCCACACGATGGGGTGGCCGCTCCGAGGGGCTAAAAAATATAATGAATTCGGCGGCAGCTTTCTCTATCCGATGGGGGGAAACCTGGTCTCGCTCGGACTCGTCGTCGGGCTCGGCTACCGAAACGCCTGTACGTCGGTTCACGACCTTCTTCAGTTGATGAAGACCCACCCGTTCTTCCGAAAGATTCTGGAAGGGGGCCGGCGCCTTGAAAATGGATGGGGGGCGAAGACGATTCCGGAGGGAGGGTATTATTCTATCCCCGACCGTCTCTTTATGCCCGGGGGGGTGTTGGTCGGCGACTCCGCCGGGTTCCTCAATGTGCCGGCGCTGAAGGGGATTCACTATGCGATGGCCTCGGGAATGCTTGCCGCCGAGGCGATCTTTGCGGCGTTGAAATCGGGAAAGGATCTCGCGTCATCGGATTCCTTGTCTGGATATGATGCGTCGATGCGGCAGAGTTTTGTCATGCACGATCTCCATCGCGTCCGGAACATGCGCCAAGCGTTCGATCATGGATTCATCCCGGGAGTCGTGCTGGCCGGACTGATGACGGTCACCGGTGGCGCTTTTCCCGGATGGCGGTTCAAAGCGCGGCGGGATGCCGACGAGCCGCTCTTTATCGAGAAGAGAGAATATCCTCCCCCGGACGGGAAATATCTCTTCGACAAACTCACCAGTGTCCATGCCAGCGGCAACAGCAGCCGCGACAACCAGCCGAATCACCTCCGGGTGGAGGTGCAGGTTCCGGAGGAGGTCGGGGAGGCGTGGATTCATATGTGCCCTGCCCATGTTTACGAGTGGGCCACTGATTCTGAAGGACGAAGGGTCATTCGGATGAACCCGACCAACTGCGTCCAGTGCGGCGCCATCGGCGCCAAAGGGGGGAGATTAACCCCTCCGGAAGGGGGAAGCGGTCCTCAGTATTCCCTCACTTAAACATTCCTTTATAAAATCAATAACTTAAATTATCCCTGGGTGATTGTAAATTCTTTGATCCTTTCCTCTCAAGTTTTTCTTCAGGCCTGCCGATAAGAGAGTGTAAGGAGGAAAAGAAGGATGCTCTCACCCTTGGGGGCCTCTCTTTCGGGGCTCCGCGCCAGTATAGAGAAGATTGACGCATCGGCAAACAATGTTGCCAATCTCAGCACCGACCGATTCAAAAAAGATTCGATCCTCCTCAGTGAAGGAGCGGGCGGCGGGGTGGTCGTTGAGGTTGAAAAGAGCACCGAGCCGGGCCCTTTTTACCAATCCCCAAAAGGCGAATTGGTCCAAGCCTCCAATGCCGATCTGACCGAAGAATCAACCCAACAGCTCCTCGCCAAGTATGCTTTTAGTATGAATCTCGCCACCCTAAAGACCACCGATGAAATGGAGAACGGGATCATCGACCTTCTTGCCTGATCCTCCCTCTTCTCTTCTTCCGTCGCACGCCGGAATGTTTTATCTTCCTGAAATAAAAATTTGAAATCGGTGTTCAAGATCGGTTTGTTCGGGAGCAATCAGTCTCCCGGCGGTGGCCGCCTACCTGATGAGCCGGAGAATAAAGCAAAATCGATTGCGTCGCGATTCAAGATAGGGTATATAGAAATCAGTCCATTCTTCGAAGCGATGCGCCGTTTGAAGATCTGAATGCAGTCAAGGATCAGGGATGAGACGATTTAAGCTTCTTCAGCCGGGAGATCCGGAAGACGAGACGGTCGAGAGAGTCGAGACGGAACAAGGGTCACCGCCGCCTCGTTCCTGGAAGGAGTGGCTCCGGTTTCTTTTCTGGACCTTGGTGTGGGGTGGGGGGACCCTCTGGCTCACGCTCGAAATTATAAAGGTCTTCAAAGAGAAGGCGCACTATTTCTAGCTCCCTGCCGGGAATTTGAATGAACTGGCAAAGATCCCGGAATTCTGTCACTTCGAAAAAATCCTTTGTAAGGCGAACCGGATGGATGAAGAGCTTCAGCCTTCGGAGGCGACCCCTCCCCTGCGGTTTGGCCGATGGGAGCAGGCGATTGAGGTCGCCGTTTTTCTTTTTCTGATTGTTCCATCGATGATCGTCTCCTTCTTTGCAATGAAGCAAGGCGCGCTGAACTTTGTGACGATGGCCTCCGGAACGCTCCTCCGGGATCTCGCCCTGACGAGCCTCGTCCTCTATTTCCTTTGGCGAAACGGCGAGTCGTGGAGGACGATCGGCTGGTCTGCGGAAGGGGCCCGCCGCGAGGCGGCGCTCGGGGCGGCACTCTTTCTTCCCGTCTTTATCGGCGCGGGGATGCTCGGAGCGGCCCTGCAGCAGGTCGGTTTCTCGACTCCGTCTATTCCTGTCTCCTCGCTCCTGCCGGGCGACAGCACCGCGCAACGGCTCCTCTCCTTGGCCCTGGTGGCGGTGGTCGCCGTGTCGGAGGAGACGATCTTCAGAGGATATTTGATGCTCCGCTTTAAGACGGTTTTAGGGAGCGCCCGGGGCGCGCTGTTTCTCTCTTCAGTCCTCTTCGCCGCCGGGCATGGTTATCAGGGGATGGCGGGAATTCTCACCGTCGGTGTGTTGGGGCTGATCTTCGGGGCGGTTTACCTCTGGCGTGGAAGTCTCGTTGCGCCGATCGTCATGCATTTTCTTCACGACTTCGTCGGAATCATCCTTCTCTCCACGGTCGGAAAATGATCAGAGCTGTTTAAGCCGCCCTTGGCGGCGGCGCTCGGCCTTGGAGAGGCGGCGGGGATTCCCTTTCTTCGGCCCCGGTTGCGAGAGCGGTTCGGAGCTGTCGTCTTTATCTTCTAGGGGGGCAAGATGGGTCGGTCCGGACGGCCCAGCCGCTCCGATGGAACTGTTTGGAGAGAGGGCCGAGTGGAGCCGCGCTTCAAACTCTCCGGAGAAAACCGCCACCCCGCCATGGCTTCGAACTTGATCTTGAACCGCCCGGTCGGAGGAGACAACGGTGCATCCCTCCCGAAGCGCCTCCGCCATCCGGATGATTACATCGTCGGCCGATTCTCCATAGCCGGAGAAGACCACCTCAACCCCGCCGCTCCGCTCCGCACCCCCTCTCCCTTCCCCATCAAAAACGACGGTGATCGGAAAACCTTTGATCGTGCGATAGGAAGAGAGCTGGTCGATCAGGCGGCGACGTTTCTCCTCGAGATAGCCCCGGAGGCCCTTTTGCCGACCGATGAAGTTGTAGCCATCAACGATGATCTCCATGCGGTGATTGTATGCGAGGGGTGGCGGGTTTGGCAAGTACAACGATCAATCTAAAGGCGGGATTCTACTCCCTATCCGGCTTACTTTGTCCGTTTCTTTTTGATCTGTGCCCAATCGTAGGGGAGCGGCTTGCTCTCCCAGGGGCCTAGCTTTTTGATTTCGTTTTGGATGGCTTCGGCACGGCTGGCGCTGGGAGGGTGGGTGGAAAGAAGCGGGATGGAGACCCCTTCCTCTTTGGCGAGCCGGTGGAAAAAGGTGATCATGCCATTCGGATCGACTTTCGCCTCCTTCAGAAGGGCGAGGGCCTCTCGGTCGGCCTCCGATTCTTGATCGCGTCCGAAGCGCAAAAGCGGTAATTGGGCGGCGGCCTCTCCGATCTGCCCGCTTCCTTGCCCGCCCCATTCGCTAAAAATCAGCGTGAGGACGACCTGCCAGCCGAGCTGATGAACGATCCCTTTCAGACTGTGCCGCTGAAGGACATGCTCGGCTTCGTGGGCGAGGACGCCGGCGACCTCTTCGGCCGAATCGGCTGCGCGAATCAGCCCGGTGAAAATGACGACATGTCCCCCCGGGATTGCAAACGCATTAACCGTCGGGTCATTGGCCACGTGCCAGTGAAAGGGGTAAGGGGCTCCTTTCGTCAGGCGCTCTCCGATCTCCTCGATCGCCTGGGTCGTCTCCCCTTTCGGGAGGAGTGTCAAGCCGGTCTGAGTCTGCGCATAAATCAGATCGCCCCATTGTCTTTCCGAGGCGAGGGAGATTCTCTGAACGGCCCATGCGGCGAGGGTATCCGACTGCCACCAGAGCGCCAATCCCAAAAGGAGGGGGAGGAGAAGAATAAAACCGAGGAGCATCCAGCCGAACCGCATTCCCCTTTGAACGCGTTCGGTCTGCTTTCGCCACTGCATCAGCTGCGGCGCGAGCGAAGGAGGGGCGAGGGAGAGGAAGGTCTCTTTGGCACGATCGTCGGAGAGAACCAGTGATCGCACCGCTCCATTTTCAGTCCAGGCGAGGGTCATCTGATCGTGGTTGAACCCGCCGGCGGTCACCCGCAACGCTTCGAAGAGGAGGGTCTCTTCCATCGGCTCACCCGGATGAAGGGTAACGCCTGTGACCGTTATCCGAACCGGTATCCGGCTTCCCTGGGGTGGAAGTCCCGGGCCGAAGGAGAGCGCCTCAAACAGTTCTATCTCAGAGAGGGAAGCCACCGGCCGCTCAGTTATCCCCCTCCAGCAGACCGCCCAATCCGCCGAGGATCGATCCCTCCTCTCGTCCCCGGCCGAGCCCCGGTATCGCCGAGTAAAGCCGGCTCGCCAGGCGGCTGAGCGGGAGCGATTGCAGCCAGATCTTCCCCGGCCCCTGAAGGGTGGCATAGAAGAAGCCCTCTCCCGAAAAGAGGGCCGACTTGATTTTGCCGATATACTCAATGTCGTAGGTGACCGACGGCTGCAACGCAACGATGCAGCCGGTATCGACCCGGATCATCTCGCCGGGGGCGAGATTTTTTTCGGCCAATGTCCCGCCGGCATGGATGAAGGCGAGTCCGTCTCCTTCGAGCTTCTCCATGATGAATCCTTCCCCGCCGAAGAGACCGACCCCCAGCTTTCGTTGAAAAGCGATTCCGACCGAGACCCCTTTGGCCGCGCAGAGGAAGGCATCTTTTTGACAGATGAGCTGGCCGCCGAGCTCCTTCAGATCGACCGGGATGATCTTCCCCGCGTAAGGGGCGGCGAAGGCCACTTTTTTCTTGCCGCTTCCCCGGTTGATGAAGATCGTCATAAAGAGCGACTCGCCGGTCAGCAGCCGCTTGCCGGCGCCGAGAAGGGCCCCCATCAAACCGGACTTCTGCTGGGAGCCGTCGCCGAAGACCGTTTCCAGCTCGATTCCGCTCTCCATGAACATCATCGCGCCCGCCTCGGCCACGGCCGCTTCGGCGGGATCGAGCTCGATCTCGACATACTGCATCTCCGATCCGAAAATTTGATAATCGATTACATCCATTCGTGCCATCTCTTTGCTCCTTTATTTGGGCCCGTTGGCCGCGGGTGGTTCTCCCGAGGTTCTGCGACGCATTATATCGATCCATTATTGGAATCTCAAGGCCGGGATGTTTGCTCGACGACTGAATCGGATTTAAACGGGGAGATCTTTCTTCGGCTGCTCGGCGATGTCCTTCAATTGCTCTTCGCGGAGCAGCTCCAATCCTTGAAGGAGCTGGGTTTGAACGACGGTAAAGAGGTGGCGGGCATAGAGAAGCCGCGGGAGGAGAACATAGGCGGCCCCCTCTTCATAGAAGCGGCGCGCCCCGCGGATCGTCTCCGAGGTGACGATCACCGCACTCTGCGGGCAGAGCGTTTGGATCTGCTTTAACAGACGGTGGTTGGTTGTCCCTTTCAGGAACGTATCCGGAATCGTCGAGATCACCACGCGCGCCTCGCCGATGCCGGCATGCCGGAGGGTTTCGGGATGGGCGATGTCGCCGTAGACGCAGGCGACCCCATTCTTCTTTAAGATCTCGAGGGTCTGTGGATTAAAATCGATGACGAAGAGTTTTTCTTTTAGATAAGGCATTTCATGGTTAATCTGAAAGAGGAAGGAGCTCGCCTCTTTGAAGAAGCCGAGGAGAACGATTTCTTTTCCCACCCTCACCGCAGAAAAGGGAGAGGGGGCCACCGGTTCTTCGGGCTTCACCTTCTTCAGGCGCCTCAGCGCAAATCCGACGATATGCTCACTGTAAAGGATCAGATAGCTCGACAGGACCAGGCTGAGAATCAAGCTGAGGATCACAATGGAGACGACCGACTCATTGACATGATGGTAGGCGGCGCCGAGCGTGACGATCACCAGGGAAAACTCGCTGATCTGGGAGAGGTTGATCGATGTGAGCAGCCCGGTCCGCAGGTCGAGGCCGAGGGCGCCGAGGGTCGGGAGAAGGGTGATAAATCGGCTAAGGATGACGAATGTCGTCGTCAAAAAAGCGGTCGCCAGGAGGCTCGGCGTAATGGCTGGGGCCTTGAGTCCCAGGGCGACGAAAAAGAGGGTGATGAAGAAGTCCCGGATGCCGGTGATCTTGGCAATGACGTCGAGACTATAGGGGAAGGCGGCGATCGAGAGGCCGGCGATCAGCGCCCCCATCTCCTTCGAGAGGCCGACCGCGTTGGCCATGCCCGACACCAGAAAACACCAGGAGAGCGAGGTCGTCAGCATCAGCTCCGGCGACTTCGCGATCCAGACAAAGAGTCTCGGCAAAAGGTATTTGCTGATGAAAAAACAGAGGGAGAGAAGCCCCGCCCCCGCAAGGAGCGAGGAAAAGAGGGAAGAAAGCTCGGGCTGAAGCAGGTTCGGCTGGAGGGCGAGGAAGACGATCGCCCAGATGTCTTGAAAGATCAGAATGCCGACCGTCGTCCGTCCGGCCAGGGTATCGATTTCATATTTATCATAAAGCAGCTTGACGGCGATCAGTGTGGAGCTGAGGGAGAGGGCGAGCGCCAGATAGGCGAGATTAAAATTGATTTGTCCGGAGAAGAAACCGAGCCATCGAAAGAAGAGGATTCCCAGGGCGATGCAACCGAAGAATTGAACGCTCCCGGCGACCGCGGCGGTCTTGCCGGCATCAATCAGCTTGGTCAGGTTGATCTCCAGGCCGATGATGAAGAGAAGGAGGATCAATCCGATCTCGGAGATCAGCTCGATGCTCGCCTCGTCGGCGATGATTCCAAACCCCATTTTCTGGCCGAGGAGGATTCCGCCGAAAATATAGCCGAGGATCAGCGGCTGTTTGAACCTTCGCGCGACGAGGGCGGAGAGGGTCGCAAAGATAATGCTGACCGCGATGCTGGTCAGAAGGTTCATCTGCATGGAAGCGGTATATCTCCAAGTGGGATTTTTTTATTGTATCAGGTTCTATTGGAAATGGAGGAATTTCGGGTGAAAAAGGCCGATCACGGCCGACGAGGGGGAAGAAAAAGGGCAAATGCTTAGTTACTTGTGAAGAGATCTTTCAATGATCTCCAGCCCTTTCTGCATGTCCCGTTCAGAAAGGGTGAGGGGCGGGGCGATTCGAACGACGGTGTTTGTGTGAAGGGTCCAGCCGAGGATCAACCCCGCTTTTCGGCAGCGTCCGACAAACCGGGCGGTCTGTTTCGGATCGGAGAGCTCCAACCCGATCATCAGCCCTTTCCCTCGAACGTCCCGAATCGCGGTATTCTTCCGGGCGATTTTCCGGAGGCCCGATTGAATTTTCTCTCCCATCGCCGCGGCCTGCCGCGGAAGGTCGTTTTCAACGATGAAGTTGAGGCTCGCCAGCCCTGCGGCCGCGCAGACCGGGTGGCCGCCAAAAGTGGTTACATGCGAGAGGGGCGGGTCGACTGAGAGCTGCTTCATGATGGCCGGACGGGCGATGAAGGCGCCGAGCGGCATTCCTCCCCCCATCGATTTGGCGACGGTGAGAATGTCGGGAACGACCCGCCAATGCTCCATCGCGAAGAGCGTCCCGGTCCGGCCGAAGCCGGTCTGCACCTCATCGAAGATCAGGAGCGCGCCGGTCTCTTTGCAGCGGGCGCGGAGGGCGGGGAGGAACCGGTCGTCGGGAATCCGAATTCCCCCTTCCCCCTGAATCGGCTCGGTGATGACGGCGGCGACCGAATCGTCGATCTGCTTTAGTGCGCCGAGATCGTTAAAGGGAAGAAAAGTCACGCCGGGGAGGAGCGGCTCAAACGGTCTTCGATAAATCTCCCGGCCGGTTACCGAGCAGGCGCCGTGCGTGTCGCCGTGAAAGCTCCCCTCGAAGCTGATCAGCCGCTTCCGGCCGGTGACCTTCTTGGCCAACTTCAGCGCCCCCTCGTTGGCTTCCGTCCCGCTGTTTGTAAAATAGATTTGAGAGAGCGTTTTGGGAAGGAGCTGCGCCAGCCGTGTCGCCAACTCGACCTGAGGCAACTGAACATACTCGCCGTAAACCATGACGTGGAGGTATTTCTCCGCCTGGGCTTTGATCGCCTTGACCACCGCTGGATGGGTGTGACCGATGCCGGCGACGCCGATCCCTGAAATAAAATCGAGGTAGGCCTTTCCATCGGTGGTGTAGAGATACGAGCCCGCGGCATGATCGATCTCCAGCCCGATCGGATCGGGGGAGGTTTGGGCGAGATGTCTTCGGAACCGGCGGCGGAGAGAGGTCACGTGTTCTCCCAGTCGACGAATCGGAGCAGATCGAGCAGGCGAAATCGCCCGTCATGATGCCAGGTGAGCGGCGGTTTTTGCATCTTTCCGATCGGACAGATCCGATTGACCCCGGCCTGTGCCAGGGAGAAGATCAGCTCGCTCTGGCGCGCCTGTGGGGCGGCGATGCCGACCGCCTGAAGGTAGGGCCGGAGCGGTTCGAGATGTCCCGGGACGTCGGAGAGGTCGCGGACCGGTTTGATCCAGATGGTCCGCGCCAGCGGAGAGATCGAAAAGTGCGGATCGGGATCGTAGAGGACGGTCCAATCGATTCCGGAAGGGCTCGGAAAGACCTGTCCTCCCTTAAGCGGGATCGCCCCCCGAAGCTGCTGGATCTCCGCCGCCTCGGCGGAGGTCGTGATCCCTTTGGGGAGCCGATACGAGGCGACATAGAGCGACTGGGCGAGCCATTGGGCGAATGCCACCGGTGAGGCGGTCCCCCCTTCCTCGACATAATAGAGATGGGGCGAGAGGCAGCCGCGCTGGTCATATAAGCTGATGTCGGTGGCCGCTTCCTCCGCGCTCTCCTTGCTGATCGATTCCCGCGCAATCACCCCAAGACTCAGCCGGTGACCATGCAAGATCGCCCGCGTGGTCGGCGGGATCTCTGCGCGAAGCGTTTTGATCGTCTCTTCTCCGCCGTAGGCGATCACCAAGTCGGCCTTTTGAAAGGCGGTCTGTGTGAGGTCGACCTGCGCGTTCGGCCAGGTCAAAACGGCGAGGCTTCCGGACAAATCGGGCCGGATTTTTTCGAGTGACCGGGCAAAGAGGACCGGTAGAAGAAATTCATCCTGGCTGACTTTGGCCAGGTTCGATGACTTTGCGAGGAGGCTGCAGACCAAGCTGAAGACGGAGGTGCCGGGAATATTCCCGGGCAAGATATGAACCGCCAGCCGCGGGCCAAACGCCCGGCTAAATCCGATCCCTTTCGGCTTTAAACGAAAATGATCGAGTAGGCTCGGATCCCCGATTTCGGCCTCGAGGAATTGGAGCAGGACCGGGCGGGTTAAATGCTTGAAGAGATCGTCGAGCGCCCACTTGATCATCCCCGGCGAATCGCCGGTGATCCGCGGAAGAAGCTGCTCCGCCTCCTGTCGGATCGAATCGCTTGGATCGACCCAACAGCGCGCCGCGGCATCGATCCAGTCGACGATCTTGTAAATCGATTCCGATGCGAGTCGCTTTTGCGCTTCAATGAGGCGGTCGGCGATGTGCGCCAACGACGCGGTGGAGAGGCGGGGGCGCGTCACCGGAATTCCGGCGCAATCCCGCTCTGTCTCTTCGATCGGGTCGAGCGGCTGTTCGGGAAGATAGTATCCCTTCATCTCTCTCCGATTCCTTTGTGAGAGCCGAGCAGATCGTCGTGGGTGATCGAGCATCCCTTTGGCGTCGCGCCCGGCGCCCGGCCGAGCAGAAGAATCCCCCCCTCCCCCTCTCGCCCGAGATCCTCCGTGAGGATGGCGGCGACGGAATCGATATTGGCCAGATCGTAATGGGCGAGGAGGCCGACGTCTCCCTTTGCAACCGGTCTCAGCGTCTCCGGATGGAGAAGGCGACTGCGAAGCTGGGGTGGGGCGATGTAGACGCGCGGCCCATCGACCCCGGCCACGCCGTCATAGAACTGCGAGGTCATCTCCGACATTCCATACTCATTGATGCACCACGCCGGAGGAAGGCCGAGGTATTCCTGATAGAGCGCATCGAGGGAGGCGCGCGGGATCTCTCTTGATTTTCCCTTGAAGCCGCCGGTATCCATCAGCCTGCTTTTTTCCGGAAGCCGGATCCGAAGCGTCTGATCTCGCAGGAAGTCGAGAAAGTGAACAAAAGAAAACGAGGTCCCGAGAAGGGCCACCGGCTCGTCTCCTTTTGTCAGATCGGAGGCGAGCCGCGCCGCATCGAGTTTTCCCTCGCGGATATAGTAACGGCTTCCTTCGGTTCCGTAGGCCGCGCGGATCACTTCCATCATGAACGAGAGCGATGCGTGGGGCGTCTCGTCGGGTGAGGGGGTCAGGATCGCCATTTTTATCCGGTCTCCCTCCGGCAGGAGGTGTCTTCTAAAATGGGTCCGGATGGCCGCCGCCGCGATTTCAAGGTCGAAGAGGGGATGGCGACTTTTGTCCGTCCCGGTCGTCCCGCTCGATTGAAAGAGCCGGGCCGCCTCCTCCACCGGCCGGCAAGAGATGGCGGCGACCTTGAACGCCATCGCCGGAAGGGGGGGGATCTCCTCCCACGTTTGAACACGGCCGGGGCGCTTCTCTTGCGAGAGGCAAAAGCGGCGATAAGGAAGGTTGAGCTCGAATTGGCGCTGAAAGAGGCGCAGGGCGGCCTCGTTGAAGCGGCTCTCAGAAAGCGGCCCGATGGTATCGATTAAGTCTAAGATCTGATCTCTCAGTTCATTCATCTCTCTGAGAGATACACCATGGATTGAGCGACTGTCAAGGACGGAAAGGAAGGTCGGTCCGAGGTAAAAGTATTTTATCGCTGTCGGAGCAGGGGCGCGCTTACCTCAACGGCTGAATCCGAGCTGAATCGAGACGACGGAAGCGCTTCTTCACCGCCGTGTAAATCATCGCCGCGATCAGGACTACCATCTCGGACGCATCGAGCGGGCTTCCTTCCTCCTCGGTGAGAGGGCGAATGGCGCATCCGCCCCCCCCGCCGCTGCCCGGTTTTCCGCTCTCCGCGCCGGAGGCGGCCACGTCGCCGCTGGCGATCTCTTTAGAAACTTCATTGGAAAAGGTGCTCTCCGTGCCCGATTGGTCATAGGCGGTCACGGAAAAATAGTGGACGCCCGGTGCGAGACCGGAGAGGGCCTGACTGGTTACCGCCTGAACGTAGGTCGACTCGGTATATATTTGAGAGGCGGTTCCATGATAGATTTTGTAGCCGATCACATTGGCATCCGAACTGGGGTCCCAGGAGAGAAGCGGGTCCTGGGCAGAGACGAGCGAGGTCGGGCCGAGCAACGCGGCCAAGAGAAAGATTCCCTTCATCCTCTTCGTAAAGAGATTCCGTTTGTGCTTTTTAAAGAAAAGAGGGATGAATTCCATTTTGAATGGACCTTCCATGTGAGAGGATTTTCCGGCCTTCGGTGATGGCCTTTCTGTATAAAGCAATTCGGATGCCGGAGCGAAGTCAGGAACGGAAGAGGCCTCTTTAATAGATGTTCCAACGGGATATAAATCAGAATGCTTCCAGAAGACGACGTCCGCGGGCGGTATCTGTGTAATGAAGTACTGATCACGGTAACAATTTTGTGAACTACAGATGAAAATCGGCTCTTGAGACTGTATGACCTGAAATGGTTGACAGCGCCATCGGCCCCACCTATAATCAGGATCACATGGCGAAGCGGCGATGGAGTTCGCCGGAACCGCCCGGAGCAATGGGCTGATGACTCCTACTTGAGTGTGCAACTTGGGTAGGAGTTTTTTTATCTCTAGAAGAGATCCGAGCCCGGTTCGATAATAAAGGAGCGGCATTGATTCAATATCTGATGGTGGGGATCGGCGGATTTCTGGGGGCGATCGCCCGCTATGTCGTCGACGGCTGGATCAGTAGAAGAATGGGGGCGCTCTTTCCGTATGGGACGTTTGTCATCAATATCAGCGGAAGCTTTGTCCTCGGCCTCTTCGCCACGGCCATTACCGAGCGGTTTATCGTTCATCCCCACTGGCGTCTCTTGATTGCAATCGGTTTTGTCGGAGCGTATACAACCTTCTCGACCTTTGAATACGAAACCCATCGCCTGATGGAAGAGGGAAGTTTTACGTTGGCGCTGTTGAATATTCTCCTCAGTGTGACGGCCGGACTCCTGGCGGTCCGGCTCGGAATTGTGTTGGCGCGACAAATCTAGAGGGCTTTCATGATCAAAAAGGAAAAAGCGAAGCGGCTTACGATCTACCTCGATGAGACCGAGCAGTGGCATGGCCGCGCCCTCTATGAGGCGCTGATCGAGTTCTTTCAGACCCGGCAAGTGGCAGGGGTCTCCCTTTTTCGCGGCTTTGCCGGCTACGGCCAAAGCCGCGTCCTTCATACCCCGAAGATCCTTCGCCTCAGCGAGAATCTTCCGATTAAGCTCGAAGTCATCGAATCGCCGGCGACGATCGATCGGCTTCTCCCGGAGATTGCAAAGATGGTTCGGAAAGGGGTGATTGAGCTCTCCGACTCGGAGGTGATCCGATCGAGCGATACCGAAGAGGAAGATCGATAAATTGACAAATTCAGTTGGGCTCGGCTAGAGTGAATAGAAGAGGAGCCGCCTTGAAGATCCATCGCACGACATCGATCTATCTCAATCCCCTTCTTCTGATCGTCTGGTTTTTCATCTGGGGGATCTGCCCTTGGAGCAACGCCACCCCGATGGCGCAGGCGGCCGGGGAGCATGCCCATCCAGGCGCGGACCGCTCCCATCACTCCTCCAAGGGGGCGGAGCACTCCTGCTCCGGCTCCATCTCCTATAGCAAGAGCGACCTTGGTTCGGATCGTCTTTTGGATTCGGTGGAGCCGATTGAACCGGCCCTGATCCTCGCCGGCTGTCCCGCCGGCTCGAACCGCCTGCCTTACTTCTTCGAATTAACGTCCCTGCCACGATTATTGAACGCCTACTATCAGCTCTATTCCGTCTACCGGATCTGATTTCCCCCTCGATAAAGTTTTTTGCACTCTTTTTGTACTTTACGAGGGAGAAGCGCGTGTTTTATCTCTGGTCGATTCTTGTTTTGTTAATGTCTTTATCGGAACCGGTCTACGGCCAGTCCGACTATCGAAACCTCGACCCAGGGCGCCCGATCTCCATTGAGGATGCGCAGCCGATCGAGTTCCGCGCCTTTGAGTTTCAGCTCGGCCTCCCCCGCTATATCGGGCACCGGGGCGGCGGATATAGTCTTTCTGTCGAACCGGGGCTGACCTGGGGATTGATAAAAGATGGGGAGGTCGGCCTGGAAGGGGAGGGGGTGGCCCGGCACGACGGAGAGACAAAGAGCGGCCTCGCCGCGACAGAGATTCACCTTCTCTACAATCTCAACCAGGAGAGCGAGACCCTCCCGGCATTCGCGGTTCGCCCGGAGATATTCCTCCCCACCGGTCCGTTCGGCGGCGATCATCTCCACGCGGGACTCAAAGGGATCGTCAGCAAGACGCTCGGGATGAATCGATTTCACCTGAATGGAGCCTACACGGCGGGGCCGACCGAAGCGCCGGGTCAGGGAGGGGATCGGGTCGGCCGATCGCTTTATGGGATCGCTTATGAACGGACCTTCCCGATCCTCTTTGCCGTCTTATTGGCCGACCTGTATGCGGTTCGGCCGATCGACGGCGGGCGAACCGAGGTTATCTCCGAGCTCGGCGGCCGGCTGCAGCTGACACCGACCTGGGTGGTCGATGCCGGCCTGTTTCGTCTCGTACGAAGTGAAGGGGAGAGCCGCTATGGGTTCACCGTCGGAGTGTCGACTGTTTTTTCATTCCGGCGGTTTTTCCCCGTGACGCAACGCAAGGGAGGAGAAGGATGAAGACAGGTCGATTCTTCTGGGCGATGAGCGTACTCCTTCTTCTGGCATTTCCTGCATCGGCCGAAAAGAGAGAGTCGGTCTTCTACCTTCCGGGAGAGTACAATTTCGCCACGCGGCGGGTCTACCCCGAATTTAATGCGCTGCTCAACATCATCGATATCGGGCATGCGGACTTGGCGGAGCGGCTGATTCAGGCGAAGAGTGAAGCAGAGGCGATCCAATCGATCGAGGGAGATCTCTTCCGGGACGTCACGAAGATGTTCCTCGGTCAAAAGCGCCGGCCGCGGTTTTCGCCGTCGGAGGAGACGATCGCTCCGGAGAGTGTCAAACTCGCCTGGCGGGTGAACAAGGCATTCGATTGGACCCATTATCTTCACCGGCAGGTCTACGATATTTTCTCCGACGATCGGGTGAGCGAGAAAGACCGGGCGATCCGCGGCGCCCTGAACTACTATCTCACCGAGCCAAAACGGACCTTTCCGCTCGATATAAAATCGATGCGGCTGATGGAAGGGCAATCGTTCTCCGGTTACTGGAAAGAAAAGTACCCGAAATTCAACGGCGCCATCTGGGCCTATCATTGGCTGCAGCTGGCGGCCAACGAGGCGCTCCTAGAGCCCGATCCGAAAGTGCGTCGAAGGAAGATGGAGACCGCCGTCGACGAATTCAAAAAAATGTTCCTCGATCCCGCGCGCCTCCCGAAGCATATGCCGATGGCGCATGAGATCTCGCCGACCTTCGCCGACCGCTTTCCCGAAATCGCCGCCACCTTCGACAACCTCCACAGCTTTCACGACATTTACATGGACATTTTGACGAATCCGGCCGTTCGGAACAAGCGGGAGGAGGCGGTCCGGCAGCTTCATTTGATGCAGGCGCCGATCGAGAATTTAGAGACGATGCCGCTCCATCCCTTGCCGCCGATCCCGATCGAGCAGCAGCAGGCGCTGCTTCAGATGAATCCGGAAGAGGCGATGGCGATGATGATGATGTCGACCGAGGCGCAGCTGGCATTTCTCAAGATGTCCCCGGAAGAGCGACGAGAGCGGCTAGATTACATAAATCGGCAAGATCAACAAGATCAAATAGACAAGCGGCGCGACACGGACGGAGCGGAGCACGGCATGCAAGGTCATCCGGGGATGTGACGTCGGGCGGCGGCGCACCATTAAAGAAATAAACTGTTGACAAGTCGCGCGACTGTTGGCACCCTATGCGGGATTTTCATCGGGGATGCGCCGGAAGATCGGGCGCTGCTTGGACGACGTGCGTGGAGAGAAAAGAATGAAAAAACTGGTGTTGGTCCGCCATGGCCAGAGCGTGTGGAACAAGGAAAATCGGTTTACCGGATGGACCGATGTCGGGCTGTCGGAGCAGGGGGTCGAGGAGGCGCGCGAGGCCGGTCGGTGGCTGGCCAAAGAGGGATATCGATTCGATCTCGCCTATACCTCGGTCTTGAAACGGGCGATCAAAACCCTTTATCTCATTCAAGAGGAGATGGACCTCCTCTGGATTCCGGATCAGAAGAGCTGGCGGCTCAACGAGCGGCATTACGGCGCCCTTCAGGGGCTGAACAAGGTGGAGACGACCGAGAAATTCGGCGCCGAGCAGGTGAATATCTGGCGCCGCAGCTTCGACATCCCTCCCCCGCCGCTCACGCGGGACGACGCGCGCTATCCGGGGAACGATCCGCGTTATGCCGATCTCAAGCCGGAAGAGATTCAGTTGACCGAATCGCTCAAAGAGACCATCGCCCGCTTTCTCCCCTACTGGCATGAGACGATCGCTCCGACGGTGCGGGCTGGAAAGAAGGTCGTGATCGTGGCGCACGGAAACAGCCTCCGCGGGTTGGTGAAGTATCTCGACAAGATGTCGGATGAGGAGATTGTCGCCTACAACATCCCGACCGGGATTCCGTTGGTTTATGAGCTGAACGATGATCTGACCCCGATTCGCCACTTTTATCTGGGCGATCCGGAGAAGGTGAAAAAGGCGATCGAAGAGGTTGCCGGCCAGACGAAGAAGAAAGGGTAGGCGCGGGCGTCGATCAGGGATCGGTCGGTTCGACCGCCGGGCGTTTCCCTTCGGACCGTCGAATGAGGTGGAGGTTGCGGGCATAGATGAAGAGGCCGCCCACCTGTCCGAAGATGAAAACCGGATCGGCGGTGTGGAGCGCATAGATGAAGAGAATGCCGCCCCCGGCGATGCTGAGGTACCAGAATTCGATGGGAATCACGCTCCGGCCTTTTTTCTCGCTTTTGAGCCACTGGACCAGAAAGCGCATGGAGAACAGCGCTTGTCCTAGAAATCCGATGGCCAGCCAGACGGCGTGTGAGTCCATGGCGTTCCTCCTCGTTGACGAATCATTTAAATGAATAATATAGATGGATGGTATCGGCCTTATTATATACCGGATGAAAATCGACCGATCGAGGTAGGATTGCGTCTCGATGGGCTTGGAAAAAAATGAACCTACCACAGTCATGGGGGAGAAGCAAGTCGCGGGGGTGGTTGAATAGATCGGTCGGGAACGGGGATTTGGCTTCAAACGCGCAGGGCGCTGTTCCTTCTAACTTCTGGTTTCTCTTCTTTCCTTTATTCCGCACTTCGAAATTCGCATTCCGCAATGATCTCCTCAGCCGGCGATCCGGTGAATTTCCTCGAAGATGGTTCCCATCCATCGATAGACATTGTTTATTCGGACCTGCTGGCGCATCTCCTCCATCAAGACCTTTTTGATGGAAGTGGTCATCCCGAGAGATGTTTTGATCGCCTCCGCCAGCCCTTCCACGTCATAAGGATTGATCAAGAACGCCCCTCGAATTTCTTCGGAGACCCCTGCGAGCTCGCTTAAGAGGAGGACCCCCCGCTCGTCGATCTGAGAGGCGAGGAACTCTTTTGCAACGAGATTCATTCCGTCGGCGAAGGAGCTGATGATGGCGAGGTCGGCCGCCCGGTAGTAGATCGCCAGCGTCTCCGGGGCGATGTAGATCGGGCGGTAATCGATCGGCCGCCACCCTTCTTTCCCGTGGCGTTTATTGATCTCGCGGGCGGTCTGAAGGAGCGCTTCTCCATAGGTCTGATAGTCGGCCATCTCGGTGCGGCTCGGGGAGGCGATCTGGATGAAGGTGAACTTTTTCTTGAATTGCGGGTAGCGGGTAAAAAAGAGGTCGATCGCGTTGAATCGCTCGACGAGCGCTTTGGTATATTCGAGCCGGTCGACGCCGATTCCGATGAAGCCGTCAGGTCCCAGCGACAACCTCTTCCGCAGCGCCGCCATCTCTTCTTCCGCTTCCGGGATGGAGGCGAGCCGGAGCCAGGCCTCCGTATCGATGCTGATCGGAAAAGCTTTCACATAGACCGTTCGGCCCCGATACAAGACCGACTCTCGCGCCGGGTCGACCGGCAGGTTTAAAATCTGGCGGACGCACTCGAGAAATTGATCGCGATAGAACGGGGTCTGAAAGCCGATGAGGTCGCAGCAGAGGAGCGACTCGAGCAGTTCCCGTCGGCAGGGGGCGACCCGGAAGACATCGTACGACGGCCAAGGGATATGCCAGAAGAGGGAGAGGACCGCCTCCGGCTGACGCTCTCGGAGGAGAAGCGGGGCATAGGCCAAGTGATAGTCTTGAATCCAGACGATCGGGTTTTTCCCCTTCGTCTCCGATAAAACCGCCTCGGCAAACCGCTCATTGACCTCTTTATAGTAGCGCCAGTCCTCTTCCATAAATTGGACCTTGTCCATCGCTTTATGGAAGAGGGGCCAGAAAAAACGATTGGAGAAGCCGTGATAATAGTGCTCGATTTCTTCTTGATTGAGCCAGATCCGCTTTAAGGTATAGGTCGGATGGTGGGGAGGGACCGCGACCTTCCCCTCCGGATCCGAGGCTTCCCGATCGGCATCTCCGCTTCCCCAGGCGACCCAGATTCCGCGTGCGGCCTGCATCACCGGGTCGAGCGCCGACGTCAGCCCGCCGGCGGGACGGTCGCAGCGGATCTCATCATCCATCCAGCGGTGAACATACGGCTCTCGATTTGAGACGAGGACGAGCATTCGATTGGAGAGATTGGTTTCGATCACCGTTCGGACTTTTGCACTGTCCCAGACTTCGTCCCGGGAAGGGGTCGTGATGAATCCATGCGCGATTCTGCGATTTGGAACCAGGTAGGTTTGGCCTGAAGGGGACTGAATCCGGGTGGTCCGCCACAAGACCTCTTGCACGATCCCCTCTTCGCCGGAGTGGAGGCGGATCCGATCGCCGATACGCAGACGCCGCTCCGAGAGAAGGTGATAGCCGGCCGCCGTGTCCGACAAGGTCTCCTGAAAGGCCAGCACGGTCGCGAGCCCGCCGATCCCGATCACCGTCAGGAAGGGGGAGACCGGAACGTCGATCCTCAAGAAGAGAAGGAGCGTTCCGACGAGAACAAAAAGAGCATAGATCCCCTTGTGCACCGTCTTGCTGACCGGGGCGACGATTCCCTGTTCGGTCAAGAAACGCTGAAGCACCCAGAGCGACAGGTGAATCGCCATCAACGTGCCGGTGGCATAGAGATAGAGATCGAGGACCTTGTCGATATACCTGACGGCGCGGGGTGGACCGGGGAGGTGGGTCAACACCACATAGAGGCCGAGAACCCACGGCCAGAAAAAGGAGAGCCGTTCGATCCGATGGCTGAAATCTCCCCAGCGCAGCATCCGTTTTATTAGAAACCTCCGGAAGCAGTGGGCCGCAATGACCGCCACGGCGGCCAACCCAAAGGACGGGGCCAACTCCCATAGAAAACCTGTCGGCAGGCTGAGCATCGCATCTCCATTCGGGACCCAGAGGCAGTCCTGCCGTTAATCTTAAATGCTCCGGTGTTCAAAAAGCAAGAACCGCTCCGGCATTTCAAGACCGCACCGGTTTTTCTCCACTTCCACACCGCATCTGCGTCGGAATCGCTCCCTCTTGCCCGGATCGCTCTAAAATCGTTAGACTAGAGACAAGTGGAGTGAACAATGGGACTGCGCTTGCGAACACCGATTCTGCCGATTGCGCCGGTGGCCGGATGGCTCAATAGCGGACCGATCGACGTCGCCGCTCACGGCGCGGCGGTCACCCTGCTTCATTTTTGGGCATTGAGCTGCCCTCTCTGTAAAGATCAGATGCCGGCGGTTGTGCAGTGGCTGGAGCGGTACGGGCCGAGGGGGCTCCGGGTGATCGGCGTTCATACCCCTTTGGTTGAAACGGATAAGAATGAGGTGATGGTCGAGCGGATGGTCCGTGCCTTCAAGCTCACCCATCCGATCGTGCTTGATCAGGAGGGGGTGGTGGCATCGACCTACCAGGTCGACGCCGTCCCGACCTATTTTCTTTATGATCGCAACCTTCTTCTTCGATACCGCCATACAGGATCTCAGGCGACGGCGCCGGTGACACGGATGATCGAGCGGTTGTTGAATGAGGCCGAACAGGAAGAGCGCGGCGATCGACGTGCCGTTGTGGGAGGAAATTGAAATGGAAATCAAAAAGGTTAACCCGGAGCTCGCTTTTGCCGGTCATCCGATCGACGAGGAGCTGATCACATTGCGTGAGAGGGGATATCGGATGTTAATCGATACGACGATGCCGGAGGAGTTTCGGGAGCCGGAGCGGCGCAAAGCGGAGCGGGCCGGCCTGCGTTACGCCGAACTTCCGGTCGACGCCAAAGCATGGTCCAAGGAGAACTTTCTACAATTAGAGGAGATCCTCTTTCCCCAAGAGGCCCGCCCGGCGTTGATCTGCTCCCCGCAGGGGAGGCGATCCGGGGTGTTGGCGTTGGTTTGGGATGCCATTCAAAATGCCTACACGGTGGAGAAGATGGAGGAGCGCGCCCGGCAGTTCGACTTGAACCTGCCGGAGATCGCCAAGGAATATATCCAGAAGAACAGCCCGGCCTATAGTCCCGAGCCTAAATTACGGGTTCCCGAGGGGCTTCCGTTCCCTTTCGACGATGAGACCCTTCCGGGCGGATTTCACCGCCCTTAAAAAGGGAGGTGGTTTGCTGAGGGTCGGTTCGGCACGCTTTCACCCAAAGCAGACAAAAAGCAGGATAGAGGCCCTCTTTAATGAGGCGCACTTGTATCCACGCGACCAAATTGCATAGAATAATAGAGGCGCAAGGTTCAGGTAGAGTTACCTGCGCATCGATCTTCCCGATGTTCGTGGTTGTCGAAGCTGACAGAAAAGGAGGTTACAATGGAAAAGCAGGAGAAGCCTTTCTTGACCGATATTAAAACCCTTCGCGAGCGCGCTCGCCAGAATATAGAGAAAGGGGCGGTGACACAGACGTACCAGGGGGACATCAATACGGCCATCGATATCTTAAATCAGGCGCTGGCCACCGAAATCGTCTGCACGCTCCGATACAAGAACCATTACTACATGGCGAGCGGGATTCATGCGCAGGCGGTGGCGCAGGAGTTCCTGGAACATGCCAATGAAGAAGAGATGCATGCCAATCAGATCGCCGAGCGGATCACGCAGCTCAACGGCAAGCCCGATTTCTCACCGCAAGGCTTGATTTCGAAGAGCCACTCCGAATATGTGGAGGGGAATACTCTTGTCGAGATGATCAAGGAAGATCTGGTGGCCGAGCGGATTGCGATCGAAAGCTATTCCGAGATCATCCGATACTTCGGTGAAAAGGATCCGACCAGCCGGCGGATTATGGAAGAAATCCTCGCCAAAGAGGAGCAACATGCCGAGGAGCTCTCTAACCTTCTCCAGACCCTCGATGAACCTACTAAAGAGAAAGCGGCCTAAATCATCCGAGACAGAGATCGAAAACGAATGACACCCGACCCCTGCGTTGCGGAAGAAAGCTGGCCGATTTACTCCCACTCCCCCGTTCCCCAGCCCAATCCTGCGCGCAGGAGATCCCGTCGGGTGATCGTTCCGATCAAAATCCCCTCTCGGACAACTGGCAGCCGCTGAAGGTGTGCATCCTCCAACGTCTTGCTCGCATCTGCAAGGGATAATTCCTCTGTCACCACCGGCACACGGGCCATGATCTCCTTGGCCTTGATCTCCTCCAGCCGGCGCGGGCCCGGCAGCACCCGCAACAACTCCTGCTCTCCGACCATCCCGACCACCCGGCCCTCCCGGGTGACAATGGGGATGGCGGTGTGGCCGCTGTCGAGGAGCTCGGCAGCGATATCAAACGCCGAATCGTACTCGCGGGCGAAACGCGGTTTTCCCAGCCGAAGTTGCCCGATTTCCCGAGTTTTAACCTTCATGATGGCTTCTCCTTATGATTTAGGACTTCTTTAAATCAGTCATCCGTTCTTTTTTTCTCACCCGCTCAGCGCTTGAAGATCCAAGCGGAAAAGACCAGGATCAATAAGCGATACCGCATCAAAATTACCTCGACCGGAACCGATTCCCTTTCTTCCCGGATGCGAGAGAGAAGCCGCGTCGGCCAATCGGACAGGTTGTCGATTCTCTTGTGGCGTTCTCCCCAGGTTCGCATCCAGAGGACAGGACGAAGGGGGATCGGAGGGAGGGGTGAAGATTTTCTTTCTCGAATCCAGATCGGCTGTTTCATCATCTCCCTCGTTGAAAGTGTCCCGTTTCCATCCGTCGCCCCCGCCGCATCGCGCTCTGGCTTTATGCGGCGGGAAGGGTGACCGGCGAGGCGGTGCGGGGAAATGCGACGGGGGTGCGTCGCAGGCCGCCTCGCCGGTCGGCGGGAACGGGTGTCCATGATTCAGTGTTAAGCCGTCAAGCTTAAGAAGAGGGTGTTCCCTCGCCGATGGACCAGGAGCAGGGCACTCTCTTCTTTTTTGAATCCCGAGACGACCTGCTCATAGTCGCCGATATTTCGAATCTGCTTTCGATTGATTTCGATAATCACGTCTCCCGGCCGCAGCCCGGCTTCTTCCGCCCGGCTTCCATCCTCAACCTGATCGACCAGCACCCCTTGAAGTCCCTTCGGCAGCTCGAAGCGCTGCTCCAGCGTTGGGGTGAGGGTTCGAACCTGCAGCCCGGTGAAGGCGGCGCTCGATTCCGCCCCCTTTTCATCCTTGCCGGCCATGGCGACATCCTGAGGCTGTTCGCCCGGGGAGACCGCGATCTCTTTTTCTTTTTTATCTCTCCAGACGGTCAGTGTGATTTTTTGGCCGACCGGCGCGGCGGCGACCCGCTTCCGGAGTTGTTCCGGGCTGTCGATTGTTTTGTTATCGACTGCGACCAGGATGTCTCCCCGCTGAATTCCCGCTTTCTCGGCGGGGCTGCCGGCAAGGACATCCCCGATGAGCGCCCCCTTCGGCTCCTTTAACCCGAACTGTTTGGCCAGCTCCGGGCTGACCTCCTGGATCGACACGCCGAGCCATCCGCGGACCACCTTTCCGTTTTTGACCAAGCTGTCCATAATCGTATGGGCCATGTCGCTTGGTACCGCGAAGCCGATTCCCATGTAGCCGCCGGTTTGGCTAAAGATGGCGGTATTGATTCCGATCAGCTCGCCCCGCCGGTTCACCAGGGCGCCGCCGGAGTTGCCGGGGTTGATGGCGGCATCGGTCTGAATGAAGTCTTCATAATCGGCGATGCCGACGTTCGCCCGCCCCACCGCCGAGACGATCCCCGCCGTCACCGTCTGATTCAGGCCGAACGGATTGCCGACCGCCAAGACATATTCTCCGACCTGCAGCTGATTCGAATCCCCCCACGGCATTGATGGAAGATTCTCAGCGTCGATTTTCACAACCGCCAGGTCGCTCTTCGGATCGCTTCCGATCACCTTGCCTTTGAATTCCCGCTTGTCGGCGAGCAGCACTTTGACCTCGTCGGCCTGCGCGATCACGTGGTTGTTGGTGACGATGATGCCGCTTGGATCGACGATCACGCCGGAGCCGAGCCCCTGCGACCGCCGGGGGTGCTGCGGGGATGGCCGCTCGCCCGGCCGATCGCCGAAGAAGCGTTTAAAGAAAGGATCATTAAACATCGGGGGCATCGAAGGGGTGTCTTCCCCGCTCTTCACAACACGCGTGGTTGAAATGTTGACCACCGCAGGGGTGACCCGCTTTGCAATTTCAATGAAGAGGTCATCGGCCGGAACGGCCGCCCGCAGCGGCGTGATGTCGCGTCGGACCTCCGCCGCCTGGCCGACCGAGGAGAGGTGGAGATGGGAGGTGAGAAAGCCGCCGACGGCCAACCCGAATAAAAGAAAAACAGTTGGAGCTAAAATCGTTCTAATCCGTTTCATCTTGCAAAAACCTCCTGATTGCTTTTTTTGATCTAAACCAAAGTCATCCGGCCGAAATCATTCGGTATTGATGATGACTTTAAACCAGAGAGGTTAAAACGGAATTAATTGAAGATTAAAAAAATCTAATCGTTTCGGAGGGGAAAACGAAGGGTAAAGAGGGTTCCGAGGCCGGGGGTGCTGTCGACCTGGATCGTTCCGCCATGGGCATAGACGATCCACCGAGAGATCGAGAGCCCCAGGCCGCTCCCTTTGGGGTGGATCTCGCGCGCGGCGTCGGCGCGATAGAAGCGGTCAAAGATTTTCGTGAGATCCTCGTTTGGGATCCCGATTCCAGTGTCGGCAACGGCGACCCGCGCGTGCGCTCCCTCCCGCGAGAGGGTGACGACGATCCGCCCTTCCCGTGGCGTATAGCGGATGGCGTTCTCGATCAGATTGAGCAGCAGCTCCCGAAGCCGGTCGGAGTCCCCGGTGACGACCGCCTCTTCACGGCAGTCGAAGCGGAGCGAGATCTCTTTTTCTTTTGCGAGCAGCTCCATCTGCCCAAGCGTTTCGCGAAAGAGGGGCGCCAGCGCGACCGGCTTTCTCTCCAGACGGGCCTCTCCCAAGTCGGCCTTCGAGAGGAGGAAGAGCTCTTCGACGATCCGGGAGATCCGGTCGATCTCCTCCAGCGAGCTGGCGAGGGTCATCTGATATTCTTCCATCGTCCGGGCCTGGCGCAGCGCCAGCTCGGTCTCCCCTTTTAGGATCGTCAGCGGGGTGCGAAGCTCATGGGAGGCGTCGGCCGAAAATTGGCGGAGCCGCTGAATCGACTCTTCCAATTGCGCGATCATGGCGTTGAACGTTTCGGCCAGGCGGCCGAGCTCATCGTGCCCGGCGTGGATCGGAATGCGGCGGGAGAGATCGCCGGCCGTGATCTGGCGGGCGACTTGGGCCATCGCATCGACCGGCTGCAGCGCCCGGCGGGTCAAGAGCCAGCCGCCGGCCACCACCACCAGAAGGGTGGCGGGGAAAATCCCGAGGAGAAGCAGCCGCAGGCGGCTTAATACCGATTCGAGATTCTTCAGCGAGCCGCCGACCTGAAGGATATTGACCAGCCGCCCGTTTTGAATGACCGGGTAGGTGATCCAGCGGATTTTCCCCCGCTCGGGGTCGAGGAACGTTTCATAGGTGAATCGGCCTTGAGCCGCATTGCTGAGCGCCGGCTCGGTCAACGAATAGGGCCGCTTGGAGAGATTCCGGGAGCGGGCGCCGGATCGGCCGAGCGGATCGAAGAGCTGGAAGAAGCCGGTGGAGAGATCGGGGTTGTCGAGCTGTTGCAGGAGGCTCTCGATGTCGAGTTCCGGAAGAACCGACTGCCGATCGGTCGAGGCATGCGCGAGCGCCTCTGCGGTCGATCGAAGCGAGCGATCAAAATCGGCATGCAGCGTCTTCGAGAAATAAAAATAGAGGATCACGCCGACGAAGAGGAAGACCCCCGCCAAGATGGTGCCGTACCAAAGGGCGAGCCGCCCCCGGATCGAGACCGGCCAAGCCCATCCTTGGAATTCAGCTTTTGAGAACATAGCCGACTCCACGAACGGTTTGAATCAGCGGGCGCTTAAAGCCGCGGTCGATCTTGTTCCGAAGGTAATTGACATAGACATCGATGACATTCGTAAAGGTGTCGAAGTGAATGTCCCAGACATGCTCCGAGATCATCGACCGGGTCAAGACCCGGTTCGGGTTGCGAAGGAAGTATTCGAGAAGGGCATATTCCTTGGTGGTCAGTTCGATTTTTTGTCCGGCCCGGCGGACATCGTGGGAGACCGGATCGAGGGTCAGGTCGTCCGCCTGAAGCAAAGACGCGACGGCGCCCCCTCTGCGGAGGAGCGCGCGGATGCGGGCGAGGAGCTCTTCGATTGCAAACGGCTTCACCAGATAGTCGTCGGCGCCGAGGTCGAGTCCCTTCACCCGATCGCCGACCGCCGTCCGGGCGGTGAGGACCAGCACCGGAATCTTGTATCCCTTTTGCCGCAGCCATTGAAGCACCTCGAGCCCCCCTTTTTTCGGAAGGGTGAGGTCGAGGAGGATCAGGTCATAGGGGACGACCTCAATCTGATCGATCGCCGACTCCCCGTCGCCGATCACATCGACGGCATAGCTCTCTTCTTCAAGTGCCCGGCGGACGAACCGGGCGACCTTCTCCTCATCTTCCACTACTAAAAAGCGCATGGCGGCGAGTATAACACATCCGGTGTCGTCTTAAAACGGCAGGGCTGCGAGGGGTGTGATTCAGTAGCGGTATAATAATCCCATCGAACCGGCCGCGATTCCAACGCGGGCAAATCGGCCCTACCTCAACCATTCGATCGGCTGCCAACTCCGCCCCGCCCTCTTCCGTTCGGAAAAGCCCGCCGCCGGTGCCGATGTATCCGGAGATTTTTTCTTTTTAATCCGCATTCCGCAATTCGAAATCGGCGATGTTCTTCTTACTCTTCCATCTTGCTCATGCCGGTCCAGGTGCCGAACCATTTGTTCCCTTGTGCGTCGAAGGCGATCGAGAAGACATTGTCGTCTTGGAGGCCGTCGGCGACGGTGTAGGTCCGCCATGTCTTTCCGTCAAATCGAGAGATCCCATGATCGGTTCCGATCCAGAGGACGCCGTTCGTGTCGATCTCGACCGCGTGGACGAAGTTGCCACCGATCGTCCCGTTTCCGGCGGTATAGGTGGTCCACCGCTTTCCGTCAAAGCGGGAGAGGCCCGCCCCCCACGTTCCGACCCAAATGTTATTTTCCCGGTCGACGGCGATGTCGAGGACGAAATCGGCATTGGCGGCGCGGTTCTCCTTCCGCATCCCGCCGTGGTGTCCCGATTCGTCATAAGAAGAAGCACCGCTTTCTGCTGTTCCTTTCGCTGCACCGCCGACGTCGGCGCCGAGCCCGTCGCGATGGGTGTAGCCGGTCCAATTTTTTCCGTCGAATCGGTTGATTCCCCCTTCGGTGCCGAACCAAAAATTTCCGTTGTGGTCTTTGGCGATCGCATAAACCCATTTGTCGAGGAGACCGTCGGCTTCGGTGTAGGTCGTGAAGCGCGTTCCATCGAAGTGGCTGACCCCTTTCCAGGTAGCGATCCAGGCGGTGCCGTCGGAATCAAAATAAATGTCATAGACCCAGAGGTCGCCGAGCCCGCTGCCCGTCGGATAGACCGTCCAGGCCGTATCATAGGTGATCCGCCCGCCGCCATAAGGGGTATAGGTGACCCACTCCTTTCCGTCGTATCGCGAGAGGCCGCCCCCGTAGGTGCCGACCCACTTCCTCCCTTGGCGATCGACCGCCACCTTGTAAATGCCTTTTGCGAGGAGCCCTTGGGTCGATCGGATCGTGAAGATCTCATGGCGGTCGGGGGTGCGGGTGTCGTAGCGGATCAGGCCGCTGGCCAATCCAAGCCAGAGGTCCGCTCCGTCGAATGCGAGGCTCTTCACATTTGCGCCGGTCTCAAAGTTGGTGAAGCGGGGAGGCGGCGTCGGGTGAGGGGGTGAGATCGGAGTCGGCTGCGAGCAGCCTGTAAAAAGGAGGATCAGAACGATTGCGGAGAGTCTTAATTTCAATCAGCCAGGGCTCCGTTTTTGTTGACAAACAAAAAAGTTGGTAGTATTCTACAAAACATTGCCCGGCTGATCAAGTCATATGAACCGTACGGTGCGATCCTTCCCGTGGTTCATAAGCTGTTATCGAGCGCGCAAACGGTGGCCATCGGGCGGATAGCTCAGTTGGTAGAGCGTCGGCCTTACAAGCCGAAGGTCACAGGTTCAATCCCTGTTCCGCCTACCACATGAAAGGCCGGATCAGGAAATCGGACCGAGATTCACACAGACGTTGCGCGCGTTGCGGAAGATCTGCTGTAAGCGTTGCTTTATATTTGCTTAATATCGTATTGACCTGCTCGGAGCATTGATCCGGGCGAGATAAAAAAACGGTCGTAGGTGATGCGGGGGCCGTAGTTCAGCTGGTTAGAACGCCGGCCTGTCACGCCGGAAGTCGCGAGTTCGATCCTCGTCGGCCCCGCCATCTTGTATTGAAGATCACAGATCGATCGAACAGAGAAGCCATTACGATTCACATCCGTCCTAATTTAACGCTTTAGGAATGTACCGATTCAAGGAGATCCAACCGTTTTGCCAGGTTCACACGCTTCCATCTTAGAACTGGTTCTTGCCGCCGGTCTTGTCGCAAAGTTTGTCCTGACTGCTCTCCTCATCGCTTCGATCGTCACCTGGGCGATCATCCTCTATAAGTGGATTACGCTGCGGAAGGCCGAGGCTGAGAACCGCCGTTTCTTGGTCCTCTTCTCGAAATCCGATAACCTGGTGGAGATCCAACAGAAGGCCCTCAAACGGAATGAGGGACCGATGGTGGTCATTTATCAGGCGGCGATGGATAAGATGCGGCCTTATCTTGAAGGGAGCGGGGAGTCGCTCTCCCCCTCGCTCGATGGGAACCGTCCGATGATTTTGGCCGGCCTTCAGCGCACCCTCCAGAGCGGCATCCAGGACGAAATGGCCCATCAGGAGCGCTACCTTCATCTGCTTGCAACGGTGGGGAACACCGCTCCCTTCGTTGGGCTGTTTGGAACCGTCTGGGGAATCATCGACTCCTTTCAGGAAATCGGCCGGCAGGGAAATGCGAACATCGCTTCGGTGGCGCCGGGGGTGTCGGAGGCGTTGATCGCCACGGCGGCGGGCCTCTTTGTGGCGATTCCCTCGGTGATCGCCTATAATATCTTCGTTAATAAACTCCGTAAAATGGAAGTCCAGTTGGAAGTCTTCGCGTCGGAGCTCACCTCGTTGGTGGAGGAGAAGATGTTCCACCTCACAGAGAGCGGCCGGAAGGTGAGATAGCGCCGTCGGTCGATCCCTCACAGAGAAGGGGGTCGCCTCTCAGCGAAGAATGTATCCGGTAAAATGAAGATACCCCTATTTAATCAAATAATAAATCGCCGATCCGGCCGATCTGGTAGAGAATAGCCGAATATAGAACGAGATAGAAAATGATGTCTTCATCCGAGCGCCATCGGAAATTGATGGCCGAGATTAATGTGGTTCCGCTGGTCGACGTGGTGCTCGTGCTGTTGGTCATCTTCATGGTGACCGCGCCGCTCCTGTACCGTGGGATGGATATCAAGCTGCCGCAGGCGGCGACCAACACCATTAAAGCGGATGAGCGGAAGGTTTTAACGATTGAAAAGAACCAATCGGTCTACCTCGATAAGGAAGAGGTCGGAATGGCCCGGCTGGAGGGAAGGCTCCAGTCATTGAAGGGGGCCTCACCCGATGTCTCGATCTACCTTCGCGCCGATCGGGATGTTCCTTATGGGACGGTGGTTCAGGTAATGGATTTAATCAAGCGCGCTGGAATCGACAAGCTCGGCATCGTGACGGAACCGCTTCAGAAGGACTCCTCTTCCCGTTAGCTTCCAGTCAGATCTTCCGTCTGCCCCTTCGCGCCTCCGATGAGGCGCTCGGCGAGAACCTAAATTTCTCTGTCGAAATTGATCGGTCTCCTGGTATAATGTTTGCCGGAGCGTTGCCTTTCGCGAGTGAAAGGCGAAATCGATCGTCTCCGGGCGGATTTTTTCCGCCGCTGTTTTTAATTTTATGTAGAGCGCTTATCGGAAGCGCCGGATCGTTGCCGCATCGGCCAATGTGGCAGCGATTTCATGGGAGATCGATGGCAGCGCGTTGGAGTTCCGACTGGGAGTCTGGAAATGGAATCGCTTTCCGTCGGACAGAGGGGCTTTCCCGAATGGTGGCCCTCTCCGTCTTCTGTCATCTCGCCTTTTTTTCTTTGGTCGCCTTCGGCCGCATTTTTTGGGGCGGGTCGCCCTCCCTTCAGAGTTATCAAGTGACCCTGGTCTCTCCGACATCGAACGCTCCTTCGGCTCCCGCCGCGCCCCCGTCGCTTCCACAAGCGCCGACCCCGCGGCCTCCGGCGGCCGCACCGGCGCGACCGGCTCCGCCGCCGGCGCCGGTCGTGAAGGCGCCTGCCACAAAGGGATTGCCTCCGCCTCCGATGAAGCCCGATCCGGAGCGGCTACAAGAATGGTGGAAAAAAAAAGTAGGATCGATTAAAATACCTCCGGTTTCGCCGAAGAGCGCTCCGGCGCCGGCGAAGGAGATGCCGAAACGTCCAATGATATCCCCGATCCCAACCGAATCGCAACCGCTTACCACCTCGAAGGAAGAGAGTCCCGTGACGCCCGCTCCCGCAGCCCCGGCCGCCCCGGCGCCGACGCAGGAAGCGTCGGCCTCCGCCGTCGTTGCCGCCGCTGGAGCGGCGTTGAATCCATCGCTCTTTAAATTTCCTTATTATCTGCGAAGCATTCAGAACAAAATAAGCGAAAATTGGGCCCCCCCCCATCATGAAGAACAGACAGAAGCGGTCATCCGATTCAGCGTCACCCGGAGCGGTCGAATTGAGCTCCCGGAAGTTGAGAAAAGCTCGGGCAACAGCCAGTTTGATCAGGCGGCGCTGCGCGCGGTCTACAACGCCAATCCGCTGCCGCCGCTTCCCGAAGGGCTTACGGAAGACCCGCTGAAGGTTCATTTCAGCTTCACTCTTCAGAGGGGTTCGTAAGCGTGCGGAAGGGGTTTCTTGTTCTGATACTGATAGGAATTCTTCTTTCGGAGATGTCCGGGTATGCGGCCGACGTTTTTATCGGAACGACCCGCTCCGGTTATGAGAAGATCCCGTTGATCATCTCTCCTTTCCAGGGAGAGGGAGAGAATGCGGAGCAGATCTTGGTCGCAGAGACGGTCCTTCAGGCCGATCTGGAGCGCTCTCAGTTTTTCAAAGTCGTCGAACGGACCAAGATCCTTCCGGCTTCAGGAATGACCGGCGCGCCCGATGCGAAAACGATCGCCAAGGCGGCGACCGAGGGAATTCAGGTGATGGCGTGGGCCAAGCTGACCGCCAAGGGGGAGGAGTGGGTGTTGGAGAGCTACGCCTACGAGACGGCGAAAGGCGAGCAGGTCGTGGCGGTCCGGATGACCGGCGACCGGAAATCGATTCGTGCGATGGCCCATCGCTTCTCGGACAAGCTCGTCTCCTATTTTACCGGTGAGCCGGGGATCGCCCAAACCAAGCTCGCCTATGTCTCTGACAGCAGCGGTCGGAAGGAAGTCTATCTGATGGACTACGACGGCGCCAACGAGATGCGGATCACCGGAGACCGGGGGATCGTCGTCTCCCCGCGGTGGTCCTTCGATGCCGGCATCATCAGCTATACGTCATACCGGGAAGGAAATCCCGACATCTATTTTCTCGACCTCAACACCGGACGGCGCCAACGGATGGTCTCTTTTCCGGGATTGAACCTCTCGGCCGTCTGGTCGCCGAAGGGGGATCGGGTCGCCTTTGCGGCGACCAAAGACGGCAACTCCGAAATCTATACGATGCGTCCCGACGGGGGAGATATCCGGCGGATCACCTTCAACGGAGCGGATGACCTCTCCCCCTCATGGTCGCCGACCGGACGGCAGATTGCCTTTACCTCCGATCGGGGAGGGACGCCGCAGATCTATCTGATGGATGCAGACGGATCGAATGTGCACCGTCTGACGTTCGGGGGCGACTACAATACCTCGCCCTCCTGGTCTCCCAAGGGGGATTGGATCGCCTACGCTTGCCGGAATGCGGAAAAGCGTCAGAAGATCTGCGTCGACAGCGTCGACGGGCAGCAGTCGGTCCACCTGACGGAGAGCGGTCCCTGGGATGATGAGTCGCCGACCTGGGCGCTCAATGGCCGAGACGTGGCATTTACCTCCAATCGGACCGGAACAAATCAGATCTATGCGATCCATGCCGACGGGACCGGGCTGATCCGGCTGACGTCGAATGGAGCAAATAACACCGCGCCGGCCTGGTCGCCGAAGTGACCGTCCGTTTGACTTTCGAACGGCGGGGCAAGGGTCAAAATTTTTATTCGCAACACCACACCAACGGGCATCGTTTACGGAGGAAACACATGGGGAGGAGCTTTTCATATTTCGCAGGACTGTTTATCTTATTCGCGGCGTTCGTATTAACCGGCTGTCCCAAAAAGGTCTCTTCGACCGAGGGGACGGCGGGCGTCGGCCGAGAAAAACCGGCCGAGCCCCCCGCCTCAACCGCTCCGATCGAGCCGCCGATGGCGCGCCCGGCGCCGCCGGTGGAAGAGAAAATGCCGCCGATGGCGGGAGGAGATAAATCGGGGATGGAGGGGGGAGCGCCGGGGGGCGAGTCGGTCTCCGCGCTTCAAGACATCTTTTTCGATTTTGATCAAGCTTCGATCCGGCCCGAGTCGAGGAAAATCTTGGAGGCCGATGCACAATGGCTGACGAGCCATCCTCAGGAAAAGATCCAGATCGAAGGCCATTGTGATGAGCGGGGAACCGAGGAGTATAACTTAACGCTCGGCGAGCGGCGCGCCAAGTCGGTTCTCAACTTCCTCGTGAATATGGGGGTCAGCCCGTCGCGGCTCTCTTTCATCAGCTACGGGGAGGAGAAGCCGTTCTGCAGCGACAGGTCGGAGGATTGTTACCAGAAGAACCGCCGGGCCCACTTCGTCGGCGGCCCCAAGTAGGCGGCGGATGTTGATGGAACCGATTGGGAAAGAGGAGGGGCGGATGCGATTTTCCGTGTTTTTGATCGCCGGAGTGGTCCTGCTGCAAGGATGCGGATATTCCCTTCGGATGGTCGATGTGGCCGACGAGCGCCGGGAGGTTCGGAGCAAGCAAGAGAAAGAAGAGCATGTTGTCCGGCTCGACGCCCAGATGAAGGAAATGCAGGAGCAGTTCTCCCGGCTTCAGGCCGATCTGAAGCTGGCAAAGGAGGAGAATCGAAAAGGGCTCGCCGATCTTCAGAAAAGACGCGCCGATGTCGATATTCGCTTCGATGAAGGGGACATCCAGCTTCGGATCATCCAGGGAAAAATTGAGAAGGAAGAGCGCCGCTCCGGAGATCTCTCCCATCAGGTCGAGAATTTGGCCTTCCGCCTCAATGAACAGGAGAAAAAATCGGAAGCGCTTCAAAAGGCATTGCAGGCCCAGATTGAAGAGGTCAAGCGGATCAGCGCCGGACTTCAGAAGGGCTCGGAAGAGCAGGACCGACGGCTGAAAGAGGTGGCCGGCCACCTCACGCAGCTCTCCAAGGAGATCCAGCCGGCGCTGAGCGCCCAAGCAGCCCAGCTCGATGAGATGGGAAAACAGCTCCGCCAGATCGGCGGGACCGATGTGGAGCAGTTGAGCAAAAGCCTGGTCGATCTCTCGAAAGCGCTCGATCTGCTCGGAGAGAAGATCACGGCCAAGGTCGATGAACAGGAGAAACTGCTGAGCAAGACGACCAAACGGGTGCAGGTCTTGGAGTCGAAGGTCGCTCCCAAGGGGAAGCAATCTTCCCTTCAAGAAGAGGGATCGGGCGAGCCGTCAAATCCGGCTGCGCCCGGGGGAATGTAGCGGATTTAAAAAGAATGGATGGTTATTCGGCAAGGGCAGTGGACGCACGATTGGGAGGAACGTTGATGAAGAAGGGATCATTTCTGTTTGTGTTGGTTGGAGTCGGTTTGGTTTTCTTACAAGGGGGATGCGCCAAGAAGATCACCCCCGTTTCAGGGACGGCGACGCTCAGCGATGAGCGGTCGGCCGGGAGCCTTCCCCCGCCGGGAGTGAATGAGGAAAAAATTCATGAGGAGCGGGTTCAAACCGACCACCCCTCCTCCATTCAAGAGAACCGGAATGAGCAGATGGCGGCCGCCTCCGAGAAGAGCGACGATCTGCTCGATGTCTTCTTCGAATACGACCAGGCGATCTTGAAAGAGGAATCGAAGGCGAACCTTCAGAAAAATGCAAAGCGGTTGACTGAGGGACGGGTTAAGATCCGAATCGAAGGGCATGCCGATGAGCGGGGGACCGAGGAGTATAACTTAACGCTCGGCGAGCGGCGCGCCCAGGCGGTGAAGCGGTTTCTGACCGCGTTGGGGATCGATAAGAGTCGGATTCAGACGATCAGCTATGGCGAGGAGCGGCCTTTCTGCAATCAGCATGAAGAGAACTGCTACAAGCAGAATCGCCGGGCTCACTTCGTTGTGACGCCGTAAGAGGATGCCATAAGAGGATGAATGATGCGTTTTGATCTCTTGGGAAGCGGGGGATGGAGGGGGATGGTCCTCTTTCTCTCCTTGGCGGGGTGTGCGCTCCAGTCGAGCGTTGTCGAGATGGAGAGCGACATCGATACGGTGCGGCGACATCAGCGGGAGCTTCAAGGCCGACTGGAGCGGATTGAAAAAACGCCCCCGTCGGCTTCGTCGTCGGCATCGGGTGGGAAGATGCCGGCCGACCTGATGGTCCGCGTCGACGGCCTCGGCGGCGACCTGCAGGCATTGAACGGCCGGGTCGATGAGGGGAATCATCTCCTCTCCGCGCTCGCCAAGCGGATGGAGGATCAAACGTTCCGAACCGAAGAGCTGTTGAGCCGGCTCGATGCCCTGGAAGCCCGGGTGCAGGCGCTGGAGAAGGGGGCGCCGGTCAAGGCCCCCGACCCTTCCGAAGGGAAGTCGATCTTGCCGGGGAAGAGCATCGATCCCAAATCAAGGGGGGCCTCCCTCACCCCGACCGAAGCCTACAATCTCGCCTACAACGACTATCTCAAGGGAAATTACGACCTTGCGATCATCGGATTTCAAAACTTTACACAGCAGTATCCCGCTTCGGGTCTGATTCCCCAGGCGCTCTATTGGACGGGGGAGAGCCATTACAATAAAAAAGCGTTCAATAAAGCGATTGAGTCGTTCGAGCAGATCGTCCAGCAATACCCGAAGAGCGAGAAGGCGCCGAACGCCCTGCTGAAAGAGGGGTACGCCTATATTGAGCTGGGAGACCGGATCAAGGGGCGTCTTTATTTGAAAAAGGTGATCGAGCAGTTCCCCAACTCCAACGAATCGAACCTTGCAAAAGATCGGCTCGCCGGCCTAAGATAGGGTGGAATTCGGAGTGAAAGCCCAAAAAACCACACTCGGCCATCCGGAGGCCTCTTCAAGAGATTTCAGGGAAGAACGACATGTCTAAGATTCAGATTTTGCCGGAAAGCTTGGCCAATAAAATCGCCGCCGGCGAGGTGGTCGAGCGGCCCGCTTCGGTCGTCAAAGAGCTGGTCGAGAATGCGATCGATGCCGGCAGCCGTCAAATCTTCATCACCCTCTCCGAGGGGGGGATTCGCCGGATTGTCGTGCAAGACGACGGCGAGGGAATGATGCGTGAAGATGCGCTCCTTGCCTTTCAACGGCACGCGACCAGCAAGGTGGCCGAGGAGTCCGACCTCGCCGCGATCACCACCCTCGGATTCAGAGGAGAGGCGCTCCCGAGCATCGCCTCGGTCGCGCGGGTTCGACTCGTCACCCAGGCGGCGTCGGAGACGGAGGGGACGGAGATCATTCTGGAGGGGGGACGGGTCGAGGGGATGAAGACGGTCGGCGCCCCCCGCGGGTCGCTCTTCGAGGTCAGCGATCTCTTCTTCAACACGCCGGCCCGGAAGAAATTTTTAAAATCGGCGCAGACCGAATTAAGTCATGCGACCGATATTATTTTTCACCTGGCTCTCTCCCATCCGATGATCCATTTTCGTCTCACCCATGGGAAGAAGGTTCTCTTCGACGTACCGGCCGTCTCGGAGCTTAAAGACCGGATTCTTCAGCTCTTCGGTGAAGAGGTGATGGGACAGCTGATGGAAGCGCATGGCGGCGGCCATCTCGCCGCCGGGGAGGATGAAGGCCGCCTCTATCTCGACACCTTTTTTTCCCGTCCGCCGCTGCGGGGGAACCATCGAAAGGATCAGTATCTCTTTGTCAATCAGCGGCCGGTCCGAAGCCCGCTTCTCTCTCATGCGATCTATGACGCGTACGGCAGCTATCTGATGAAGGGAGAGCACCCCTGCTACATCCTTTTTCTCTCGATCGATCCGTCGGCGGTCGATGTCAATGTCCATCCGATGAAGCGGGAGGTTCGCTTTCAGCAAGCCGATCCGGTTCATGAATCGGTCCGAAGCCTCCTCCGAAACACCCTCTCGCTGGCCGGTCTTGATGAGCTGCCGGTGGCCGTTCCGTTCGAACGAATCCTCCCGATGCCGTCCGACCGTTCTTTCGGCGGAAGCAACCCCGATCGTCCGTCGCGCTGGGTCGGATGGCCCGGCGAGGCGGCGGAGAAGCGGGGGACTTATTGGTCGGCCGAGAAGGGGATTACCTATGAGCCTGAACAGCCGCGGAATGGGGAATTCGGATTGCGGAATGAGAAACAGACCGATTTCCAATCGGCACTCGGCATCCCACATGCGGAACTCCCGCCGATCCGTCCGTTAGGGCAGGTCTATGGAACGTTTCTTCTGGCGGAGATCGACGGCGAGCTGACGATCATCGACCAGCATACCGCCCACGAGCGGATCCTTTATGAGCGGTTTCTGGAGCGATGGCGGGCGCTGCAGCAGACGCAGGGGGGCGGCCCTTTCGGCGCGGTCCAGCCGCTGCTCGTCCCCCAACAGGTCGATCTTCCGCTGAATAAAGCCGGGTTATTGAGAGATTATCTCGGCGATCTGGCGCTGTTCGGGTGGGGAATCGAGCATTTCGGTGAGACGACCTTCCTCGTCCGCGAGGTGCCGGCGCTCATCTCTAAAATACACCTTGAGTCGTTCTTGCTCGATTTAACCGACGATCTCGCGGCGCTGGAGATCTCGTCCAAGGCCGAGCAGCCGATCCTCAACGTCATCGCGTCGATGGCCTGCCATGGCGCGGTCCGGGCGAACCAGCCGCTGACCTCCCCGGAGATCGAGGCGCTGCTCAAAGACTACTTTGAGATGAAAACCCCGCCGACCTGTCCGCACGGCCGGCCGATCCTCCTCCGATATCCTCTCCTCGAATTGGAAAAACTCTTCAGAAGAAAATAACCGCGTCCATCTCCGCAAGAGGCCGTTCACCCGCCGTTTGTTGCGGTGCGGGAGGTCATGCGCGGTCGATCAGCGCGGGGAGGACCTTTGCGGCGTCGAAGTAGGCCTCGGCAATCTCCCTGGCCGCCCGGCAATGAAACGGATAGCGGCGGTTGATCTCCTCAATGCCGGCGAGCGCTTCCTCCGGGGAGTGAAACGTCAGAAGCCCTGCGCCGGTCGGGATCGAATCGGAGAAGCCGGTCTCCTGGGTGAGGACCGGCCGGCCGCTCGCCAGATAGGCGGCGCTCCGTTCGCTGAACCAGCCGCTCCGTGTCGCTACATAGCCCTCCTTGGCGACGGTGAATTCCCCTTTAGAGGCCCGGATATACGCTTGATAGGTCCAGGGGGTCCGGGTCGGCTCTCTCGGATTACAGAGCCCCCACCCTTTGCTCGACAAAAGCGCGCGCGGCACCGAAGGGCCTCCAACGGCCAGCTCGAAAACCGCTCCGACCCGCTGCGGCAGGTCGATATAGGGACCAAAGCTCTCCGCCTTCATCCCATAACGCCGGCCGGCATATTCGCACGCCGGATAATGGGGATCCCACGTCATCACCGTTGTAAACTTGCCCTCTTCCGGGCCGGGCGTCTGCGGCCAGAGATCGAGGACCACCGGCTGCCGGGTCGGCTGCCAGGGAAATCGGTCGTCCGGAATGGAGGCGCGCGGGGTGCCGATGTTTTCTGCGAAAGAGAAAAAAGCGGTATGTCCTTCCGCCCGCTTTCCGGCCGCCGGATCGGTCAGGTGGCGGATCTGCGTAAAGGTCGGATCGGTGTCGATCAGCGCCCGGACCGGAATCGATTGAAACCAGGGGCGAAGGGGATTGATGCCGGAGAGGTTGAGGAGGAGGTCGGCGCTTTTGCAGAGGTCGATCACCCGATCACCGCACGGCCCATGCCACCGCCCGGTATGGGCGTCGTGATAGGCCCAGCGATCGGCCAGTCCGACCTGCTTGAAAATCTCCGACGCAAATGACAGCCCATAGGTCGGATCGGTGTCGGTCCGATCTCGAACCGGGTCGTAACAGGAGGGGTAATCATCGCTGTCCTCGACAAAGTAAACCTCATATCCGAGGCGCGCATAACCGATTGCATATTGCAGATGATGCCAGACCAATCCACCGAGCGGCCCGCGAATGATATACCCGAGGAGAATGATTCGAAGGGGACGTTGCATGATATGCCTTTTATCCGCCCGCCGTGGTTAGATCAAACCATGGCGAACGGTTGCGGGCTCTCTCTCCAATACTAGGGTTTCGATGATGCTCGCTCCGATTCGATTCCATTTCCCCGAGGGCGCGTCCAGCCGACGATTTTGGCCGGATTGCCTGCGACGATGGCATAAGGGGGGACCTCAAAGTCGACGACGGCGGCCGCGCCGACAATCGCCCCTTCTCCGATCCGGGCGCCGGAGAGAAGAACGGCGCGCGCGCCGATCCAGACATTCTCTCGGATAATCACTTCGGTCTGGGATGTCGGAGGGGCGCGGCGCCCCTCTCCTTCCCCCGGACCGAACGGGATGTCCGCGAAGGAGTCGGCGATGACCACCTCGTGCGCAAAGAGGGCATAATCTTCAATCACGACACGGCGGTTGGTCGAGAGGATGACCCCGACCAATGTACAGTAGTCGCCAATTTCGACCTCTCCTTCCGGACCGAGGTTAAAGAAAGTGCCTGAATAGATTCCGCTGTTCCGTCCCACCCGCAGGCCGCACGGACGCTCGCTGCGAAAGTGGAGGAACGAAAACGAGCTGTAGAGCCAGCTCCCTTCCCCGAGGAGGACGTTGGGCGGGAGCGGTTTTCCAAACCAATCATGCGGCAGGAGGGTGGAATTATTCATCGGCCCGCACCTCCGGCCGGACCCATTTCGCCGGATTGCCGGCGACGGAGGCTCCGGGGGGGACGTCCGAGGTGACGACCGCGCCGGCGCCGACGCGTGCTCCCCTTCCGAGGCGGACCCCTTTGAGGATGATCGCCCCAATTCCAACCCAGACGTCATCCTCCACCACGACGGGGCTTGTCACCAAGGGAGGCCGCTGATTGGGATCTCCTCCCGGCGCATTTCGAATCGCGTCCTCTTTGCGGAGGTCGGGATCGAGGGGGTGGAAATCGCAGTCGGCAATCGTGACGTGATAGGAGAGGATGACGCGCTTCCCGATCCGGATCCGTTCGGCGCACATCAAGACCGCGCCGACGAGAATCGAATCGTCGCCGACCTCCACCCGCCCGGAGGGCTCCACGTTGAAGGTCGTCCAGGTATAGACCTTGACTCGATCGCCGATTGTCAGCCCCGGCTCGCAGATGCTTCGAAACCGGGCAAAGCTCTCCTTGCGCTCCAGATAGCAACCTTCCCCGACGCGAACATTGGCGGGTAAAGAGGCGTGGTCCCAGGCGCCGGTGATTTCACGAAGGTCCATCGTCCTATCCCAATCCGATTCGCTCAAGCAGATCGCATAAGACCCGTTTCGAGTCAAAATAGAGCCGGGCGATCTCTTGCGCCGCGTTTTGATGCCGGCTGTAATCTGCTTCGACTGAAGCGATCGCTTGTAAGGCCTGCTCCGGGGTTGAGAAGGCGAAGAGCCCTTCTCCCGTCGGGATGATCCCGGAAAATCCGGTCTCCTGAATGACGGCGGGACGCCCGGCCGCCAGGTAGCAGATGGAGCGGCAACTGAACCACCCCGACCGGGTGGCGACATAAACGTTCTTTGCGACGCTGAACTCGCCCCGGGAGCTTTGAATGTAGGAGCGGTAGGCCTCGGCGGTCTCGGAGATCGAGTGGGAGTCGATCACCGACCAGCCCAAGGAGCGCCAGCGGTCGTGGGGGACCCCCGCTCCGCCGACCGCCACCTCAAAGGAGGCCGCCGCGCGTGATGGGATTTCCTCCACCCGCCCGAACTCTCGTTCCTTGCTCCCATAGGTGACTCCAGCGTGTTCAATCGGCTTCTGAAAGTTATTCCAGGTCATCACCGTCGTCCATCGGTTTCCCGGGGGGGCCGGACGCCAGCGCTCCGGTATGACGACGGGACGGGTCGGCTGCCATGGAAGGCCGAGCGTCGGTAAGGCGCAATCCGGCTGACCGATCCGTTCTGCGTAGGTAAAGAAGTGGTCGTGCGCGCGGTAACCGCGGCTTCCCTGCCAGCCGGGCCGGCGATCCCATTTCGGGAAGTTGACGAAGTGATTCCAGCCGGGATCGGTGTCGATGAACACCTTGCGCCTGCAGCGCATATATTCTTCCCGCAAGAGGGAGCCGCCCGAAACATTGAGAAAGAGATCGGCGCCGGCGACGATCTCGGCCATCGTCGTGGCATCGATCCCATAGCTCTTCCCATTCATGTCGCGGAAATGCCATCGATCGGTCAGGGAGGGGGAGAGATCTGCCAGCGACTGCTGAAGAAATCGCGCCCCATAGGTGCCATCCTCGCCATATTCCTTCCGGGTCGGATCATAGGTCTGCCAGCCGGTGTCCTCCAGGTAAAAAACGTCGAATCCAAGCCGTTCCAAACCGAGGAGGTATTGACCATAATCCCAGACGACCCCGCCGACGGGATAGGTTGCAATCATTCCGGTGACGACGGCCCTCATGCTTCGATCCGCTCGCACCGTCTCTCCCCAAGAGCGTGCAGGCCGGTTTGCGCCGGTCGAGCGGCGAGCCGATCGGAGGCGTCCTCAATCACGGGATCGCTCCTCCTCCAGATGGCGTTTCAGATCGTCGGCGTGATGGGCGGCGCCGACGTAAGCGGAGGGATCGGAGAGAAGATCGACCAGCCGTCCCCCCTCGATGACGAGGAGCAGGTCGCAATATTGAAGGGTGCTCAAGCGATGGGAGATCAAAAAACTGGTCCGCCCTTGCATCAGCCGGCCCATCGTCCCCATGATCTCGGCTTCGGTCGCCGTGTCAACCGAGCTGGTCGGCTCATCCAAAATCAGCAGCGGCGCATTTTTCAGAAACGCGCGGGCGAGTGAGATCCGCTGCCGCTCTCCTCCGGAGAGACGCATCCCCCGTTCGCCGACGAGGGTGTCGTAGCCGTCGGGGAGTCGGGAGATAAAGGTATCTGCACGGGCGGCCTGCGCGGCGGCGATGATCTCTTCCTGGCCGGCGGTCGGGCGGGCATAGGCGATGTTCTCCGAGATCCGGGTGGAAAAGAGAACCGGCTCCTGGAGAACGATCGCAAACTGATTCCGGAGGTCCGCCAGCCGATAGTCGCGCAGATCGATGCCGTCGAGGGAGATCTTTCCCTCGGTCGGATCATAGAGCCGCATCAGCAGGCTGATCAGCGTTGTTTTGCCGGTGCCGGTCCGGCCGACCACCCCCACCCGCATTCCCGGCTCAATCGAGAAGGAGATCTCCCGCAAGACCGGATGTTTTGGATCATACCCGAACGAGACACGGTCGAAGGCGATCGCCCCGGCGGCTCGCTGAAGCGGTCGGGCATCGGGGCGTTCGACGACTTCCGGAAGCTCATCCATCAATTCGAACGTCCGCTGTGCGCTCGCCAGGGAGGACTGAACGGTCGCCGTCTGCCGGCTGATCGCCCGAAGCGGGCCATACAGTTGCGAGATATAGGTGATCACGATCAACAGCTCCCCGAGGGTCAGCCGCCCCGATTGGACATGAAGGACGCCGATAAACAGGACTGCCGCGGTGCCGCCGGCGATCATCAAGTTAATGACCAGTCCAAAGAGGCCCTCCGCCAGGGCGAGTCGAAGCCGTGCCTGCATCCCGGCCCCCGACTCTTTCGCGAAGCGACTTTCCTCCCGCGTCTCTTGTCCGAACGCTTTCACCACCCGGACGGCGGTCAACACTTCTTGGACGATTTTAAGGGCATTGCTCTCCAACCCCTTGACCGCCTGGTAATCGGTCCGCATCCGGCGATTGTATTCGCGAGAGAGGAGAAAAAGGAAAGGAGAGACGGCGAGGGCGATCAGGGCGAGCGGCCCATCGATCCGGGCCGTGACGATAAGCATCGAGATCAATGTCACCCCCGAGGTGACGATCGGAATGACGCCATGGATGGTGATCCATTGGATCGCCGGGGCGTCATATTGAATCCGATAGATCGAATCGGCGGTTCCTTTCGAATCATGAAAGGCCAGCGACAGGCGTTGCACATGGCGGAAGAGGGTCGATCGAAAGCCGAGGGTGAGGGTCTCTCCGACATAGGTCTGAAGAAAATAATTCGTCAATTCCTGCGCCTGGCCGAGAAGGACGATCAAGACCTGAAACCCGGCTGCGATGAAGAGCAGCCGCAATGGCGTCTGAACCGACCCCTCGGGGAGAAGGTCCAAAAACCAGGGGAGCGGCGCCCCCCCGATCACATTGTCGACCGCGATCTTCAGCGGAAGGGGGGTCAGGAGAAAGAGCGGGGAGGCGAGAAGATCGCAGAGAAGGATCAGGCCGAGGAAAGGCCAATAGGGCCGGGCTTGCAGGAGGATCCGTCGATAAAGAGTGACGCCTGATCGAGGGGTCATCCCTTCCGCTCTCCTTGGGTCTGGTCGATGGCGCCGAGAAGAGAGGAGAGTCCTTCATTGCACTCCTGAACCGCCCGCCCGATGAGAAAGAGGGCGCCTGCGCCAAAAATAGCGGCGGGGATCCAGGCGTGGTCGACCATCGCCGCAGCAGACAGGGTCAGCAACAGAATGAACAGGAGGCCTCCCCCCTGGGTGATCCTCGGCCAGGCCCTAAAGCGAACGAGCTGCTTTCCCCCTCCATGCTCCTCGATGACCATTTGCAGCCGTGTGGCGCCGAGGAGGCCGCCCTGCAATTGAAGATCCCACGGGTCAAAATCGCCGCCGCACTGGAGATACGGCTCGGTATATTTTCCACACTTCTCTTTCAAGATCGATTGGAGAGTGTAGAGCCGGGATTCGGCCGATTGCCAGCGCTCGCTCCAAACGGTCGCGTTCCGGGGCAGGGGAAGAGCCCATTGATTTTGAGGAAGCGGGTCGGGGTGTTTACCGCCGCCGGGCCCCCTCCAAGGAGAGAGGCCGTGGCGCAGACGGCCGATCAGCCGCGCGAGCGGTTGAATCAAATGCAAGAGGGCGGTGATGACCTGCAGCTTCAGCAGGCGCTTGCCACGTGGGGCGCCGTGGAAAACGGCCCGCCGCGCACTCAGCCACGATTGAATTGCGGGGATGACCAGGGCGAGGAGAAAAAGAGGAACCACCGTCCAGAGCGGTTTCCATAGGGGGCTTAGGAGCGAGAGCCCTCCCAAGAATAAAAGAAGAAGGTACCATTCCGGCATGAGCGGCAGCGAGGCGAGGGTCGTCGGGTGGGGCTCATAGAGCGACTGAAAGAGGGCGCTTCCCCAGGTGCCGTGGTAGATGCGCGCCCCCCATCCAAGCGGTTGGGTCCATCCCTTTCCGTAGAGGCGTCCTGACCAGGTGAGATGGCCGGCGGTGTTGTATTTCTCCGGCCACTTCTTGGCGAGCAGCGCCTCCGCCTTGCCGTACCCTTGCTGCTGCTTCCAGTATCGGACCACCGAGTTGCGGCGGTGATGCCAGACCATCGCCGCGGGGCTAAAACCGAGGGTGCCGCCCCGCTGCTGCAGTCGCCAACAGAGGTCGACGTCGTCTCCCGCCGCGCGGAATTGGGGATCGCAGCCGCCGACGGCAAGGAGCGCCGAGCGGCGAAAAGCCATGTTGCAGCCGGGGATATGCTCCGCTTCTTGATCGGAGAGGAGTACATGGATCGGTCCCCCCGGTGCATTGGCGACACAATCGGCGATCGATCCGTCTTCCGGCGGGGGGAGATTCGGACCGCCGACCCCGACATGGGGGGTCCGCATAAACATCGCGGCGAGATAGGTGAGCCAGTGCGGATCGGGGTAAGCATCATCGTCGATATAAGCGACGATCTCTCCCCGAGCAGCCGCAAGCCCGCTGTTGCGGGCGCTTCCGAGCCCCCGATTCTCCGTCTGGATCAACTGAAAGCCGTACTCCTCGGCGATGGCGCCGGTCTCATCGGTCGAGCCGTCATCGACGACGATGACTTCATAATTCGGATAGTCGAGCCGCATCAACCCCTCGAAGCAATCCCGGATGGTCTTCGCGCCGTTGTAGCTGCAGACAACGACGGAGATCAGCGGCCAGGAAAGGTCGGAAGAAAAGGGGACCTCGGAAAATGCCTTTCTCACGGCGGCGAGCGCGCGCTTCGGGCGGCGCGTTCGGGTGATGAGACCGAAATCCCAATCTTCGATATCGTGGCCTCCCCGGTGCCACTCGTCGGTCCAAGAGAAGACAAAGGCGCCGGCGCAGCCGGCGGAGAAAGCGGTTCGAATCTGCCAGTCGAGCGTTTCTGCCTGACCCTCCTCGCCATTTCGACGGCTATCGAGCCCGATTTCCGCCATGATCAGCGGCCGCTCCCCGGCGATGTTCTGAAGGCGGGCGAGATAGGCATTGAGGGTCGCTTCCGATTCAAGGTAGACGTTAAAGCAGAAGAGGTCGATAAACGGCAGCTGCAAATATTCGGTGGTCGGATAATTCACATAGGTCACCAACGCCCCCGGATCTTCTCTCTTGACGGCGAGGTAGAGCCGTTCCAGAAAGCGCTCGACCGGACGTCGACCCTGCCAACGGACGATGGGGGCCGGGATCTCATTGCCGATCGAGTAGCAGAGGAGCGCCGGATGCCCGGCGCAGGCGGCGACCCCGGCACGAAGGCGGTTTTCAATGTCCGCGGCGCGGCGCGGGTCATCAAGAAAGGTGACATGCTGCTCCCAGGGAAGTCCGATCATCACCCGCAGGCCGTGTCGCTGGGCGGCATCGAGAAGCCAGCGGGGCGGCACGGTGTAGGTCCGAACGGAATTGATTCCGTTTTTGGCCATCAGATCGAAATCCGCTTCCACCTGATCGGGCGAATATTCCTCCTGATGCGGCCCGCGGGGACGGAAGGTTCCATAGGTCACCCCCCGAAGATACCATTTCTCCTCGCCGACATAGAGGAACTTTCCCCGGACCGTCGGCCGTTGGAGTTTTGGATGGGTCGGAATAAGCAAGGAAGCAGTTTGGGTCCCGACCCGGGGAGCTTGGATCGTATCGCTGTCAGGCGTCATTGGTGTCCCTTCTACATAACGGATGGCTTTTGGGTGACTCGGTTTAACGTGGCTGTGATGGCTCTTACATTCAGGTTGTGATCAACCGTGATGATCTGAAAAGGTTTCCTCAGACATCATCGAGAAATCATCGGGCGATCAGGGCAATCTTTAAACGGGCCAATCATTGCTTCCAGAGAAGACCTTTTTGGAAAGCATTTTCAGCCGGATACCAGCCGAATTTAAAGCGTAGAGAATGGATTGCTGGGGTGCGGATCACTAAAAAAGTCATAAATCACCGTTTCTTTTGGGGAAGACTGCCGAGGTGGAGGCTACCTTTAATTTCATGAAGATGGTATAACTCGCGAAAGCAGTCGACCCCTTCTGGAGCGCCGGCTGGTCCCCACCGGTTGCTTATCTACAAAAGGTGGAACTAATGTTGCAATGGTTTATATATATCGTAGGGTTTGCGTCTTCTCCATGTCAAGAAGGAAATGTCGAATTCTGATTTTATAGAAAAGCAGGAGCGGCCTTGGATCGTGCTGGTGGGTCCGACTGCGGTCGGGAAAAGCGCCATCGCCGAGCGCCTCGCCCTGTCCCTAAATACGGAAATCCTTGTCGCCGACTCCCGCCAGGTCTATCAACAGATGGACATCGGCACCGACAAGCCCTCCCGGGAGGCCCGGGCGCGCGTTCCGCGGCACTTAATCGATCTGATCCCCCCCGATCACCCTTTCTCGGCCGGAACCTATATAAAATATGCGGAGGAGAAGATCGCGGCGCTGCGCCAACGGGAGAAGTTGATTTTTATCGAGGGAGGGACCGGCCTCTATCTGAAAACACTTCTCTATGGACTGTGGGAGGGGCCGCCGGCCGATTGGGATCTTCGAAGCCGTCTTATGGATGAGGAGAAGGAAGGGGGCGCGGGGACGCTGCACCGGCAGCTTGCCGAGGCCGATCCCGCCGCGGCGGGGCGGATTCACCCGAATGATCTCCCCAAAATCATCCGAGCGCTCGAGGTCTATCAACGGGTCGGCCGACCGCTCTCCGAGCTGCATGCGGCCCATCGGTTCAACGCGCCGCCGAAGGGATCGTATCTTTTCATCGGGCTGCGGCGAGATCGGGAAGATCTCTACCGACGGATTACACGGCGGGTCGAATCGCAAATCGAGCGGGGATTGGTGGAGGAGACTGCCCATCTTCTCGCGGCGGGATATTCACCCAGCCTGCAGTCGATGCGGGGATTGGGGTACAAACAGATGATCCCCCATCTTCAGGGCGAGCGGACGTTGGAGGCGTCGGTGGAAATCCTCGAGCGGGAGACCCGCCGTTATGCAAAGCGGCAGATGACCTGGTTTCGGGCCGATCCCCAAATCGAATGGCTCGATTTGCGGCCGGACGAGCCGCCGGAGGAGACCGCCGAGCGGATTCTCAGCTTGAAGTATTTAAAGATTATGTTATAATCCTGATCAATTTTTCCGATCGGACAATAAGGTAAAGACAGGGTAAAAGACAGACGTAAAGACGGGAGCGAAGACGGTAAAAATCATGGCGCAGAAGCAACGATCGAAAAAGCCGGCGGGCCGCTCATTAAAGAGGACGAAAACAACCTCCCGGAAGGGTGCTTCAGGCCTTTCTCAAGCGCGGATCGGGATCATCGGCGGAAGCGGCCTCTATCAGATGGAGGCGCTGAAAGAGGTCCGGGAGCTCTCCCTCTCGACCCCGTTCGGGAAGCCCTCCGGAAAATTCATCCTCGGCACATTGGAAGGGACGCCGGTTGCTTTTCTGGCCCGTCACGGACAAGGGCATGTCCTGCTCCCCTCGGAGATCAATTATCGCGCCAATATCTTCGCCATGAAGACCCTCGGCGTCGAGCGGATCCTTTCGGTCAGCGCGGTCGGCAGCATGAAAGAGAAGATTGTGCCGGGGCATATCGCCATCCCGAGCCAGTTTTGTGATCTCACAAAGGGGAGAAAGAGCACCTTCTTCGGCGGAGGGATCGTCGCGCATGTCAGCCTTGCCGACCCGGTCTGTCCGGAGCTGGGGGGAATCGTTGAGGAAGCGGCGGCGGCGGTCGGCGCGACGACGCATCGGGGCGGGACCTACCTCTGCATGGAGGGGCCGCAATTCTCTACCCGGGCCGAATCACAGATCTATCGCGGCTGGGGGATCGATGTCATCGGCATGACCAACGCCACCGAAGCAAAGCTCGCCCGCGAGGCCGAGATCTGCTACATCACGATCGCGCTGGCGACCGACTATGACTGCTGGCATGTTTCCGAAGAGCCGGTCACGGTGGAGATGGTCATCAAAACCCTCCTGGAAAATGTTGCCCTCTCGAAGAAGATTATTCAGGCGGCGGTCGGTCGGATCGGAGAGGAGCGGCGCTGTCCCTGCGCCGAAGCGATGAAGCATGCCATCATCACCCCGATGTCGGCCGTTCCCAAAAAGACGCGGGCCGATCTAAAACCGATCATCGGAAAATATGTCTGAAGCTCCGTATAAAAAAAGAGGCGGCGGTTTGCAGGGGGAAGGTCGCGCCCCCCTCGTCGCGTCGATTATTTTCGGATCCGCCGCCCTGCTTTTCACCGGTTGCGCCGCCCTCTTTGCTCCGCCGAACGTCCCCCCTCCCGTTCAAGAGTATACCCAGGTCGATCTCGTCTCCTCCCGGCTTACGCCGGAGGCGCTGAAATCGGGCGGGCTCGCCGTGTTGGCCGTCCTGATTACCGATGCGCCGGAAGGATTTCAGCAGAACGCCGCCTATGAGCTCTTTCAGGGACTCCGCTTCTCTTTTCCGCAGGCGCATATCATCCCCCGCGCGGCGGCCATTGATAAGGTCATTGCCGCGGATCGGCTTCAAGAGTACAAAGCGTTCGTGAAGGCCTATCCCGAGAAACGGCGAATGACGCTCGACGAGGCAAAGTACTGGGGAGAGATTGAAGGGGTCCGGTATCTCTTTATCGGAGCGGTCGACCTGGCCGACAAGCATACCGAGGCCCGGATGGTTCAGGGGAGGGAGAGCGCCGTCGCCGGAAAGATCTCCGTCTTCGCTTCGGGCCCCAGCATGATCCCGGAAGAGGTTCGAAAGAGTGTCGCCCTGCGGGGCGAGATCTGGGACAGTCAGTGTGGCCAGGCGGTCTGGATTGGGAAGGGCGAGGCCGCAGTGGTGGAAGAGGCCGGAAAAGAGTTGGTGCGGGTGGAGGATGTTTTCATCTCGGCGGCACGGAGCTTGACGAACGCTCTGGCCCGGACCGTCGCCGAGAAACCGGTCTCCGTTGCGAAAGGATGTCAGTCGTAGCAATTTTGGATTTTGGAATGCGGACTGCGGAGTGAACCAAATGAGATTTTGTGTTTATCCCAAAATCTGCATTCCGCAATCCGCATTTTTAACTTTTGAGGAGGCATTATGAGTTTATTGGTGGTCGGGTCGGTGGCGTTTGATTCGGTGAAAACCCCTTTCGGCGAAGCAAAGGAGGTGCTCGGGGGATCGGCCACCTATTTTTCGACGGCGGCGAGCTACTTCACCGACGTGAAGCTGGTGGCGGTGGTCGGGGAGGATTTTCCCGAAGCGCACCTTGAATTTTTGAAAAAGAAAGGGATCGATTATCAAGGGCTGGAGCGGCGCTCCGGGCGGACGTTCCGCTGGCGCGGGGAGTATGGTTTTCAGCTCAATGAGGCGAAGACGCTCGAGACGCAATTAAATGTCTTCGAATCGTTCCGGCCGACCCTCCCGGCGTCTTATAAAGATGCCGATTTCGTCTTCCTCGCCAACATCGATCCCGGATTGCAGCTCGATGTGCTCAAGCAGGTGAAGCAGCCAAAATTGGTTGCATGTGATACAATGAATTTCTGGATTGAGGGAAAGCGGGATGCGCTGATTAAAACCCTCGGTGAGGTCGACATCTTCATCATCAACGACGGCGAGGCGCGCGAGCTGGCCCGTGAGTTCAACCTGGTGAAGGTCGCCAAGAAGATCCTCTCATTCGGCCCCAAGACCCTCATCATTAAGCGAGGGGAATACGGGGCGCTGATGTTCAATGGCCAGACCACTTTTGCCGCCCCCGCGTTTCCGCTCGAAAATGTTTTTGACCCGACCGGAGCGGGCGATTCGTTTGCGGGAGGGTTTATGGGCTATCTCTCGCAGAACGGGACGGTGAACGAGGCGACGATCCGACAGGCGGTCATTTACGGAAGTGTCATGGCCTCCTTTAACGTCGAGGCGTTCAGTCTCGACCGGATGCGTGACTTGACCCGCGAGGAGATCAATGCACGGTATCAAGAGTTTAAGTCGTTGACCTCTTTCGAAAGCATCTGAAACAAGGCGGCGTTGCATCGGGCGCCGTATCTATCTCCATCCATGAAGGAGGAGCCGAATGCGTTGGAAGAACGCACTGATCTTGATTCTTATCCCGCTGTGTGCCGCCTGCGGAATGAAAGAGGCGCAAGTTAAAAAGGAGAAGGAGGCCTCGGCCCATTATAAGTTGGGGGTCTCGTATCTGAACGACACTCTCCTCCAGAAGGCCTTTATCGAATTCCAAAAGGCGGTCGAGATCGATTCGGGTCACCGAGATGCACAGTACGCCTTGGGGCATGTTCATTTTCTCCAAGAGGATTATAATGAGGCGATCGCCTCATTCAAGAAAACCCTTTCGATCGATCCGAAGTTTTCGGACGCCCACAACTACCTCGGCAAAACCTATGAGGCCCAGGGGAAGTTGGATCAGGCGGTGAGCGAATATCAAGAAGCGCTCAAAAACCCGCAGTACGATACCCCGGAAAAGCCGAATCTGAATCTCGGAATGGTCTACATCAAACAGGGGAAATACGATCAGGCGATCCGCTCGCTCCAGACCGCGGTCCGACTCACCCCGCCCGGCTCACCGGCGCTCATCGCCGTCTCACAAAATGAATTGGGAAAGGCTTACCTCCAAACCGGGAAGTTTAAAGAGTCCATCGCCTCCTACCAAGAGGCGATCCGCCTGGTGCCGAATTATCTCGATGCCCACCTCAATCTGGCCTCCGCCTACTTGAAGGAGGGCTCCAAAGGGCTTGCCGCAGGCGCGTTCAAGAAAGTGGTGGATCTCTCCCCCAAAAGCCCGCAAGCGAAAGAGGCGCAGAAATTCTTGGATGCGCTTCGCTGACCTGCATCTTCGCCGGTCCGCTGATATAATGGAGGGGTCGGGCGAGCCCTCAGTCCCCTCCGACCGGTCTACAACGCCATGGAAAAAATGTTGGATCATCAATTCGGGAGCGCACCAAGAGCCCAATGGAATAGGTTTGGCAGATGGAAAATTTAGGTGAATTTCTCCAGCAACAAAGGGAAAGCAAACGGATTTCGATGGAGGAGGTTGCAGCCCGGACTCGGATTGCCGTCCGATTCATCCGGCTGATCGAGGAGAATCGATTCGATCAACTCCCCAATGTCGTCTCCGCCAAGGGATTCCTCCGAAGCTACGCCCGTTGTATCGGCCTCGACGAGACTGCCGTCTTAGATCGATTCTCCGGGGCGGGCCCGGAGACCGAGCCTCCTCCGGCTGAAGTGGTCGAAGAGAAGGTGCCGGCCTATATCGAGCGGAAGCAGCCCGATCGCCTCCCCTTTCCGCTCTGGGCGGCGCTCGCGGTGATTGGGGTAATCCTCCTTTTCTTGGCGGTCGCCTTTCTCATGCCGAAGGGCCGAGAGCCGGTTTCACCCCCCCCTCATGAAATTCCTGCTCCGGAGGGAGGGGGACCCTCCGAGCCCCCCTCTCCCATTCCGGCCCCGGAAGGGGAAGGGGCGCCGTCTCAGGCCCCGGTGGCACCGGCGCCGGCGTCGCTGCAGGAGGCTTCCGTCGTTCCTCCCTCGCGTGTCTTGATGATCGAAGCGGTGGAGCCTTCCTGGGTGCATGTCACCATCGATGGGACCGAGACCAAGGAGGCCCTCTTAAAACCGAGTGAGAAGGTCCGGTGGGAGGCGAAGGAGAAATTTGTCCTCACCGTCGGAAACGCAGGCGGGGTTCGGGTCTCTTTGGATGGGCAAGACCTCGGTCCGCTCGGTCCGACCGGCCGGGTGGTGAAGCGAGAAATTACCGTCCGGCAATAAGGACTTGATTTTGTAGAGTCCTCGGTGTAAAAAGGAGCGACGCCGGCGTAGCTCAGTGGTAGAGCAGCTGATTCGTAATCAGCAGGTCGTCAGTTCAATCCTGACCGCCGGCTCCATGAAAAGTCTCCCTCTCGCCGTTTCTTAATGAGACCCTCTCAGAATTTCCTGCCACTTTCCTGAGTCACCTCAACAAAAATCGTTTCAACCATCTCTTTTTTTGGAACCCATTCGACGTTCCTGTCTTAAACGGATCAACGAAAATAACTCGCCGCTTTTAACCTCCCCGCGGGCCTACCCCTAAACGCTCGCATCGGTGCTCAGTGAGTTCTCAGGGGAGAGATTTTTCCTTGAAAAATAGACTAAGCGAGGATACGATTGTCTTTTAATTCGTACCGAGAGTGTTTCTCAGCTTCCGCAGCGGTTTTTGCGTCAACCGAATCGGCAGTTTCGAATATTTTAAAATCGAGGCGGCATGCCGGTCGGGCATTGTGCTCCGCCCCGACCGGATCGGAGTTGTTTTTGGCGAGGGCTTTTTTCTTATTCATCTTTATCGGAACGCTTCTTTTCTCGTTTCGGGCCGAATCGGTCTCTCTCTCCGAGTATCAGGTGAAGGCCGCTTTTCTCTACAATTTTGCCAAATTCGTCGAGTGGCCAGCGGAGGCCCTTCCGGAAGGCCAGCCCTTCGTGATCGGAATCTTGGGACAGGATCCCTTCGGAAGTTTGATTGATGAGGCGGTGGCGGGGAAGACGGTCCACGATCGACCCATTGCAGTGAAGCGATACCCAAAAGTCGAGGAGGTCGCCGGCGCGAATATCCTCTTCATCAGCGATTCGGAAGGTCCGAATGTCTCCCACATTTTAAAGCGGCTTGACCGTGCGCCGATCCTGACCGTCAGCGATCTGGGGCGGTTTGCCGATGAGGGGGGAATGGTCCAATTGTTGGTTGATCAGAACCGGGTCCGCTTTGCAATCAATGTGGCTGCGGTCGAACAGGCCGGCTTAAAGCCAAGCTCTCAGCTGTTGAAGCTTGCCCGGATCGTCGGCAATCCGACGTAGATTCGACGGTAAGAGAGGCGCTGTGTCGACTCCGGGGCGTCTCTTATCCGACGCTCTCTTTGCGTCGTTCAAATCGATACGGCAGAAAGACGGTAAAGGTCGATCCCTTTTCGTATTCACTCTCGACCCGGATCTCTCCTTGGAGCAGCTGCACCAGTTCTTTCACGATTGCCAGACCGAGCCCGACCCCCCCGAATTCCCGGGTGGCGCTGGCATCGACTTGATGAAATGCCTCGAAGATTTTGGAAAGGTTTTCCGGCTTGATCCCGATGCCGGTGTCTTGAATTGAAAATTCGACCCCGTTCTTCTCCGGCAGATCCTTTGTTGAAAGGACGATCCCGCCTTGCTTGGAAAACTTGACCGCGTTCGATAGGAAGTTCACGACCACCTGTTTTATTTTTTCAGGGTCGGATTGGATGGTTGGAAAGACCGCAGGCTTGTTAAATTGCACAAAAAGCGATTTTTTCTCGAACAGCGGTTGCATGCCGGACAAGATCCCCTCCATCAGCAGCGGAAGGTCGATGGGGCCGAGGCGGACGGTCATCTTTCCCGATTCGATCCGGGAGAGGTCGAGGACATCATTGACCAGATTTAAAAGGTCATGGGCGTTTCTCTGGATCCCCTGCAGCGGCTCTTTATAGCTTTCGGGGGGCGTGCCGTAGATGTCATCCAGCAGCAGCTCGTTATATCCGATAATGGCATTCAGCGGGGTGCGAAGCTCGTGGGAGACGTTTGAAACGAACTCCGATTTGATCCGATTCGCCTCGAGCGCCTGGATCGTTTTTTTCTTCAGCTCTTCTTCCGCTTCCCGCTGCTGGGTGATATCTTCCGCGATCCCGGCGGTCCGGTAGACCTCGCCCGCTTTGTTTTTAATCGGAAAACTGCGGTCTCGAATCCAGCGAACCGACCGGTCCGGACGGATGACGCGATAGACGATATCGCTCCCTTCTCCCCGAGCCTGCCTTTCCAAATTAGCGATCACCCCCTCCCGGTCTTCAGGGTGGACCGCTTCGACAAACGATTTCGGCTCCTGATAGAGGCTCTCGCAACTCCGGCCCCAGATTTTTTCATAAGCGGGACTGATGTAGAGCATTTCTGATTTGTGTGGATCGGACATCCAAAAGACCTGATGGATATTTTCGGCGAGCTGACGAAACCGATTTTCCGACTCTTTTAATTTTTCTTCCCCCTCTTTTCGTTCGGTGATATCGGTGAGGGTGCCGATGTACCCGACCGGCGCTCCGGTCTCATTCCGCAGGGGAATCGCTCCGCCATAGATCCAGGTCACTTTACCGTAAGGGGTCTGGAAGCGGTATTCGGAGGCAAACTCTTTTCCTTCTTTTGCCGCATCGTACCATTCACGAAAGACCCGCTCCCGATCCTCCGGGTGGAGGGCGCGGGCCCAGCCGGTTCCTTGAGCTTCCTCCGGCCTCATCCCCGCCATCTCGCACCAGCGCTCGTTGACGAAGAGGCAGTGGCCCTGCGTATCGGTCTGAAAAATGCCGACCGGCGCATGGCTCGTCAGGGTCCGAAACCGCAGCTCGCTTGCCCGCAGCGCCGCATCGCGGCTTTGGATCTCATCGAGCATCTCGTTGAACCCCTGCACCAGGAGGCCCAGCTCGTCTTGGCCCTGCTTTGTTGCGCGAATGGTATAGTCTCTCTCCTCCGAAATCGCTTTCGCCGTCCGGACCAGATGAAAAATCGGCTGGGAGATCACCCGTTGAAAGCGAGAGGCGAGGAGGAGCGCCACCAGGGAGGCGGCGACAATGAGGAGGGTGGTGACGGCGATCGATTGCTTCAGCGCCGAGTAGACATCGGTCAGGTCCGACTGGATGTAGACGGTGCCGATTTTTTCATTGCCGAGAAAAATGGAGCGAAAGAGGGTGAGTGAGTTTCGATCAAAGCGGGCGCCGTCCGCTTCGAGCGGAGGTGGTTTAAACTCGGTGACCGGATCCGCCACATAGGTCGAAAAGAGCTGACTGTCTTTCGTATAAATGGCCGCCGCGATCACGTGGGGGTAGGCCGCCAATGCTGATAAGGTCTCTTCTCCCGCTTTGGGATCGTTAAATGTCAGCGCGGCGGTGCTGTTGGTGCCGAGGACCGCGGCCAGGGTGGAGAGATTGTAGGTGAGGTTTTCACGGACTTTGACGAGATGGTAGGTGATCGACGCGGCGCCGGCCAAGATCAATACGATGCTGCTGGTCAACAACGTCAGCAACATCAGCTTCGATTTGATCGATCGATCTTGAAAGCGCAGCATTCTACGTTATTCTAATCCGATCCCGACGTCTTATCTTGGCAGTTTCGAACCGAAGTCCAAGGTCTTGTCCGTGCCGGCCGAGACCTGAGCACTCCCTAACAATCAGAAAAATAGATGGTGCTCCGGGGAGGAACGCTCTGATTCGCTTCCACGGCAGAGGGTATCCGGAAGGGATCCCAGGCGCTGGCGGCAGTCTTTTAAAGGTATCAAATCTCGGGATTGATATCAATCACGTATTACGCACGTATTACACACGTATTACGATGAAAACCGACCCTTGCCAGGCCGGTGGACCGCACCCTGACACCAAAGGGAGCCGTGTGGGGTGGGAACCCCGCTCCCGAACCGAGCGCCTCCGGATGTCCAAACCGACCTCCGCCGAGGTAAAGAAATTCTTCCCTCAGCCCGGCCCCTTGACACTGAAAATCGATTGTTATAACTTACACGGTTGCTGGTTTACGCAAAGGTCAATGAAAGGGTTTATGGCAATATGATCGAGGTCATGCATTTAGGGAAGCGATACGGAGAGGTTGTTGCAATCGATGACGTCAGCTTCAGCGTCCCCAAAGGGGAGATCCTCGCTTTTTTGGGGCCGAACGGCGCCGGGAAGACGACGACCATGCGGATTCTCACCTGTTTTATGCCGGCGACGAGCGGAACGGCCCGGGTGGCCGGTTTTGATATTTTCGAGTCGCCGATGGAGGTGAAGCGGCGGATCGGCTACCTTCCGGAAAATCCGCCGGTCTATCCGGAGCTGACGGTATCGGAATATCTGCGCTTTGTTGCAAAAATAAAAGGGGTGCCGACCGTCCGGGTGAAAGCGGCGCTGGCGTCGGCGCTGGAGAAGTGCAACATCGGCGATGTGGCGAATCGGCTGATCGGGAACCTCTCCCGCGGCTACCGGCAGCGGGTCGGCCTGGCGCAGGCGATGATCCACAACCCGGACGTCTTGATTCTCGATGAGCCGACCGTCGGACTCGATCCGAAGCAGATCATCGAAATACGCGAGCTGATCAAGAACCTCGGCGGCGAGCATACGATTGTTCTCTCCACCCACATCCTCCCCGAAGCGACCGCCGTTTGCCAGAAGGTGGTCATCATCAACCGCGGACGGATCGTCGCCGTCGACTCCCAAGAGCGCCTTTCGGCGCAGGTGCGCAAGTCGGAGAAGATCTCGGTGCGGGTTCGCCGCGGCGAGTCGGTCAATCCGGAGCAGATTTTGTCGATCGCCGGGGTTCATCATCTTCTTCCGCAGCCGGCGAGCGACGGTGAGGGGGCGTTTATCGTGGAGGTGGAGCTCGGCCGCGATGTCCGCGAGGAGCTGGCGCGGCGGGTGGTGGAGAGCGGATGGGGCCTGCTTGAAATGAAGCCGTTGACCGTCAGCCTCGAAGAGGTCTTCCTCCAGTTGACGACCGAAGAGAAGGGGGTCGAAGCAGTGGCCGCACCGGCGCCGACGGAAGGGGTGGTTCTATGAGAAATATTTGGATCCTCGCCGAAAAGGAGCTGAAGCTCTATTTCATCTCGCCGATCGCCTATGTGTTGGCGACGGTTTTTCTGATTATTACCGACTACCTCTTCCAGAGCCAGGTCTTCGCCGTTTCGAGCATCTCGATGCAGATCATGCGCTCGCAGGGAAATCTCCCGCAATTCAATCTTCATGAGGCGCTCTTTCAGCCGATCTTCTTCAGCATGAGCATTATTCTGTTGTTGATCATGCCGTTGCTGACGATGCGGCTTTTCGCGGAGGAGAAGAAGGGGCGGACCTCGGAGCTGTTGATGACCTCGCCGCTGACGATCACCGAGATCGTCCTCGGGAAATTTTTAGCCGCCTGGGTGGTTTATGCGCTGCTGTTGCTCTTAACGATGCACCTGCCGGTGATGATGACCAGCTTTACCCATGTCGCCTGGAAGCCGCTCGCCGCGAGCTACCTGGGGCTGTTGTTAATGGGAGGGGTTTTTCTCTCGATGGGGCTCTTTGCCTCCTCATTGACGGAGAATCAGATCGTCGCTGCCGTGATTTCATTTGGGATTTTGATCGGCTTCTGGTTAATCGGCCTGACCGCGCAGACGGCGGCCGACTCCCCGGTCGGAGAGCTGTTCAGCTATCTCTCCCTGATCGAACACCTTGCCAACTTCGTAAAAGGGTTGATCAACACGCGCGACCTGACCTATTTTATCTCCCTGACGGTCTTGGGGCTGTTCCTCACCCATCGTGTGGTCGAATCGCAGCGATGGAAGTGAGATAAATGGCGATCCGCCGTCCGTACGCAGCGTTCAGCAAATCTTAAAAGGGTTTAAGCTGACCCCGGACGGCAGAGAGCGGATCGCTTCTATTGAGGTTTTAAAATGCGTTTGAAACAGACGTTCAGCATTCTTTCCGGTGTGGCGGGGGTGGGTTGCGGACTGGCCGGTCTCTTTCATTATCTGATCTGGGGAGCACCGCTCTGGGTAACCACGGCGCTCGAGGGGACGGCGCTGCTTCTCCTTACCCTCTTTTTGGTCACCCACTTCGAAATGGTGAAAGACATCTCAACCCGTCGGTCGACCAAATTCGGGGTGAACAGTTTTCTCATGATTGCGATCTTCATCGCCATCCTGTCTATTATCAACTTTATCCTGGCGCGGCATCCGCTCCGGTACGACCTCTCCGGAAGCGGCGCCTTCTCCATCTCCCCTCAGACGGTCAGCGTCCTCAAGAACCTCAAGAATGAGGTGAAGGTAATCGGCTTTTTCCCGGAGCGGAGCAATGTCAAGGGGCAGGCGAAAGACCTCTTTGAAAATTACCGGTATGAGACCGACAAGATCAAATTTGAGATCGTCGATCCCGACAAGAAGCCGACGGTCGCCAAGCAGTATGGGATTACCGAATACGACACGATCGTCCTGGAGTCGGGGGGGCAGAAGGCGACGCTCCGGACCGTCTCCGAGCAGGAGGTGACGGGGGCGCTCATTCGGATCAGCCGCGCGTCGAAGAAGAGCTTCTATTTCGTCGAAGGGCACGGCGAGCACAGCCTCGACGATTTGGAGCGGAACGGCTTTTCTTTCTTGAAAGATTCGTTGGAGAAAGAGGGCTTCGCCGTCAAAAAACTCCTCCTGCTCTCCGAGAAGAAGGTTCCGGACGATGCCGCGGTCGTCGTGATCGGCGGGCCGCAGCGTCCGTTCATCGAAGAGGAGAAGAAAGCGCTCGATGAGTATCTCGCGCGCGGCGGCCGGCTCTTTGCCCTGGTCGACCCGCTGGTGAAAACCGATCTGGAGCCGCTCCTTGCCAAGTGGGGGGTGAAGCTGGAGAATGACCTGATCCTCGATCCCGGATCGAGCTTGAGCGCGGTCGTTCCGATCGTCAACCCCGGCAGCTATCCGCCGCACCCGGTGACCGACCGATTTAACCTCGGCACCTTTTTCCCCCTCTCCCGCTCGGTCAATTTCGATCCCGCTACAGAGGGGACCCTCCGCTTTGAGCCGCTCTTGAAATCGGCGCCGGGAACCTGGCTGACGAAAAGGGTCGAGGGGGATCTGAACATCGATCCGAGCCGCGACAAGCCGGGCCCGATCATCTTCGGGGGGGTGATCCGCTATAAAGACGAGCCGGCCCCCGCCGCCGCGGAGGCCGGAAAGCCCGATCCGAAGAAGATGCGGCTCGTCGTCATCGGAGATGCCGACTTCGCCACCAACGGCGTCGTCCGATCGGCCGGCAACGGCGATCTGTTTCAGAACGTCGTCAGCTGGCTCGCGGAGGAGGGGGACCTCGTCTCCATCCGCTCGCAAGAGGCGCAGAACGGCACCCTGCTGCTGAGCAACCAGCAGCATCGGTTTAATTTCTACAGCTCCGTATTAATCGTTCCTTTGGTGATTTTTTCGATCGGCCTGACGGTGTGGCGGAGGAGGCGCCGGCTGTGAGGTTTAAGGCCACCATCGTCCTCTCTCTCCTCCTTCTGATCCTGGGCGGCTATCTCTACTACATCGAGATCCCCAGCGACCGGAAAAAACAGGAGGCGGAGATCCAACAAAAGCGCCTCTATTCTTTTACCCCGGCGTCCATCACCAACCTGACCATTAAGAATGCCAACGGCGAGACGATCGAGTTTCTTCATGACCCCGACCATCCCGAAGATCCATGGCGTATCACCCGTCCGGTCGAAACGATCGCAAACGATGCCGCCGCCTCGATGCTCGCCTCGCAGCTCGAACGGCTCGAAGCCGGCCGGGTGGTCGAGGAAAAGCCGGAGGCGCTGAAGGAGTTCGGCCTCGACCCCCCGGTTTACTCCGTCATCGTCACGTTGAACCGGGTCGACACCGAGATCCTCGAGGTCGGAAGCGAGAACCTCACCGGGAGCGAAGTCTACGTCCGAAAGGGAGCGGGCACCCCGGTCTATCTGGTCCCCGCCGCGATTAAGAAGTCGCTGAACAAAGATCTCCGGGGCTGGCGGCAGCAGGAGGTCCTCCACTTCGCCTCAACCGACGTAAAGCGGGTGCAGATTGAATCGCCCCGCCAGCAGATCGAAATCGCCCGAGAAGGGGAGGGCTGGCAGATCAAGAAGCCGATCCAGACCAAGGCCGATCCGACCGAGGTCTCGAATCTCCTCGGCAGCCTCTCCAGTCTTCGCGGTGAGGAGTTCATCGATGATCGAAAAGCGGAACGGATGAAAGCATTCGGCCCGCCGATCTTGAAGGTTCGACTTGGGGTCGCCGAGGTGGAGCGGGAGGCCCGCTTTTACAGACTTTCCTCCGAGCCTGAGACGGTTTATGCGGTGACGACCCCGTTTGCTCCGATCTACAAGTTTTCTGCGCAAACCTTAAAGGCGATCGAGGAGCCGGCGGCGACCTACCGGGACAAACGGGTCGTCGATCTCTCCGGCCCGGTGTCGGTCGAGCAGATCTCTATCCGGAAAAAAGGCGGGGCATTGCTGCTGGAGAAAAAAGAGGGGAGCTGGTCGATCCAAGGGACCCCGGCGAAGAAGGTGTCCGATCCGGAGAAGGTCAATGGACTCCTCTCCGAGCTGGCCGACCTTCGGGTCGCCCGTTTTATCGACGCGCCGCCGCCGACCGCGGCGAAGGTCGGTTTAACCGATCCGGAATGGTCAATTCAGCTCAAGGGGAAAGAAGGAAAGCTGTTGGGCGAGGTTGCCCTCGGCCGCGCCGAGGGAAGCGCGCTGTACGCTCAGAGCTATAACCAGCCGGGTCCGTTCTTGGTCAACAAAGAAGACACCGAGCGGCTTCGGCAGGCGGCCGAATCGATCAAAGCCGCCGAAGCGGCGCCCCCGCCACCTGCCGCCGCACCCGCGCCGAAACAGGAAAAAAATCAGCCGCCCGGCTGACGACAGAATCGAACCTTCTTTAAATAATTTTCGCCTTCCCTGCAATCTCAACCAACCCTTCCCGTTTTTTGTGGCGACCCTCTCGAAATTTTTCTTGACTCCGTACCTAGGTACAGGGTGTACTCTCTTTCTTATGGAGCCGTTCACGATCGGAAAATTAGCTCGGTTATCGGGTGTCGGCGTCGAGACGGTCCGCTTCTATGAACGACGGGGACTCATCAAGCAACCTGCCGTTAAAGAGGGATTTAGAAAATACTCCGAGGCGGATGCGCAGCGGATCCGCTTCATCAAGCGGGCGCAAGATCTCGGATTTACGCTCAAGGAGATTAAAGTCCTTCTCGAATTGAACGCCGATCCACGATCGACGTGTGCGGATATAAAAGATCAAACCGAGGCCAAGATGAAGGAGGTGGAGGAGAAGATCCGCGACCTGAAGAAAATGAAAAAGTCTCTTGAGCGCCTTTCCGTCGCCTGTGGTGAAGGGAAGAAGGCGATCGCTCATTGCGAGATTTTGAACTGCTTTGAGCCGGGCTGGAAGTGCGAATAAAAGGAGGAGAACGCAATGCGTATTCATCTGTCCATAAACGTTAAGAATGTCCCGGATTCGGTCCTTTTTTATGAGAAGGTCTTTGGTATGAAGCCGCAAAAACAGACGTCAAGCTATGCGAAGTTTGATTTGAATGATCCGCCGCTGAATTTTTCCATGCAGTCGGGAGAAGGGGCGATCAGCCGGGTTTCTCATTTTGGGATTGAGGTAAGTTCGCCCGATGACGTGATGAAATGGCAGAAAGAGCTCACTGAAAAAGGGTTAGTGAGGCTCGTCGAGAGCGACACGAAGTGTTGTTTCGCCCGCCAGGACAAGGTTTGGTTTACCGATCCCGACGGCAACGAATGGGAGGTCTTTTATGTCCATGAGCAACTTCCCGTCACCGAGAAAATGGAGCAGGCCGCCTGTTGCAGCTAGGTCGGAAAGCGCTCGCCGAATTGATCGGAACGTTTGCCTTGGTCTTCGCCGGCTGCGGGAGTCTGATGGTGATTGAGCGAATGCCGGGCGCGCTTCTCCCTTCCGCGGTTCCGGTCGTCTTCGGGCTGGTCGTCGCCTGCATGATCTACGCGGTCGGCCATATCAGCGGGGCCCATTTTAATCCGGCGGTCACCCTCGCTTTCTCGGTCGCAAGGCATTTTCCGATCGCCGAGGTGCCGGCCTACTGGTTGGCGCAGATCGTCGGAGCGGTTCTCGCCTCTTCCCTGCTGGACGCACTCCTGCCGGTTGGAGCCCTTTATGGCGCGACCGTGCCCCGGCTCGGGACGCTTCCGTCATTGGGGATGGAGTGGGTCCTCTCTTTTTTTCTGATGTTCGTCATCATCGCGGTGGCGACCGATTCTCGATCGGAGGGAACGATGGCGGGTGTTGCGATCGGAGGCATCGTCACAGTGTGCGCCTATGTGGGCGGGCCGCTGACCGGCGCCTCGATGAATCCCGCCCGGTCGCTGGCTCCCGCTCTATTCGAGCATCGATTGGACGTGCTCTGGATTTATATCGTCGGGCCGGCGGTTGGAACCACCGCCGCAGCACTGACCTATGAGTGGGTGCGCTGCTATCCCGAATCTAAAAATGCGAAGGGGTGTTGCTGAGATGAAGATCCTCTTTCTCTGCGTCGGTAACTCGGCGCGGAGTCAGATGGCGGAAGGGCTCGCGAAAGAAATCTTTAGAGTGCGGGCCGAGATTCGGAGCGCCGGCTCGCAGCCGGGTGAAAAGGTTCAACCCGATGCGATCGAGGTCATGAAGGAGGTTGGGATCGACCTTTCTGCGCATCGTCCGAAGTCAATCGATGCGCTTCCGCCGGCCTTCCTCGCTGCGCTTGATTATGTCATCACCCTCTGTGCCGAAGAGATCTGTCCGGTCGTTCCGTCTCAGAAGGCCCAACGGCTTCATTGGCCGATTCCGGACCCGGTTTCCATCGGAGAGACGGAAGAAGCAGCACGACAGGCCTTTCGGACGGCCCGCGACCGGATTAAGGAGCGGTTGATGGCCTTTGCAAAAAACGCCGATGGGTGACTGCTATTTTTTCAGCTTCTCCAGATACTGTTTGCGGACCTTCGCCACCTTCGGCTCGATCACCACCCGGCAGTAGGGCTGGTCGGCGTTGTTCTTGTAATACTCTTGGTGATACTCTTCCGCAGGGTAGAGTTTCTCAAGCGGCGTCACCTCGGTGACGATCGGCGCGCTCCAAATCCCCTTCGCGGTGAGTTCTTTGATCACCTGCTCGGCCGTCGCTTTTTGCTCGGGGGTCTCATAAAAAACGGCGGAGCGGTACTGCGTCCCCTCATCGGCCCCCTGGCGGTTTAACGTCGTCGGGTCGTGGATCGTAAAGTAGATCTCGAGGAGCTCACGGAAAGAGATCGTCTTCGGATCGAACGTCACCTGAACCACCTCGGCATGTCCCGTCGTGCCGCTGCAGACCTGGCGATAGGTCGGGTGGTCGATCGCTCCGCCGGTGTAACCCGACACCACTTTTTCGACCCCCTTCAAATCGGCAAAAACCGCTTCAAGACACCAGAAGCAGCCGCCGCCGAGGGTGGCGTTTTCTCTTCCGGGTGTATCGCCCTGATTCGTAGCCATCGCGCATTCCTTTCATTTAAGCGTGGTCTCTCCCTTATCTTGCCAGAGGGAGAGCGCCTTTTCCAGGGGGTGGCAGAAAAGGGACGGCCGCGTCGCTTTAGGATCCCTCCAGCCGTCCGAGGAGCGCGACCTCCAAAAGATAGATCCGATCATTGGAGCCCCAGGTGGACAAGAGGCGGAGCTTGAGGTACTTCGCTTTCACCTCCGGAAAGTGAAATTCTTGGTAAGGATGCTCGAAGAGCTTGAGGTTCTGCGTCTGAAATTTTCCGATCGATTTAAATGTGCCGGTGGGGGAGTCGTTTCCGCTCAGCAGCTCGAACTCCTTTACATTGCCGGGATCGGTCTTGCTGATGTAGATGCCGAACTGATCGAAAAGGGCTGCGTGGTTGTCCTTGAATCCATAGACCGCCTCTTCTTTGATGTTGCAGAAACAATAGCTTGTTTCGTCGCCATCGGCGGTCGCGCGCCATGACTCACCGGCCGCCGCCACCAGCTTTCCCCCATTCTGAGGCGCCAGCAGATTCGTTTTCTCCGCGGCGGGGAGTTCTTTTTTTGATCGATTGGTTTGAGAGGAGGCGGACCCGGCGCCGGCCTGCAGATCCCCACCCTGTTTCAAGGAGGGGGCCGGAGGGTTTTCCGAGGGGGGCGCCGCCGGTTTGGCGGTTTCGAGCGCCGTCTGAGGAGTCGGTTTCTCGGTCCGCTCGAGAAAACCGGCTTGGTTCAGGGCGGCCACCAGGCCGGCCGTCGCGGTCAGGACCCCGGCGGCGGCGGTGAGAATGCCGGGGAGCGTATACCAAAATCCTTTTTCTTTTGACTCATCGGTCATGATAAGGAGCCTCGGTCGGTCCTGGGAAAGACAAATGTTTCCCCGGTCCGGTCTTTGTATATTCGAAATTTCAAGCAGAGTCAATCGATTTCAAAACGAACCCTCCGTTCCACCTTCCTTTATCGCCGCTCTTTTTGTCAACCCCCTTTCAGGCGAAGCAAGGGGGTCTCTTCTTCCATCTTGCGGTGATTTAGCCACTCTTTGTATAATGAGCTTAGGATCTCACAGCGTTCAAGCGGCCGCCCCTATCGATGTTCCCTGCAATCGATCGAAACGCAGCTCCTTGTCCCCTCCAACCCCGGCCTCATCGGGAAGTCATGTCACTCAGGAGAATGATTTTTGACCCCTTCTAAAGCCATTCTGATCGGCGCGCTTGTCTTGATGGTGCTCTACACCGCGCCCGTTTTTATGTCCGAAGTGGGAGGGGGGTCTCAGACCCTCGTCCTCTATGGATTCAGCATTTTGGAAGAGGTGATGTCGTCAGGTATCCTTCCGGCTTTCCAGGCAAAGTGGAAGCAAGAGACCGGAGAGCCGATCCGCTTCTACACCTCCTTCTCAGGCTCGGGAACGGTGATGAACCAGATCCGGTTCGGCGCGCCGGCCGACGTGGCCATCTTCGCTCACACCCTGGATGCCTACCGGCTGAAAGAAGCGGGGTTGATCCGGAGCGATTGGACCGCCGAGCCCCACCAAGGGATCGTCAATCGGACCCCGATTGTTCTGATTGTCCGGCCGGGAAATCCAAAGGGGCTGCAAAGTTTCGACGACCTCCGGCGCCCGGGGATCGGGATCGTCCACCCCGATCCGCAGACGTCGGGCGGGGCGCTCTGGGCGCTGTTGGCGGAATATGGCGCGTTTGCCCTCCCTGCGGGGGGAGACCGCACCTCGGCGCACGATGGGATGGTCGATCTCTGGAAAAATGTCATCGTCCTCGGCGCGTCGGCCCGGGCGGCCCGGACCCAATTCGAAATGGGGTTCGGCGATGTCTTGATTACCTATGAACAAGAGGCGGTCAAAGATCTCTTGCGGGGCCGATTCAAATATGGGCTGGCGGTGCCGGAGCGGACGATCTACAGCGAGCACCCGGCGGTGGTCATCGACCGAAACGTGACCCCGGCGAAAGGGCGTCTGATTCGGGCGTTTCTCGATTTTCTCTGGACCGAGGAGGCGCAGCGGATTTTCGTGAAATACGGTTTCCGCTCGGTCACCGACGATCGGCTGAATGAGGAGAACCACTATTTTTCCAGAGTGGCGTCCCCCTTTACCGTTGCCGATCTGGGGGGATGGAATCGGGCTTATTCCGAGATTGTCGAGGGGCTTTGGCGGAAAGAGATTCTGGAGGAGGTACACCGATGATCGATGCCGATACCTCGCGCGGGGCTCGCGTTCGTGTCCGTTTCCCCTGGCGCGGGCTGATTATCTCGGCGCTCTTTTTCGTCTTGTTTCCGCTGTTGATCATGCCGATCGGCGCTATTTTCCTCTTCGCCACCCGCGACGGGCTCGGCCGGTTCATTCACGCCCTCTCCGGCGAGGGGGCGCAGTTCGCCCTTCGACTGAGTCTCTTCACCGCCTTGGTGACGAGTTTGGTGAACTCGGTCTTGGGGACACTGACCGCTTATATCTTTGCCAACTATCGCTTCCCGGCGAAGCGGCCGCTCGGGATTTTAATCAATCTTCCGGTTGCGATCCCGACCGTCGTGGTCGGAACGTCGCTGCTCCTTCTCTGGGGACCGATCGGCATCGTCGGGCGCTACCTCGATCCGTTGGGCTTCCGGCCGATGTTTGCGATCGCCGGCATCTTAATGGCGCATGTCTTTGTCACCTTTCCCTACATGCTCGGGGCGGTGAAGCCGGTGTTGGATGAGCTGGAGGTGACTTACGAAGAGGCCGCTTACACAATGGGGGCAGGCCGGTTGAAGACCTTCTGGTATGTAATCCTCCCTTCCTTAAAGGGGGCGCTTTTTACCGGCACCCTTTTGACCTTCGCCCACTCGCTGGGGGAGTTCGGGGCGACGGTGATGGTCTCCGGAAATCTGCGGCTTCGGACCCAGACGGCGCCGCTCTATATCTTTTCCCAATTCGAGGCGGGAAATATCGAAGCGGCCAACGCGGTGGCGGCGGTCCTCGCGATTTTCTCGTTCGTGATCTTTTTTATCCTCCTCCGGGTGACGGAGGTGGAGGCGTCGGAGGAGAATGGATGAAGCCTCCGGTCCGCGGCTTGAGGGTCGAACCGTTTTATCAATCGAAGGGAAGCGCGAAGGGAAGCGATGTCGATCACCCTTAAAGATATCCTCAAAAAATATGGGGAGCAGACAATCGTCGAAAATGTCACGCTGGAGATCTTTCCCGGCGAGCTCTTTGTCCTGCTCGGCGCCAGCGGCAGCGGCAAGACGACGCTGCTGAGAATGATCGCAGGGCTGGTCCACCCCGATCGCGGGGAGATCTTCCTGCAGGGGACAATGGTCAATGATATGACCCCGCAGGAGCGGAACGTCGGCTTCGTCTTTCAAAATTATTCCCTCTTCCGCCACATGACGATCGCCGAGAATATCGGCTTCGGGCTTCGCTTGCGGCGGATCCCCAAGAAAAGCCGCGACGAGAAGATCCGGCACCTGCTCGATCTGATCGGGCTGCCCGGTTTCGGCGGCCGTTTCCCCTCGCAGCTCTCCGGAGGCCAGCAGCAGCGGGTGGCGGTGGCACGGGCGCTCGCCTATGAGCCCCAGGTGCTGTTGTTAGACGAGCCGTTCGGTGCGCTCGATCTGAAAACGAGGGTACAGCTTCGACAAAGCTTCAAGCAGATCCAGCGGCAGCTCGGCGTGACAACGGTGCTGGTGACGCACGATCAGACCGACGCGTTCGAGCTTGGCGATCGGATCGGGATCATGGACCGTGGAAAGCTCCTCGCCCTCGGCGCCCCGACCGAGGTCTACAAGCGTCCCAAATCGGAATATGTCGCCCAATTTCTCGGCGCCTCGAATTTTTTCACAGGTGTGATGCAGGAGCGGAATATCCAAATTGGATCGGCCTTTCTCCCCCTGCCGGAGGGGATGGCCCCTCCCGACAAAGGGGAGCGGGTCCAGGTGTTGATCCGGCCGGAAGAGTTCGAATTGGCGACCCAGCGGGACGAGATTCGGGGCTCCTTTTTGGGAGAGGGGGAGGTCCGCGAGTGTCTCTTTGTCGGCGCCCATTATCGAATGACGGTGCACGTTCCGGGAATCGTCCGCTCCATCACCGGCGGCTTCGGCGACAACGACCCGACCTCGCTGTTTGTCCAGATGGGCCTGGGCCAGAGCCAGAGCGGCTGTCCCAACCAACCGGGGGAGAAGGTGGTCGTGGGGGTCCGCGCTTTTCACATTCTCCCTTATCAAGGGCTGCGTATTTTGGTGGCGATCGATGGGTCGGAGCATGGCGAGTATGCGCTGCACTTCGCCGTCTATTTGGCGAAGAAAACGCAAGGGGCATTGACGATTGTCGGGGTGGCGGAGCGTTTTCTCGAGGAGACGAAGGCGCGGGAGGGGCTGACCCAGGCCAATCAGCGGGTCCAGAAGGAGCTGCAGGAGGTGACGACCGCCTACCGTCGGGGGCATCCCGCCGAGGAGATTCTCAACGAGACGGAGCAGAACCGCTACGACTTGGTTATTCTGGGAACGCGCGGCCGCCACGCGCCAAGCCGATTTCTCGGATCGACCGCCGCGCGGGTCTCGGTCAATTCACCAACCCCGGCGCTGATCACGCCGACCCCTTTTCAGGAGATCAAAAAGATCCTGATCTGTATCGCCGGGGAGCGGGTTCGCAAGTCGGATGTCCGGTTCATCGGGAGGATCGCTCGGAGCACCGGCGCCGCCGTTACCCTCTTTCATGTTCATTCCGACAACGAAGGGAAAGATGAGAAAGATGTGACCCGTTATCTTCAGGATGTCATGCGAATTCTGCAGAGCCTCGGCCTGCCGGTGGAGATGAAGATGGGGGAGGGAGAAATTGTCGGCATGATTTTACATGAGGCGGTGGAGGGGAACCATGATCTGTTGATCCTCGGCACCCGCGTCGGCAACCTCCGCGAAGCCTTCATGACCAACAGCATCACCAACCAGGTGCTGTCACAGGTCGACCGTCCGGTATTGATTCTCCACATTCGCCCGCCGATGTAAGTGAACAGGACCGCCTTAAAGTGGAACGCCATGATAAGCAAGTGCATACGCGTCAACAATGAGGTAATCAACATGATGTGTTGAACAATGCGAGCAATTCTTTGAAGTCGGGCTCGCCTCCATGATATTGCCTCCTCAATGGTTCGACCGTGGAAGCGCGCGCGGTGCGCCTTCAAAGAGACAGCGGCGATCTTTCCCCCCTTCAAAAGTGAGGCGTAGCCGATGATCGCATTGAGCGGCGTTCTGATTTCGTGGGAGGCCATCGACAGAAATTCGGATTTGACGCGGCTTGCCGCTTCGGCCTCCTCTGTTTTCTGCTTCAGCACCTCTCCACCCGGACCCGCTCCGAGATATCGACCATTAATCCCCGCAGGCAAACGGGCTGATCCCCTTCCTCCAAGAGGCTGGCGAGATTTCGAATCCAGGTCGTCCGTCCGTCGGCCGCGATCATTCGATATTCCAAATCAACCCCTGTTTTTTCAGAGACCCCCTTTTCCCACTGGGAGATTGCGTTTTCCAAATCGTCGGGGAAAATATGATCTTTCCAAAAATTGGGATCGTCCAGCCAGAGGTCGACCGGGTAGCCCAAGAGCCGCTCCGCCTGCTTACTGACGAAGCGGAAGCGGAATGTCTCGGCTTCCGCTTCCCAAACGATTCCTTCAATCGAATTGACCAGGGCGTGATATCGCTCTTGAGATCGCTTAATCGCTTCGGCCGCCTCCCTTTGCGCGGTCATGTCGACCGAGAGGCCGCGGAACATCGCCGTTCCCCCTATTTCACGGATGGGGCGGATGCCGGTATGAAACCAGACGGTCCGGCCGTCCGCCGCGATCATCCGATGGTCACACCGCTGGTCGGTTCCCTCTTCCAGGGCGTTTTCAAATAGGCCGAGGACCCGTTGGCAGTCTTCCGGATGGAGCTTGTCTTGCCAAAATTTTGGATCGGTGTACCACTCCTGGAGCGGATAGCCGAGCAAGAGCTCCGCTCGTCGACTGACGAAGGTAAATTGGAAGCTCTCCGCCCCCATCTCCCAGACCATCGTGCTGTCCAACCCCTCGACGATGTCGCGATAGCGTTGCTCGGCCTGCTCCGCTTGCGTACACGCGCGGCGCTCCTTCTCCAACGGAGTGGTGGAGTCAGACCGATCTTTTGGAGGTTTTTTCAAAGGCCTGGCCGTGCGCCGTGGCGTCTTTTTCTTGTTTGCTTTATTTCTATCGCCGGGGGTCATACTCACTTTTATAGAGCGCGCGCGCTGAATAACGCAACGAAAGAACCATTATGGGAATAATTTGAGGGTTGAATCGATGAAGTTGAAGCAGAAGATTTAACGAAAAATTTACGCCGGTTGAATACCGAAACGGCGAAGGGATGGTATTATAGTCGTGGCGAAGAACTCCGCCCTCTCATGAAGAGAGCATTAAAAACCAATAAATAAGGAGAAAGAGAGAATGAATGAGCAGTTTTTACATTATGCCTTTCCAATTATGATTGTTTTGGCTTTTGTCAATTTTCTCTGGGCCTGGATGTTGACGGCGGTGGCACCGCCCCGGCCCGCGGAAGAGCATCGTATTTCGGGTCAGGCCAATCCTGAATGGCGCGCGCTCGATGCCGGGCCTGAGGGGATTCGAATCAACCTGATCGAGAAGGTGAACCAACAAACCGAGGCAGTTCAATAAAAATGAAAATTCAAAAGCGTCTTTGGAGATCAAGCCAGCCTCTCAGCGGCTTGATCTCCTCCAGACATCGGATTCCACTTGCCGCGCTCCTCGACCCCACCTCCGGCTGCTTCTTGTGCCGTGGTGCACGCTTCATCTGCTAATCGAAAATTTCTCCGCCATCGATTCTTCGCTTCACCTTCCCGCGGTCTAAGGGATGATCCTCGCCGGGGAGAATGGTCCCGTCGACCGAATACGGTCCGATCTCGCTCCAGGTCCCTTTCTTCGGGGTGTCGACATATTCCATCCCGAGGATCGCCTTGGCGCTTTTGTAGCCGTATTTAAAAGGGATGATGAGCCGGAGTGGAAAGCCGTGCTCGTCGGAGAGCGGCCGGCCGTTCATGGTGTGGACGAGGAGGACCCGCTCCTGAAGAAGCTCTGCGCGCGAGAGGTATTCGGTGTAGCCGTCGCCGCAGCGGAAGAGAATGCCGACCGCTTCGGGCCCGGGGTGAGCGAGCTTTTCCAGCTCCGACAGATGAAACCCGCTCCATTCGGCTTTGTTCGACCAGCACTCCACACATTTGATCCGCGAGACCTGCGATGTTCCCGGTAACGCTTTGACTTCTCCAAGGGTGAGCGTCTGGGGCGCTTCGCAGCGCCCGCCGACCTTCAGCCGCCACGCCGCCCCGTCGATCCGCTTGAACGATTTATAATACTGGATATAGAAGTCTTTATACTCCCCCTCGCGGGTTTTGCCGACATAGTCGGAGTTGCTCCAGAAGGTGATCGCCTCGGCCCGTCCGCGTGAGGTGACGAGCGAGAGTACAAAGCCGGCCGTGCCGAGCAGGGCCTTCTTGAGAAAAGCTCTTCGGCCAAACGGCCTCAGCGCGCGCATCGGAATCCCAAAAAGATATAACGGTTTTCCGGATCAATGATGATCCGATCGAATACCTTGCTGTATTCATAGTCGAGGTGAAGGTTCCAGAGCCCGCCGTGCGCCACCTTCTTTCCACCTTCCTCTCCCGCCGTCCACTCCCAAACCGAGGAGGCCATCTCCAACACGCCGTATGGAGAGCGGTCTTTGTAATTGAACCCGACCTTCCTTTTGATCATGCCGGAGATCGACGGATGCGCCGCCGTCCGGAGCGGCGTGTTCCCCCAGGGATAGATCCGCCCGTCGGTCCCGCTGGCCGCCTTTTCCCACTCCGCTTCGGTCGGAAGGCGTTTCTCTAATTGTCGACAATACGCAGTTGCCTCCTCCCAGCTGACGGAGCTCACCGGATGGTCGTCGGCCCCGCTCGGATAGGTGTGCGCCGGGAAGCGTTTTTGAAAATCCCGATTGCTCACTTCGACCCGGTCGATAAAGAAGGCATCGATCGCCCTCTCGCGATCGGTTCCGCCGGACGCAGCGCCCTCTCCGAAAAGAAAAGGGCCGGCCGGGATTTGGATCATCTCCTCGGCATGAAGACCGTGCGTCGGGAGAAGGAGCAAAAAACCGAAAATAAAAACGAAAAGGGATCTCTTCATCAACCGATCTCCGCGCCTGATCATATCATTTTTGATCCAAATTTATAAGTTCTGCCCCTTCCATGGTTTGAACGGTTTGCTACTGTTTCGGAATAAAAAGTGATTGCAACGGCCATTATTAATAAGGTATACAGAATGTTAGCTGGCGTGTCCGCTCTAGGGAGGAAATCAAAAGGGAGGGGCAAACATGGGAGGCATCTCTACAGCGCTTGTTTTCGGAGAAATCGGTCTGGTCCGGAGCCTCGGCGAGGCCGGGATAAAGGTGATCGCAGCCGGAACCGATGCGTACCGGGCGGCTTATGCCTCCCGCTATGTCGATGAGGCCATGGTTTTCCCCTCCTATGCGTCGCCGGCGTTTGTCGAGAAGCTGCTCCAAGTAGGGCGAAAATTTAAGGAGAAACCGGTCCTTTTGACCGACAACGACAAGCCGATTCTCGCCTTCTCCCGGCATCGGAAAGACCTCTCGGAGTTTTACCGCTTTCTCCTCCCCGATGAAGCGCTCATTGAAGATCTCGTCGATAAGCGGCGCTTTTCCCTCTTGGCCGAAAGACACCCCCTGCCGGTCCCCCGCACCTTTCTTCCCGCGACGGTGGAAGATCTGAAAGAGATCGCCGATCGGATCGCCTATCCCTGTATCCTCAAGCCGGCCCATCAAGATATCTGGAAAAACGATGCGATCGTGAATCGGCTGTTCAAGGGCCGCTACAAAAAAGCCATCCGCTTTAACGATCCGGCGGCGCTGGTTGCGCTTTATGAGCAGCTCCATCCGATTTCGCCGGAGATGATCGTGCAGGAGTTTGTAGAAGGGCGCGACGAGCAGCTTTATGACGTCCATGCGTATCTCAATGAGCATTCGGAGGTGCTCGCCTGTTTCGTCGGACGGAAGCTTCGGACCAGTCCGATCCATTTCGGCATGGGCTGTTACACGGTCGGCGTGATCGACAAAGAGATCGAAACGGTCGCTTTAGCGGCGTTGCGCCGCATCGGGTACAAAGGGATCGCGGCGATGAATTTGAAGCGGGATCCGAGGAACGGTGCGATCAAAATTCTGGAGATCAATCCCCGCTGCAGTCTGTGGAACTATTTGGCTTCCCGCAGCGGCGTCAACATCCCCGCGCTCGCCTGTGCAGACTCCATAGGACAGTCTTGGAAAATCCAAAATCCCCATCGGGTGGGGCTGCATTGGTGGAATATGAAGGAAGATCTAAAGTCGATGATGGAGTATCGGCGGGTCGGAGAGTGGACGATGGGGCGGTGGGTCCGGTCCCTTCTAGACAAAAAGGTCTGCCATGTTTTTTCCTGGCGAGACCCGGCGCCGGCGCTTTATAGTTTTTTGGAGTTTATGCGAAGTCGTTTAAAACATTTTATCAAAATAAACAGAATGTAAATAGTATCTCCCTCCAGAAAAATAGATCGCTCTAAAATTAAATCCGATAGAGGGCCTGAGCCTGCGTCAACATCTGATTCCAGCGCCGGCAAAGCGCCTCTCGTTTGGTCCCTTTGATTTGAGGAAAAAAGGTTTCTTTGATGAGAGCGACTTGAAAGTATTTTTGATTGACCCCGTCACGGGCTTTGTCCGTCAGAAGCGCGGCACCCCGAATGGTTGAGTCAGGATCATTGGTAACCGTAATCGGTTTTCCAAAAAGGTCGGCCTGCATCTGAAGCAAACGCTTGATCTGAGAGCCGCCGCCACTGGCGATGATCTTCCGAATCGGAATCGATTTGTCTTTTTGGATGAGGGTGAAAATGTCGGTCATCAAAAAGGCGATCCCTTCGACCGCGCCGCGAACCAGGTCTTCCTTGCGGCAGGCGCCGGTCAAGCCGAAGAGGGTGGTCTGAACCGTGTTGTCCCAATGCGGCGCGCCCAGGCCGATTAAGGCCGGGAGGAAAAAGATCCGCTCGCGCGATTTGGCGCAGGCGGCGTCGATTTCTTTTTCCGATCGAATCAGCCCCAGCGTGCGAAGCCAGGTGAAGAGCGGGCCGATCCCGTTGACGGTCCCTTCCACGAGATAGGTTGTCTCCTTCTCGCTCGACCAGGCGACGCTGGAGAGAAGCCCCGGCACCGTCGCGCGGCGGGTGCCGGTGTTGACCAGAAAGAAACCGCCGGTGCCGTAGTTGACGTTTGCCGCCCCGCGTGTCAGCCCACCCAATCCCGCAAGCGAGGCCTGCTGATCGCCGATGCTGCAGGTGATCGGAAGGCGCACGCCATCCATCACCGCCTCCCCAAAATCCGATTGCGTCGGGGCAACCTCCGGGAGAATCTCCCGCGGGATGCGGAAGTGGTAAAGAAGATCGTCGTCCCAATCGCCCTCATCCAAATTATAAAGCAGCATCCGCGCGGCGTTGGTCGGATCGGTCCGATGGACGGCGCCTCCGGTGAGATGCCAGATTAAAAAAGTATTGACGGTTCCACAGACGAGATTTTTGATCGACCGCCGCTCTTTTTTCATCTGCCGCAACACCGCGGCGAGCTTGGTGGCGGCGTAGTAGGGGGTCAGCGGAAGGCCGGTCTTTTTGATAAAGTCGGGGCGGGCGAAGTCGGCGAGCCGGTCGCCGGCGCGTCGGTCTTGCCAGCTGATCGCGGGAGAGAGGGGCGCGCCGCTTTGGCGGTCCCAGCAGAGGAACGTGGACCGCTGGTTTGCAATCCCGAGGGCGATCGGGGGGCTCTTCAGACGGATTGCTTCGCGGACGATTTTTCGGAGAACACGCTGAGTCGTCTTCCAAATCTCGGTCGGATCATGCTCGATCCAGCCGGGCCGGGGTGAGAAGGTTTGGATCGGCGCGTCGGCGCGGGCGAGGATCTTTCCGTGAGGGTCGAAGAGGGCGGCGCGGGTACGGCTGCTTCCCTGGTCGAGCGCGGCGATCGCCCAACGCGCGGGGGCTTTCCTCATTTGGAGCCCGGCTCTGATCGGGCGCCGTCTCCGGGGGCCAGGCCCTTCACGTGGATTTCCCGCTGTGGGAAAGGCATCTCGATTCCGTTTTCCTGAAAGAGTCGGTGGATCTGATAACGGAGGTCGCTTAAAGAGCGGGGGCCGCTCTTCGGCTCCTCAACCCAAAAAGAGAGCTGAAATTGAAGGGCCGAGTCGCCGAAGGCATGAAAGGTGACCTCCGGCTCCGGATGTTGGAGGACCTGCCGATTGACCCGCGCCGCCTGGAGGAGAAGCGAGGTGACCCGCGTCACGTCCGAACGATAGGCGACGCCGACGATCAAATGAAGCCGGACGCGCGGGTCTTCGTACGACCAGTTGATCACCCGGCTGGCGACGAAGTCGGAGTTCGGAACGATGATGGCGATGTTGTCGGGGGTGAGGATCGTCGTCGAGCGGATCTTGATCTGATAAACGTCGCCGGTGATGTCGCCGACCGAGATCCGGTCGCCGATCTTGATCGGCCGCTCGAAGAGAAGGATGATCCCGGCGACGAAGTTGGAGGCGATGTTCTGAAGGCCGAACCCGATCCCGACGCTGAGCAGCCCGGCGATGAACGCGAAGCTCGACAGGTCGAGCCCGATGAACTGCAGCCCCAGCACGAGGCCGACGAACATCAGGAAGTAGTGCGTCAGGCGGATGAAAGTATATTGAAGCCCTTCGGCGATCTTGAAGCGGGGGAAGATCCGTTTGCGAAGGGTTCGTTGCAGGAACCGGGAGAAGAGGTAGGCGGAGAGGATGAAGAGGGTTGTCCCGAGAAAAGAGATCAGGGTGACCGGGGTCTTCTGAACGTGAAAGAGCGGGGTGTGGAGGATCTCCGAGAGCTCACGCATCGAATAGCGCAGTGTCTGGTCGCTCGTCACCGCGCCCCCGAGGCGAGTCGTGTCTTTCCAAGATGGAAGCGCGCTTTGTAAGCCCAGAGGCGGTCTTGTCTCCGTTTGAACGACGGCGAGAGCTTGAAGACCTCAATCGCCTTCCGGAAGCTCTCCACGGCGCGGGAGACATTGCCGATCTGGAGCTGGAAGAGGCCGAACTTATAATATCCCTCGGGACTGGAAGAGTGGATCGAGAAGAAACGGTCGAAATAATCTTGCGCCTCGTTGTTCCGTCCCCGGGCGGCATAATATTCGGCCAGCCGCAGCGCCGGCTCGCCGTAGCGGAACTTCGGATTCTTCTGCAGCGCCTTCAGAATCAGCGCCTCGCCCCGGGGCTCATCGCCTGAAGCGATCGAAGCGAGCCCCAAATAGTAGGTGGTCTCTTCCGAATCGGAGAGACGCTCATAAGCCCGCTCCAGATAAGGAAGCCCCTGTCGTCCCTTCCCCCGCATCACCAGAAGGCGGCCGAGGTCGCTCAACGAAGCGACATTGTGGGGGTTGAGCGCGATCTCCCGTTTGAGCCCGGAGATTTCCGATTCGAGCCGGAAGATCTCCACCCCCCGCCGAAAAAAACCGGTGAACTGATAATCGAGGGCAAAATAAAGGCCGACGATCACCAGGATGGCGAGCAGCGGGCTGCCGGTCAGAAGGGTAATAATATAAAAAATAAAAAAACGGGAGAGCATGACCCGGCCGACTCCAAATTAGACGATGTCCCTAATACTATTCAATAAAAAGCGGTTTGTCAAAGAGGCGGCTCGCCTGATTGCATCCAGAACGCCGACACGGCGTGAGACCGAAAGGGCGGCCCGTCGCATCCCGAATCAGATCGGCCCCTAAAGTGAACTCCAATGAAAACTCGACCCGATCATCAATTAAGCGTAAGGGTTCAAGTGGAAGATTGAACTCGGTATTGATTTCAGGTACGATGGAGTGTGGCATCGAAGGAGAGTCATAAAGCAATGCGGTATATCGTCGTCTGCGACGACCTTTTCTTCTATGACGTCTTAAAGAGCGTCAGCCAGGTGGAAGCGGCCTGGCTTTTTCTTGTTCAAGAGCCGGTGCTCGCCAAACAGCTGGAGGTGAGGGGGGTCCCGGTCCTTCAGGGGACCTTTTCAAACGGCGCGATCTTTAAGAAAGCGAAGATCGATCCCGACGACTGGGTGCTGATTGCAATGGCCGACATCCGGTCGCTTCAACGGGTGAACCGCTCGCTCGCCTCGGAAGGGGTTCAGCCCTCGCTTGTCCTGACCCGGGAGGCGATCGGCAAGCCGCTCGCCGACCTGAGGACGGTCTCCTGCGGCGAGCTCCTCTCCTCGTCGTTGATGTGGGAGCTGCATGCCGTCACGCTGCGCGATAAGACCCGAAAGATCCGCCGGCTCCTTGAAGAGGCCGGCTGCATTGTCATCCTGATTCAGGACGATCCCGACCCCGACGCCATCGCCTCCGCCGTCGCGCTCCGGACGCTCCTCGGACGGAATAAACTGACGGCGCCGATCGCGTCGTTCGGTGTGGTCGACCGGCCGGAGAACATCGCCATGGTCAAGCGGCTGGAGATCGAGGTCGAGCAGATCGATGCCGCGCGGCTGCACGACTTCGACCGCTTCTGCTTCGTCGACACCCAGCCGAGCCGCTTTCGGGTCAAGTTTCCGCGGGTCGACGTGGTGATCGACCATCATCCGGAAGAAAAAGGATACCCCGCGGCGTTCCGTGACATCCGGCCGAACAAAGGGGCGACCTCCACCCTCCTGACGGAGTATCTGCGGGCCGACGATGTGAAGATCAGCCAGCGGCTGGCGACGGCGCTTCTCTATGGCATCGGGACCGACACCGCGTTCTTGGAGCGGGGGACCCATCCGGCCGATGTCGAGGCCTTCTCTTTTCTCTACCCGCTTGCCAACCATGCGCTGATCCGGCAGATCGAGCGGCCGGAATTTCCGCAGGAGGAGGCCCGCTTCGTCCAGAAGGCGATTCGGCGCTGGCGGATCGAGCGCAAAATTCTCGTCTCGCATGTCGGACGGGTCCCGCGGCAGGACATCGTCCCGCGGCTCGCCGATTTTTGCACGCAGGTGGAGGGGGTCGATTGGTCGATCATCTCCGGCATCGTCTCGGGGAACCTCATCGTCTCGGCGCGGAACATGGGAAATACCGGAAATGCCGGCGGCCTCTTAAAAGAAGCCTTCGGGCGGCTCGGCCAGGCCGGCGGGCATCGATTCATGGCGAAGGCAACGATCCCCCTGACGGCCTTCCGCGCCGCCTTCCGAAAGACCGACGAGCGATTCGTCCGCGACAAGCTCTTCGATCTGCTCCTCGAGGTCGCCCGGCGCGGGACGATCACCCCATGAAGCGGGATGGGAAACGGGACGTCAAGAGGGTTCGATCGATCGCAAAAAAACCGAGTCATGAAATGAATAACATCCTCCTCTCGGCGGCGGCTGAGGTCAGCTCGAAGGTGGGGGCGCAGGCGATCCTTCTCTACGCCGATTTGGTGAAGGAGGTCGCGCCGCTCAAGGCGCTCGCCAAGGAGATCGCGCTGGTCCTGGTCACCCGGGGCGAGCGCTCGTTTAAGGAGATGCAGCGCTCTTTCGAGCAGGTCGTCCGGGTGCCTCAAATCGATCTGACCCGGATGGGGCAGGTGAAGCTCGGCGTCATGATGGCCCTCTCCGCCGGAAAGGTCCAGATGGGGGATCGGATCGTCTGTCTCTCCGGCATTCGGCGGTTCGGATTTCTCGACAGCATCGTCGTCCTCGACATCGGAAAAGAATTTGAGGTCCTCACCTCCGCCGAGCTCTCCGACCTGACCCGCGAGATCCGCTATGATCTTTTCGAGGCGATCCTCAATCTGGCGTTGGAGCTGGCGTACCAGGGGCGGGCGGGGAAGATGGTCGGGGCGCTCTTTGTCCTCGGCGACCATGAGCGGGTCTTGCAGCTCTCCCGGCAGATGATCATCAACCCCTTCCACGGCTATCCTGAGGAGGAGCGGAATGTGCTCGATCCGAAGCTGAAGGAGACGTTGAAAGAGTTTGCGGCGATCGACGGCGCGTTCATCATCCGGGAAGACGGGGTAATCCTCTCCGCCGGGCGGCATCTCGACGCCGCATTCGAAGGGCGGGATCTTCTCCACGGGCTCGGAAGCCGGCATCTGGCGGCGGCGGGAATCACGGCGGTGACGCAGGCGCTGGCGGTCGTCGTCTCCGAGTCGAGCGGCGCCGTCCGGATCTTCAAAGGAGGAGAGACGATTCTGGAATTGGAAAAGGCGGTTCATCGAGAGCGGGAAGAGTCGGTCTGAGTTTTCCGTCGGCGTGGCTTTACACGGGTGCGGGTATCGGGCGGAGAGGGAATCGGTCGTCTAGAGTATGACGGAAACAAGACGGGAAGCGCGGTGGGGATGGCTGACGATCCTGTTGCTGGGAATCGGCCTGGTCTATTTGGCGAAAAGCGTCCTGATCCCTTTTGTTATCGCCCTGCTGTTGGCCTACGCTTTCGATCCGGTCGTCGGTTATTTAGAGCGGCGGCGGGTTCCCCGCTTTGTCGCCATCTGGACGATTTTGGCGGTGATCGTCGGGTTGTTCGTCCTCTTCCTGCTCGTCGTCATTCCGGTGATTCAATCGGAGCTGACCCGCGCCCTGGAAGAGCTCCCGGTCTACCTCGAGCGGGTGCAAAAAGAGCTGGTTCCCTATCTGGAGGGCCGATTCGGATTCCATATTCCGAACACCTTTGAGGAGATGAGCGCGGTGATCGTCCCGCGCTTGAAGGAGCAGGCGCCGAGCATCTTCGAGCCGGTCACGGCGATTCTCCTTTCCTTCTTCTCGAATACCGCGCATCTCCTCTTCGCGATTGCCAATCTGATCGTTATCCCATTCGCATTTTATTATTTTTTAAAAGATTTTGATCGGCTGAAGCAACGGATCGGCGAATATATTCCCCCCCGACATCGGCCGGAGGTGCACCGCTGGCTTCACGAGCTCGATCAATCGTTGAGCGGGTTCATCCGGGGGCAGCTCTTGATCGTTTTGATTTTGGCGGGGGCCTACTCCGCCGGATTGACCCTGATCGGCGTCGAGCTCGCTTTTGTGTTGGGGATCATCGCCGCCTTCGGTGAGATCGTCCCCTACGTCGGCTTCACCGTCGGCCTCTCTCTTTCCGTCTTGGTCGCCTTTCTCCAATTTCAAGACCTGCTTCACCCTTTTTATGTTCTGCTCCTCTTCGCAGCGATCCAGTCGGTCCAGGGATTGGTGGTCGCCCCGTTGGTGATGGGGCAGCAGGTGGGGCTTCACCCGTTGGTGGTGATTGCGGCGGTCTACATCGGCGGGGATCTCTTCGGTTTTATCGGGATTCTGCTGGCGGTGCCGGGGGCGGCGGTGATGGTCGTTCTCTTCAAAGCGCTGACGGAGCGGTATCGAAAGTCGGTCCTTTATCGCACCTAGTCGCGAACATAATTGCGAACGTGGTCCCTTATCCTAATTCGGAATATATTCCGCGACCCCCCAGGCCCGTTCTTCCGTCTCGCCGGTTTTCAGCACCCCTTCGATCGCCATTAAATAATAACCGCCCCAGACCCAGTTCTTGGAAGCATTTTTTCGTGACCAAGCGTAGAGGGTGCCGACGGTGGGGGCATCGACCTTCCAACGTTGGGGAACAGGATAGAAGGCAAAGGGGGGATGGATGCTGTTGAGGAGGCGGAGCGGGATCGGCGGCTTGAAGAAGTAGGCCGGCTGCTTGGCCGATCGGATAAATCCTCCCTCGGGAAGGAGGGTCTCGGTGAAGTGATACCGATCGAGGAACTCCTGCCCGCTGGCGCTGTTCCGGTGGAGGTAGATCTCGCGCCCTCGCTCGGTGATGAGATAGAACGCTTGGTATTCTTTATAGAGCCCTTTATAGCGCTTGAGGCCGTTGAAGCCGCTCCAGACGACCGGCTCGTGGATCAACTCTCCCCAGTATTCTTTTCCCCGGAGGGTAAGAACCGCTTCGGCGGCGCCGATCTGTCGTTGAAGGGTTTTTCCGGCATCGGAGGCATACAGCGTCTGGACCGGCCCGCTGGCGACATTGATGGTGAAGTCCCCTCCGTCATAGCGAAGTTTGAATCCGGAGGTGCGGGAGCCCTCCGCTTTGGCAAAGTAAGAAGGTTGAATCGTCTTCAGATCGCCCGGCTTGTAGAGGTATTTGTCATTTCCCTCCAAGAAGGACCATTCATTGTGGACGAAGATCGCCCCGAAGAATTCCCCGTAAAATTTATCGTCTTCTTGTCCCCGGCTGAAGGTGAAGACAGCGAGCACCAGGTTGTCGATCTCTCTTCCGCGAAAAATGAAACGATCGGAGTAGTAGCGCGTCTCCGGCTCGGCGGAAGAAGCGAGGGTGACAAAGAGAAAGGGGAGGAGGACAAAGGTCAGAAGGATGGCGCGCCGGAGTCTCATGCGATGATGTTGCCACTGGAGGGAGGACGATGTCAACTGGCTGTCCTCCTCTATCGGTGCTTTATCGGTGAAAAAGCGCCTCTCGCCCTGTTTCTATAAGTGATTCTTCCGCACGCCGCGGGCTGTGACAATCAGAGCCAAGAAGACGACCCCGCCCCAGGGATAGGCAATCAGGAAAATCAGCGGGGTCAGCGCCCATCGGACCGCCGTCCTCAACGGCTCATGGGCCCGGATGACGTCGGCGATCGGCGGGGAGTAGCGGTAGTAGGTTTGAACAAAAAGTTGTCCCGGAAGATTCGTCAAGAGATAGCGGTCCCTAAACTGACGAAGGACCATGACATGCGGGTCGAGATAACTTCCATAAGCCGCGGTGGCGATGAAGCAGCCGCCTCCCCCGCCCCCTCCGCTGCTGCCGGAAGCGACTGGCGCCGGCTTGGTGGCGGGGCCGGCGATCGTCTCAATGACCCCGTTGGCGGTATGGTCGCTGTCTCCGACATCGCCATCTTTTAACTTGAGGGTCACTGTATTTCCCCCGGAGAGGAGCGATCCGGTTGCGTCGGCCGACACCATCTGGTTGACGCCGCTGTCATACCGCAGCCAGAGGACCTGCCCGGTGATCGGCGCCGGGAAGGTGGCGCTGACGACTGTTTCTGCACCGGGGGTGAGTCCTTTGATTTTTAACGAAAGGACACCGACGGGGAAAGTCAGATCGCCGGGGATCGTGGTCAACGTGGCGGGATCGATGATCTCTGCCTTCTCGAAGGCTCCCGCGGAGATGGAAAGGATGACCGATCCATTTCCGCGCGGGTTTGCCACGGTGATCGTATCCGACGCGCCGACCTGCGGACCGGCCAACGGAACGGTCGGCGTCGGCACCGAGGGAGAGGCGATCGCCTGCAATCCGGTGGCATCGAGGGCGTCGAAGTAATACGTGTAGTCGGCCCCTTCCGGAAGCGGGTTGTTGTAGCTATAGAGAATGCCGCCGACCGGATCTCCCTTTTCAAGCGACATCGCGAATGGACTTCCGGTGACCTCTTTTCCCCCTTTGAGGAGATGCAGCCGCGGGGTGCCGGCGAGCGGGAGATCTCCGTCGGCGTCTTTGTAGGTCACGCGGAATTTAAACGGAGTGTCGGCGGTGCCGGTCTCGGGATCGAGGCCGTCGGTCTGATAATTGGCCTCCCCGGTCCATTGCAGCGTGGGGGCGGTCCCAGTCGATTTCGGGGTGCTTAAGTGCGACTCGATCACCTGGTATGGGAGGGTGCTCGACGACCAATTCAGCTGCAGGGAGGCCGTTCCTGTATTTTCGAAATATTCCAATTTGAGATTGTGCGAGCCGGCGGTGAGCGCCACCCCCTTCTCCAATGAAACCAAGCCGTCGGTCTCCTTCCACTGGTCGATCAAAATCGCCCCGTCGATCCAGAGACGGACCCCATCGGTCGTAACGACGTTGAAGACATAGGTGTCATCCGTATCGATCTGAATCTGTCCGGTCCAGCGGACCGAGAAGGTGTCGGGAGCAATCGCTGGGGCAGACGGTCCAAGGTCAGGCGCTCCGGTTCCCCAGGAGAAATCGATCTTCGGATCGGTTTGGGTTGAAACAAACTCGGTAAAATCAGGATTATTGTAGTAGTCCCCTTTTAAGCCGGGACAGCCGACCGTCAAGGTGAGATTGACCGATTGCGTGACCGGGCCGCTGCTTGCAATCACCGTTAAGGGATAATCGTGACAGTCGACCGTCTTGCCTACATTGAGGGTCAATGTTGACTTGGCCGAGCCGCCTGCGGGCGGGGTGACCGAAGCGGGGGAGAACGTTCCAGTGATTCCGTTAGGGAGAGGAGCCCCGCCGAGCTGGAAGGAGACAGCCTGAGTGAATCCTTGCGTTCCCTGGACATTCAGCGAGACCGATCCCGAGCCCCCTTGCGGAATGGAAACCGAAGCGCTTTCCGCAGAGAGGCTGAATCCGCTCGAGAAGACGGCATTGACGAACTTATTTTTATCCATCGTCAGGCTGCAGGTGGTCTGGCTGCCGCTGCAGTCGCCGCTCCACCCGAGGAAAGGGGCGCCCGGTCTGGGGGTGGCGAGCAAGGTGACAGAGGCGCTGGGCTTGAGTGGACCGGAGGTGCAGATGTCTCCGCAGTTGATCCCGCTCATCCCGTCCGGATCGGTGCTCGTGACGATCCCATTTCCAGTTTTATTCACGGTCACGGTGAAGCTGTTCGGCGGGTTGAAGGTGGCAGTGATTTCCTGTGCTCCGTCTAAAGTCACGACACAGGTTCCAGTTCCGCTGCAGTTTCCACCGGACCAGCCGGCAAAGGTCGAACCGCTCGCCGGGGTGGCCGTCAATGTAATTGAGGTGCCGACCGTAAATGAGGCCGAGCAGGTACCGCCGCAGCTGATCCCGGCGGGGCTGGAGCCGATCGTTCCGGTTCCGGGTCCTGCCTTCTTTACCGTCAGACTAAAGGTTTTCAAGGTAAAGGTGGCAGTGACGTTCTTAATTCCATCCATCGTCACAGAACAGGTCCCCGTTCCACTACAGCCACCCGACCAGCCAGCAAAGTCGGAATTTGTAGAGGGATTTGCCGTCAGCGTAACCGTTGCCCCGCTGTTGAAGGAAGCCGAACAGGTTCCCCCGCAGGTAATACCGGTGGGGGAAGAAGTCACCGTTCCTGCACCGGTACCGGCTTTGGTCACAATGATATTGAAGGTCTTGAGAGTAAAGATGGCGGTCACGCTCTTGGCGCCATCGATGATGACGACGCAACTTCCTGTTCCGCTGCAGGCCCCCGACCAGCCCGTAAAGAGAGAGTCCGTATCGGCGGTGGCGGTTAATGTGACCGAGGTGCCCGAATTATAGGAAGCCGAGCAGGTCGCGCCGCAATTGATCCCTGTAGGGGCGGAGGTGATGGTTCCCGTTCCATTGCCGGACTTGGTAACGGTAAGGCCAAGCGTCTTCACCGTAAAGGTGGCGGTTACCGTCTTGGCGGCATCCACTGTGACGACGCAATCTCCAGTGCCGGTACAGCCGCTGCCGCCCCATCCGGTGAAGGTCGAATTGCTGTCCGGATGGGCAGATAAGGTCACTACCTTTCCGGCGCTGAAGAAGAGGGAGCAGGTAGGACTGCAGTCGATTCCCGCAGGAGCGGAAGAAATGCTGCCGGTTCCATTCCCCGCCTTGACCACCGTAAGAGAGAAGGTCTGGGTGCCGAAGTTGGCAGTAATGGACTTATTGGAATCAACCGTCACGCTGCAAGAGGTTCCTGTGCTGCTGTTGCAGCCGGACCAACCCGAAAAGGTGGCATTCGGATCTGGGGATGCCGTCAGAGTGACCGTCGTGCCAATCGTATAGGAGGCCGAACAGCTGCTTCCGCAACTGATTCCTGAAGGGGCGGAGGTTACGGTACCATTGCCGGCCGTGGTAACCGAGAGGGTGAAGCTCTTTAGCGCAAACGTCGCGGTAACACTCTTTGCCGCGTCTACGGTGATCACGCAATTTCCCGTTCCGCTGCAGGCGCCTGACCAGCCGGTGAAGGTGGAGTCAGAAGCAGGGCTTGCGGTCAGCGTTACTGAAGCCCCGCTGTTGAAGGAAGCCGAGCAGGTTCCGCCGCAATCAATACCGCCAGGAGAGGAAGTGACCGTTCCCGTTCCGGCGCCTGCTTTACTGACGGTCATGCTGAAGGTGCGGAGAGTAAAGGTGGCGGTCACGCTCTTGGCGCCATCAATGGTGACGACGCAGCTCCCCGTTCCGCTGCAGGCCCCCGACCAGCCCGTAAAGAGAGAGTTTGCATCGGCGGTGGCGGTTAATGTGACCGAGGTGCCTGAATTGTAGGAGGCCGAACAGGTCGCGCCGCAATTAATCCCGGCGGGGGAAGAGGCAACGGTCCCTGTTCCTGACCCGGTCTTGGCGACGGAGAGACTAAAGGTCTTTAGGGTAAAGGTCGCCGTGACACTCCTCGCTGCATCCATTGTCACGGTGCAGGGGCCGGTTCCGGTGCAGGCGCCCGACCAGCCGGTGAAGTCGGAGTTGGCTGAGGGGGTCGCGGTCAGGGTGACGTTCGCTCCGAAGTTGAAGTTCGCGGTGCAGGTGGCGCCGCAGTCGATTCCGGTTGGGGAGGAGGTGACGGCTCCGCTCCCGGTGCCGCCCTTGGTCACGTTCAGAGCGAAGTTTTGAACATTAAATGTGGCGGTCACAGACTTTGTGGCGTTCATCGTCACGGTACAAGTGTTTCCAGAAGTGCTATCGCAGCCCGACCAGCCGGCGAAGGTGGCGTTCGATGCCGGGCTGGCCGTCAAGGTGACCGAGGTTCCGATATTAAACGAGGCCGAACAGGTGGTCCCGCAGCTGATTCCCCCCGGCGCAGAGGTAAGGGTTCCGCTCCCGGCCCCCGATTTTGCTGCGGTGAGGGAGAAGGTCTTGAGGGTGAATGTGGCCGTCACCGATTTTGCAGCACTCATTGTCACGGAGCAGGAAGCGCCTGTGGCCGTGTCGCAGCCGGTCCAGCCGGAAAAGTTGGAGTCAGCGACCGGTGCGGCGGTGAGGGTGACGGAGGTGCCGGTGTTGAAGAAGCCGGAGCAGTCGGTTCCGCAGCTCACGCCGGCCGGCAAGGAGGTGACTGTCCCGGAGCCGTTGCCGTCTTTCAAGACAGTCAGGGCGACAGTCTGAATGCCAAAGCTGGCGGCAGCCGATCGGTCGGTATTCATCGCGAGGGTGCAGCTGCTTCCCGAAGCGCTGTCGCAGCCCGACCAACCGGAGAAGGTGGCGCCGCCGGCGGGGGTGGCGGTTAGCGTCACGGAGGTACCGACGGTCAGCGTGGCGGTGCAGACATTCCCATTGGCGCCGCAGTTAATTCCGCCGACATTGCTGGTCACCGTTCCATTCCCGGAGGTGGCAACCGAGAGGGTAAAGGCTTTCAGGGTGAACGTCGCGGTGACGCTTTTTGCCGCATCCACGGTGACGACGCAGCTGCCGGTCCCACTGCAAGCGCCCGACCAGCCGGCGAAGGTCGAATTGGAGGCGGGGCTGGCGGTCAGCGTGACCGAAGTTGAAATATTGAAAGAAGCCGAGCAGGCGGCACCGCAATCAATCCCGACAGGAGAAGAGGTCACCGTTCCTGCACCAGTCCCTGCTTTCGTAACCGAGAGGGTAAATGTCTTGAGGGTAAAGGTGGCGGTGACATTCTTTGTCCCATCGATGGTCACAGAACAGGTTCCGCTCCCGCTGCAGGCGCCCGACCAGCCGGCGAAATCGGAGCTGGCCGAGGCGGTCGCCGTTAAGGTGACGGCGGTGCCGGAATTGAAGCTGGATGAACAGGTTGCCCCGCAATCGATGCCGGTTGGAGAAGACGTCACCGTTCCGCTCCCGGTGCCGCTCTTGGTCACGTTCAGTGCAAACGTTTGAATGTTGAATGTGGCCGTCACCGATTTTGCAGCACCCATCGTCACGGTGCAGGAGGTGCCGGCGGTACTGTCGCAGCCGGACCAGCCGATAAAGTTGGAGTTGGACGACGGGCTGGCGGTTAACGTCACGACCGTTGCCGCGTTAAAAGTGGCAGAGCAGGTGGCCCCGCAGTTGATTCCCGCGGGAGCGGAGGTGACCGTTCCGGTTCCGGTCCCCCCCTTCGCGACCGTTAAGGCAAAGGTCTGGAGGGTAAAAGAGGCGGTGACCGATTTGGCGGCGCTCATTGTGACCGAACAGGTCGTTGACAGTGTGCTGTTACACCCGGTCCATCCGGTAAAGGTCGAATTCGTTCCGGGGATTGCGGTGAGCGTCACCACCGTCTGGAGGTTGAAGGAGGCCGAACAGGTCGCCCCGCAATCGATCCCGGCCGGGGCGGAGATGACGGTGCCTGCCCCGGTGCCGGTCTTGGTCACCGACAGGGTGACCGGCGGCTGGTAAATGATCTCCGCATAGAGCTCGGTAATCCGATAGTCTGTCGAACGCTCGGTATCGTCCACCAGCGCGTTCAGGGCAGTGATGTCGGCCCAGGTCCAAGCGGTGCCGGTGCTTGGATTGATCGGATAGAGGATGCCGGAATAGCCTTGGTAGGAGCTGCTGCTGGTAATGCTGCTGCTCCAGAAATCGGTTCCGTTGGTTTGGAGGCCGATCCGGAATTGGTCGCTGCCAAAACTAAAGCTGCTATCGGTCCTGAGAACTGTTTTGATTTGGACTGAAACGATCGTTCCTAAATCTGACGCATTGTCCAACGCAAGGCGCGCCGTATCATTGCTTCGGAGGAGTCCATAAGAAGTGTTTCCGTCATTGGTATCGAGCGCGGTCGCGGCGGTGCCGCCGACATATTGGCTTATCTGATCGTTGGTGGCGGAGCCGGCGGGATGAAGAAGGAGGGTGTCGGCATAGGCGGAGCTGTTCCAAGAAAAAAGCGTTGCCCAGGCGAGCAGCGCCACGGTTGCCAGAAAATGCGGTTGTTTCATCCCCCCTCTTGGTCCCCTTTGTATTCTTCCGCAGCCTCTTTAATATTATGAAGCTTGCAGGAGAGTGAAGTGATTGGTGATTAAAGCGTGAATGCTCCTCATTCCAAAATGGAATGCTAGTTTATGGCATATCCTTGGGCTCGGCAATACCCTCAGAAGAGGGGGTTGACCTGTTTTTGCTTTGGGGTTTCGAACAGACAGAGAACTAAGCAAGAAAAGATTGAATCGAATGAGCGGGGAATGGCTTAGAAGCAAGGTCGTCGAAGGAGTGCCGGACCACCAGAACCCTGGACGGATATGTAGTTAAGGGCGCGCGTTACCTCCTGTCGACCGGTGTTGAGGGCATTCAATAAGGAATAAAATATAAAAAATATACCTCAGAGATCTTATGTAGATTTGTAAGCTATTTTGGGTTCGATTGCAACGAAAAAATCGTGATTATTAAATTCCACACCGCTCGAGGGGCTAGTGATCGATCGGTTAAGCCTTCACCCCGGGAAAATGAAGCCGAAGGGTTGCTACGCGCGGGGGTGGGCAGGTCGATTCGGCCTGCCGAAGCAGACCCCGGCGCCTCTTCGTTTGACAACTTCATACTTCAGATCTATTCTTTGATTGATGAAGATCACCGAATGGGTCTATCAATTTATCTTAAGTCAGACGCAGCTTTCGCCGGTGGCGCTGAAGTGGATCGGCGTGGCGCTGCTGCTCCTCTTCCTTTTATATGCCGTCCGCCAGCCGGGCCGATTTCTGAAGCTTGTGGTTGTCATCGCCCTTTTTGTCGCCCTCGGCTATGCCGCCTATGATGTGGTTCAACTCGGCGTCGAACGGGGTCACCAGCTCGAAAAAACCCAACCCGGATTTATCAACGAATAAACCTCAATTTAGAGAATTTCCGCCCGATAGCACAGGACATGGCTTTTACCGGGCGCATCTGATATAATCCTCCTCCGAAAAAAGAGGCGCTGCATGTGGAGCGGGCAATTCTTATTCGGCGGGATTTTCGTTCTCTTCTCGGCTTTTTTAAGGGCATTGGCACGGGTTCACCTTCGACATCCGGTTTATACACGGCCTCGTGCTTTTCAGAGCCGGCGCTTTCTCTCGCTCCTCTCTCTGGTGGCCAACGTCTTCTTTGTCCTCGGTTTCCTCACCCTTTTTCTGATCCATCTTTTGGTCGGGGTGATTGCACTTTTTCTCTACCCCTTTTTCGTTCTTCCCGGTTTTGTTTTTCTCCTCGGGAAAATTTATACATAAAGCGGTGAGCGGATGTTTAGAGACCCTGAACGATTCATCCAAGAAAAACTCTCCAAGAAGATGCTCTCGGCCAACACGGTGCGGGATGCGATGATGGCCTCCTTTATTCTCACCCTCCAAAAGCGGGAGGCCGCGGCCGGCGCTGCCATGCCCGACCCGGTCGCCTGGCGCGAGGCAAAAGCCCGTGAGATGCGCGCGGCTGCGGCCGCCGCCTTTGCCGCGATCGGCGCCCCCTTCGAATATCCGACCCTTCCCCAAATGGAGAAGGTGAAAGAAGCGATCGAGCGGACGTACCATTGGGATCACCTTTCCGCTGATCTGCGCGAAGCGCATGAAGGGCATTGCCGGCAGCTTTTCTCAAAGTTCGAAGAACCGTTCTGATTGCGGATTGGCGATTACGGATTGCGGAGTTCAATAAATAAAGGAAAGTTCACCCGGAGATTTTTTAATCCGCATCCCGCAATCGACCATCGGCTCTCCTCTTGCGCCCTCCCTTGAAATCGAATATGATCGATTTCAATATGGAGACGAATCGATCCAATAGGGAAGAAGCTGCTCCAAATCCGATCAGCAGCCGGGAGATGCTCTACGAAGGGCTGGCCCTCCTGGCCGATCCGATCCACAATTACATCAGCTTTACCGTCCCTTTCGGGAGACGCGAGGAGGCGACCGAGAAAGATCTGATCGACTCCCGTTGGATGCAGCGGCTTCGCTACATCAACCAGCTTCAATCGGCCCGTTGGGTCTATCCCTCGGCGGAGCATTCCCGGTTCGTCCACTCGCTGGGGGCGATGCATGTGGCGGGGCGGTTTGCGCGGCATCTCTATCCGTCGCTGAAAGAGGTCGTTCCGGTTTGCCCTTCTTTTTGCTATATCGAGTCGCTCCTCCGTGTTTCAGTGTTGGTCCATGATATCGGTCATGGGCCGTTTTGCCACTTCTTCGATGATAACTTTCTCGACGAATTTAACCTCACCCACGAGAAGCTCGGCCAATCGATCATCCGGCAGGAGCTTGCCCAGATCATTCGGCAGACCCGAAGAAGTCCGAGCGGGGAGTTCGCCCCCGGTGAGACGCTCGATCCCGACCATGTCGCCTTTCTCATTCATAAAGATAAAAACTATAAGACGCCGGAGGAATATCCCCGCTGGCTGGTGATGCTCAAGCCGCTCTTCTCAGGGATTTTTACCGCCGATAACCTCGATTACGTCTTGCGCGACTCCTACATGTGTGGCGTTGCGATTGGGCCGGTCGATCTCGATCGGCTCATGCACTACACCTTTTTTACCGACCAGGGGCTCACGCTGCACAAGGCGGGGCTGCCGGCGTTGACGATGTTTTTGAATGCCCGTTCCTATCTTTATTTCAACGTCTATTACCATCGGACGACCCGATCGCTCGACATGCATCTGAAGGATATCTTTCGCGAGACCCTCAAAGAGATCTTTCCCTACAATCCGCTCGACCGGCTCGACGCCTATGTCGATCTGACCGACTGGTCGCTTCTCTTGGAGGTGAAGTCGTGGAAGAATTCTCCGGCGAAAGAAAGACGACGCCTCTATGAAGAGTGGGAGAAGATTCTGCTGAGGGACGTCAAATGGAAAATGGCCTATGACACGACCTTTTCGATAGATAAAGCCGAAAAGGAGAAGTGGATCTTAGACCCTACGGAGCTGGAGCGAGAGATGAGAAAACGGCTTCCGGCGGGGCGGAAGGATCTTCCCTTCCGGGTCGATATGGCCATTCAGGATCCCCGGCCGATCGATCCGCTTCGGATGGGGGAGCGGCAGATTTATGTCTTCAACCCTTCCACCCGGGTCGTCTCAAAGGAGGCGCTGACGGAATTTGTCGATCCGATCCCGGCGACCCTGATCCAGTGCCGCGTTTTTGCCCTTACCCACGATCACGATGTCCTCTTGTCGCGAATTGCGGAGGAAGCGTTGGCCGGCTATCCCACCGGTGCTGCTTCTTAAAAAGAGAAAGTCTCCTCCTCGTCGTCCCGATCTGACACCCCAATCTCATACACCCATCGGGTGCGAATCCCCTCATCGAACATTGACAAAAAGGGGGATATCCACTATTCTATTTTTAATTTTTTAGCGTCTCGCCGAGCAAGGAAGCAGCGGCGCCGGCTTGAAAGGGGGATGGTTGGAAAGCCGAAGGATCTTTTTGAAATCGCTCTTTCCGAGAGCCGTCGGATGGGGCGCCCTTCTCTCGCTCGATCTCTCCTGGACCGATCGTGTTTTTGCTCAATCCGCGGGTCCGAATTCGGTCAAAATTAATTTGAACGATCCCAAATATGTCGCTCTGATCAAAGAGATTACGCAGCGACATGCCTTTACCGCCGCGGAGCTCAAAGTCCTTTTTGGGAAAGCGGTTCTTCAGCCCGAGATCATCGAAAAGTTCGAGCGCCCCGCCGAGATCCTTCCTTATTATGAATATCGAAAGCGGTTTATTAAAGAAGAGCTGGTTGCCGCCGGACGAAACTACATCCAAGAGAACCTGATGCTGCTTTTAAAGATCGAAGAGGCGTTCGGCGTTCCGAAGGAGGTCGTCTGCAGCATCCTCGGGATCGAGACGAAGTTCGGTCAGCGCGGGATCGAGAAGTACCGCGTTTTTGACATTCTGAATACCGCTTATTCCCTCTACCCGCGACGGGAGAAGTTTTATCGCGACGAGCTGATCGCCTATCTTCTGCTCTGCCGAGAGGAAGGGGTCGATCCCTTTTCAATCCATGGCTCTTATGCGGGGGCATTCGGCGTTCCGCAATTCATGCCGACGAGTTTTCGAAAGTATGCGGTTGATTTCGACCAGGATGGAAAGAAGGATCTCTGGAGCTCTAAGGCCGACATTTTCGGCAGCGTGGCCAATTATTTGAAGACCTTTGGTTGGAAGAAAAATGGGTTGACCTATCTTCCGGCGAATCTGGCAAGCGATTCCCCCGACGCCATGAAAACGGTCGGGGTCGGAATTCGAAAGACGATGCCGCTCAGCCGCGCGGCGGAGCTCGGGATCCAGATCCCGCTTCTGGCGTCCAGCCAGAAAGACGAGGAGGTCTCGTTCGCCATTTATCAGCCGCAGGAGGGAACAGAGGCGCTCCTCGCCCTTTTTGAAAACTTCCGCTCGATCACCTCCTACAATTATTCGCTCAATTACGGCCTGGTGGTCGCTGATTTCTCGGAGCTGCTCTCCAAAAAGGGAAATTCGTGAAGAGAGGCATCGCCTTTCTTTTTCTTCTCCTGCTTTTACCCGGCTTCCTCTTTGCGCAAGATCCTCCCCCCATCGACCCCGCTGCGCTGCTGGCGGAGGGGGATCGGATGTATGAGAGCCGGGATGAGCCGGGCCATGCCGACAAAGCGATTGAATTATACAAAAAAACAATCGATACTTCTCCAAAGAATGACGCCGCTCTTTGGCGGCTCGCCCGGTCGTTCCGCTGGCGCGGCGATATTGCCGATGACGAGCGTGAAAAACTGGCCGACTACAAAGAGATGGAACGGTGGGCGAAAAAAGCGATCGAGGCCGATCCGAACAGCGTCGGCGGCCATCTGATGCTCGGCATCGCCTATGGCCGGATCGGGGAGACCCAGGGGGTGATGAAATCGCTCTCCCTTATCTCGCCGATTAAAAGTGAAATGAACGCCGTTTTGGCGCAGGAGCCTCAGAATGATCTGGCGCACCATGTCTTGGGGGTCTTGTACCGGAAGGTTCCCGGGTTGATGGGGGGATCGATCAAAAAATCGATCGAGGCATTGGAAGCGGCGGTTCAGTCGAACCCAAACAGCACAACCCACTATCTCGAGCTTGCCAAGAGCTGCCTGGAGAAGGGGAAAAAGGATCAAGCCAAAGGAGCGCTGGAGAGACTCCTTGCGATCTCCGCCCCCTCGGATCGGGTTCAATCGAAAAACGATCGAATCGAAGCGCAAGAACTCCTCGCCGACCTCCAATCACCGTAGTTTTGCTTGCATCACCCTCCGTTTTTGGGTACAATAACACCACTTTAGCCGTGCTTTCACTGTGGGTGGGGTAAATCGCCGTGAAAAGAAAGAGCAAAATTACGATCGTCGGCGCCGGTCAGGTCGGCGGGACGACCGCGCAACGATTGGCCGAAAAGGCGTTCGCCGATGTGGTGTTGGTCGACATCAATGCCGATCTGCCGCAGGCCAAGGCGCTCGATCTCCTGGAGTCGGCCCCCATCTACGGCTACGACACCCGAGTGATTGGGACCGCCAATTATGAGGAGACGGCGAATTCCGACATCGTGATCATCACCTCCGGTGTTCCGAGGAAACCGGGGATGAGCCGAGATGACCTTCTGCGGGTCAATGTCGGGATCGTCAAAGGGGTGACCGAGCAGGTGGTCCAGCGCTCTCCCGACACCATTCTTCTGATCGTTTCCAATCCGCTCGATGCGATGACCTACGTAGCACACAAGATCAGTCAATTTCCGCGAGAGCGGGTGATCGGGATGGCGGGGGCGCTCGATTCGGCTCGTTTCCGTGCCTTTATCTCGATGGAGCTGGGGGTCTCGGTGGAGAATGTTCATGCCTTTGTCTTAGGCGGCCACGGGGACAGCATGGTGCCGCTGCCGCGCTATACCACCGTCGCCGGGATTCCACTGACGGAATTGCTCCCGAAAGATCGGCTCGATGCATTAATTCAAAGGACCCGCGACGGCGGCGCCGAGATTGTAAAACTGCTCAAGACGGGATCGGCGTTTTATGCCCCTTCTGCGGCGGTGGTCGAGATGGCCGAAGCGATTGTGAAAGATAAGAAAAAGATCCTTCCCTGCGCCGCCCTTTGTCAGGGAGAGTATAAAATTGATAATCTATTCGTCGGCGTCCCGGTGAAGCTGGGGCAAAAAGGGATCGAGGAGATCATTCAGATCAAGCTCACGCCGGAAGAAGAGACCAATCTCAACCGCTCCGCAGCGGCCGTCAGGGAGCTGTGCGAGGCGGTCGATAAAATCATTTGATCACCTTCTCCATTCCGCCCGATTTCTTTCCGACCATAAGGTATCTCTCTTAAGCATCAGGGGAAACACGTTCCATCGAGGTTTTTCATCATGACCAGGGTCGCCGTGATCGGGGCGGGGAAGGGAGGAACCGCCTTAATCGAGATCTTACATAAAGATCCTCTTGTGAAAGTCGTCGGGATCGCCGACACCAACCCCGACGCTCCCGGCATGGACCTGGCGAGACGCCTTAAAATTCCGACGACGACCGATTACCGAAAATTGATTCGAGACGGGACCGATCTGGTGATCGACGTGACCGGGAGCAAGGCGGTGCGCGAAGGGCTGGAGAAGAATGCCGGCCAGGTCGAGGTGATCGGCGGTCTTTCTGCAAAGTTCATGTGGCAATTGATCGAAGAGCGGATCAAGAGCAAGGCGATGGCGGAGGTCTTGCGGTCCCGATACTCCTTCGAGAACATTATCGGTCAGAGCGAAAAGATGCAGGAGATGTATCGCCTCATCCCGAAGATCGCGAAGACTAATTCGACGGTCCTCATCGAGGGGGAAAGCGGCACCGGCAAGGAGTTGATCGCCCATTCGATCCACCAATTCAGCCAACGGGAGGACAAACCGTTCATCCGGGTCAACTGCGGCGCACTGGCCGAGGGGCTTCTCGAGAGCGAGCTGTTCGGCCATGTGAAGGGGGCCTTCACCGGCGCTGTTGCTCATAAGCTCGGGCGATTTGAACTGGCAGACGGCGGGACGATTTTCCTCGATGAGATCGGTGACATCAGCCCGACCACCCAAGTGAAGCTTCTCCGTGTGGTTCAGGAAGGGGAGATCGAGAAGGTCGGTGATTCGCGCCGCATCAAGGTCGATGTCCGGATTATCGCCGCGACGAACAAAGATCTGAAAAAGGCCGTCGAGATGCGCGAGTTCCGCCAAGATCTCTATTATCGGCTCCGGGTGGTTCCCATCCATCTTCCGCCGCTTCGGGAGAGAAAAGACGATATCCCGCTTCTGGTTACTCATTTCATCGACCGATTTAACAAGGAGATGGGAAAGAAGATTACGCAGGTCTCTCCGGACGCGATGGAGATCCTGATGGAATATGACTATCCTGGAAATATCCGCGAGCTTGAGAATATTATCGAGCATGTCATGGTGTTTTGTACCGGCGAGGTGCTTCAGGCAGAGCATCTTTTGAAGGATATTCAGACATCCCGTGGTGACATCATTGGCAAAGTAATCGAGCAGGACGACCCTCTAAGGGCAATGGAGCAGGAGCTGATTTTAAAGGCGCTCAATCAGGCGGGATGGAATTATAAGAAAACGGCGGAGAAATTAAAAATGAGCCGGACCACCTTGTGGCGAAAACTCAAAGAGTATGGGCTTGTCAAGCCCAATATTGTTTCAATATAGAACATGTTTAAATATGAAACAAATGTTTTAAGATATTGAAATTGCTAGTATAAATTATAATTTTATGGAAATAATTAAAATTATTTGTTTCAAATGTGAACGATGCCTTTACGGGATGTAATCGGTAATCTTATTGATTTATATGGGGAAAATTTAAAAAAAGCATCTGGCATTCATGTTGCAATTTTTAGGTTAGCAAATGAACCTAAACGAGGAGGTCACCATGGATTGTCCCAGATGTAGCGGAAGTATGATTTCGCAGATCTTTGAAGATATCAAGGACGATACCGGTCATATCTCTTTTTATGGCTACCGATGTCTCATCTGTGGTGAGATTGTCGATCCGGTCATCATGGCCAACCGGCAGAACCGTCCCCATCTTCAGGCAAGAAATCGAAAGTTGATGGCCTCCTCCAGGGCATAACGCGCTGACAAGAAGGCTCATCCTGAGAAGGAATCAGTTCGTGCAAAGTCGGCATGTACTCACCGATCGTGATCTGCTTCTCGAACATCTGCCGACGGTCCGTCCGATGGGCTATCAGGAATATGTGGCCCGCCGGGGCTATGCCGGGTTATCGAAAGCATTGCGCATCGGTCCCGCGGCGATTCTGGAGACGATTAGGCAATCCGGTCTTCGCGGCCGTGGCGGCGCCGGCTTTCCCACGGCGAAAAAGTGGGAGATGGTCGTCCAACGAAACGAACCGAAAAAATACCTTTGTTGTAATGCCGCCGAGGATGAGCCCGGCACCTTTAAAGACCGCTACCTTCTCCGGTTTAACCCCCACCAATTAATCGAAGGCGCCCTGATCGCCGGTTACGCGGTCGGTGCAGAAGAGGTTTACCTTTATATAAACGGCCATTACACTGAAGAGATCGAGTTCATGGAGCAGGCGCTCCAGGAAGCTAAAGAGAAAGGGCATTGGGGACGGCCGATTGAAGGTTCTTCCCGCCGGCTCGAACTCATCCTTTGTAAAAGCCCTGGAACCTACGTTGCGGGGGAGGAGACAGCTCTGCTGGAGGTGATTGAAGGCCGCGCCGCGAGACCTCGGCAGAAGCCCCCTTATTATCCCGCCGTCCGTGGGCTCTTTGGCATGCCGACCGTCGTCAACAACGCTGAAACCCTCTCGAATGTCTCCCACATTCTCAGAGAAGGGGCCGATTGGTTTCGATCCCGTGGGACAGCGACTTCTCCAGGCACTTTGGTCTTTACGTTGACGGGGGATGTCAACCGTCCCGGTCTGTATGAGCTTCCGCTGGGAACCTCTCTGCGCGAGTTAATTGAAGTTCATGGAGAAGGAATCAAGGGGGGAAAGCAGCTCAAGGCGGTTTTCCCGGGGGGACCGTCGAATACGATCATTGGGATCGATAAACTAGACACGGCGCTCGATTTTGATGCGTTGAAGGCTGTTGGGACCGGTTTGGGGACCGGCGCGGTGATTGTGATGTCGGAAGAGGTCTGTATGGTCCAGTCCGCGATTCAGTATGCCCGGTTCTTTGGAAGAGAGAGTTGCGGCCAGTGTCCCCCCTGTAAGCTGGGAACGGTGCATATCTCTGAAATTCTTGAGAAGATAGAGTCTGGCCGGGGGGATGAAAAGGACCTCCAACAGATCGAGCAGGTCTGCGGTATGATTAAAGGGAGGGGATATTGTTATCTATTAACGGGGGCTTCTATCGCCGTTGAGAGCATCTACCGCCGCTTTAAGGAAGAATATGCCGCCCACGTTCGAGAGGGAGCTTGTCCTTTTGTCGGGGCCGCTTGAATCAGGGCGAAATCAGGATTATATAAAACGTAGAAGAATTTTGCTATAATGAACTAAATTGCGTGACGAGGAGGAAGCGATGGTCATCATAACGGAAAAGGCCGGAACCAAAGTAAAAGAGATCATGGAAGCGGAACAGAAAGCCGGCTATGGACTACGGGTTTATGTCACCGGAGGGGGCTGTTCCGGCTACCAATATGGAATGGCCTTTGAAGAGAAAGCCACCGATGAGGACAGCGTGCTCGAAATGCACGGTGTGAAGCTCTTTGTCGATCCCTACAGCGCGCCGATGCTCCAAGGAACGGAAGTCGACTATGTCGATAATCTGCAGGGAGCGGGGTTCGCGATTAAAAATCCGAATGCCAAATCGACCTGCGGTTGCGGCCAGTCGTTCAGCGCCTAGGCGCGTCCGAAGGGTTCAGGAATTGATCGAATTAGAAAAGGGCCGGTTCTTTAGATCGGCCCTTTTTTTTGGCTGGAGGGCGATCCGATCATTTTAGATTGTCGCTAGATTGTTCGGAGTTTGCTTGACAGCCGGGGCCTTGTCCCATATAATCCAACTTTTTGAAATAGATAGGGTATTGAGATGGAAATTAAAATTAATGATATTCCACCCGAAGGGCTTCTTCTCACCTATGAAGAAGGTCCTGAGGAATTTGACCTCTCGAAAAGCGGGTTTGCGATCAAAGGCAACATTCATGTCTTGGTAAAAGCAATCAAGCACAACGAGGAGGACGTGTATGTTCGAGGGGCGATCACGGCCGAGATCGTCTCGGAATGCAGCCGCTGTTTGAAGCCGCTGACCAACACGATTGAGTCCGACTTCCAAGTCGAATATGTCCCTCGAACATCGGTCCCCGAAGGGGAGCAGGAGTTGGTGCAAGAGGAGCTTGATCTCCTTTTCTATGACGGAGAGACGATCAACATTCGCGAAGAGGTTGAAGGGCAGCTGATCTTGTCGACGCCGATGCGGCCGCTCTGCAGGGAAGATTGCCGCGGCCTCTGTCCGCAGTGCGGCCAGGATTTAAATGTCAGGCAATGCAACTGTGTGGTCGAAGCGCCCGATCCCCGCTGGGCAGGTTTAAAAGAAATTTTTGAGAACAAGAAAAAATCATCATAATATTCTGTAAATTCTGAAGGAGAAGAGATGCCGAATCCAAAACACAAAATATCCAGGGCGCGACGGGACAGCCGACGGACCCACAAGAAGCTTCAGACCCCCGTCTATGTCCTCTGCCCGCAGTGTCATGAACCGAAGCTCCCCCACCATGCCTGCCTCAGCTGCGGCAGCTATAAGGGACGTGAGGCAATCGCCGTCGAAGAGGTCTAGTTGATCGCCGATTGCCGATAGAGGTCCTATGAAGATTGCCCTGGATGCCATGGGAGGAGACGACGCCCCTGCCGCCGTCGTCGAAGGGGCCGTGATGGCGGCCCGTGAGCTCGACGTCGAGATCGTTCTCGTCGGCGACGAAAAAGAAGTTCAAAAAGAACTCTCCCGACATGCCATTCAAGGCCTGCCCCTCTCCGTGCATCACGCCCCCCAGCGGGTTGAGATGCATGAATCTCCTTCCTCCGTCGTCCGAAAGAAACGGGACTCGTCGATTTGGATCGCCACTGAATTGGTAAAGAGTTCAGAGGCGGTTGCAGTCATCAGCGCCGGCAATACCGGCGCCAGCATGGCAACGGCCCTCTTTATCCTCGGCCCGTTAACCGGCGTTGAGCGGCCGGCGATCGCAACCCCCCTCCCGACCCTGAAGGGAACCTCGATCCTCATCGATGTCGGGGCAAACGTCGACTGCAAGCCGCAGCACCTCTTTCAGTTCGCGATCATGGGACATATTTACGCCAAGGAGATCCTCGGCGCGGCCGAGCCGAAGATCGGCCTCCTGAGCATCGGGGAGGAAGACACCAAGGGGAATGAGCTGACCAAAGAGGTTTTTAAACTGCTCAAGGCGAGTCCGCTCCGGTTTATCGGGAATGTCGAGGGAAGAGATGTCTATGCCGGCGAGGCCGACGTCGTCGTCTGCGACGGTTTTATCGGAAACGTTGCCTTGAAGATTTCCGAAGGGCTCTCGGATGCGATCATCCAATTCTTGAAGCGGGAGATCACCGCCTCGCCGTTGGCGAAGCTCGGCTATTTTTTGTTAAAGCCGGCCTTCTCTAATTTTCGAAAGAAGGTCGATTACGCCGAATATGGGGGGGCCCCGCTCTTGGGGGTCAATGGCATCAGCATCATCTGCCACGGTCGCTCTTCCGGAAAGGCGATTAAAAACGCCGTTCGGGTCGCCAAGGAATCCTACAGCCGCGGGGTGAATCGGCTGATCAAAGAGCAGATCGAGGCCCAGATGGGATCGGTTTCCACCAAGGAAGAAGGGGTGCCGCGTCCATGAGCCTTGGAAAGCCGGAAGGCGCGCCGAAGATGCGGGCCCGCATCGTCTCGACCGGATCGTATGTCCCCGAGGGGCGTCTGACCAACAAGGACCTTGAAGCCAAGGTCGACACGACCGACGAGTGGATCTTCGAGCGGACCGGGATTCGCGAGCGACGGATCGCCGCGAAGGACCAGGCGACCTCCGATCTGGCGCTCATCGCGGCGCAGCGGGCGCTCGAAGCGGCGAGAATTGCTCCGGAGGAGATCGACTTGATCGTCCTGGCGACCTCCACCCCGGACATGTTTTTCCCCTCGACCGCCTGCATCGTTCAAGACCGGCTGAAAGCGACGCGGGCCGCCGCCTTCGACCTCTCCGCCGCCTGCTCCGGTTTTGTCTATGCCTTGTCGGTCGGAGAACAATTTATCCGAAGCGGGACCTATCACAAGGTGCTCGTCATCGGCGCTGAAGTGATGACCCGCCTGCTCGATTGGACCGATCGAAGGACCTGCGTTCTCTTCGGCGACGGCGCCGGCGCGGTCTTGCTCTCGGCGGCCGAAGCGGATGAGGGAATTCTCTCCACCCATCTTCATTCGGACGGCTCGCTGTGGGATTTGATCTGTGTTCCCGGCGGCGGCGCGGCGGCCCCCCCTTCGGAAAAGGTCTTGGCGGAGCATCTCAATACAATCAAAATGAAGGGGAACGAGACGTTCAAGGCGGCTGTCCGTAATTTGGAAGAGGTGGCCTGGGAAGCGCTTCGTGCAAACGGTTTCCTCCCCTCCGATCTCGCTTTTGTCGTTCCGCATCAGGCCAATCTTCGAATTCTCGGAGCGGTGGCCGATCGGCTCGGGGTCGGGATGGAACAGGTGATCACGAATCTCGACCGTTTTGGAAATACCTCTGCGGCATCTATTCCCCTGGCGCTCGATGAGGCGGTTCGAGCCGGTCGGATTAAAAAGGGATCACTGCTTCTGTTCTTAGCCTTCGGAGGCGGGCTGACCTGGGCCTCCTCATTGGTACGGTGGTAAATAAACGGATCCAGTTCGGAATGCGGGTGCGGACGCCCGAAGTAAAAGAGCCAAATTAGTCAGACTTTCCTTTGGTTTTAACTTCGTTATCGAATTCGACACGCTGCATGACATTTCATAGGAGGAGAGAGTGAATCAACAATTTCTAAATGGATGGGCGCTGATTCTCGGAGCCTCCAGCGGTTTCGGCGAAGCATGCGCGTTGGAGTTGGCTTCGTTCGGCATGGATATCTTCGGCGTCCACCTCGACCGTAAGGGAACGATCGCCAATGTCGATCGGATCACCTCCGAGATTAAAGCGAAGGGACGCCAGGCGATTTTCTTCAACGTCAATGCCGCCGACGCCGAAAAGCGAAAAGGGGTCCTTGACGAAATGGAGAAGACATTGTCGGCGGGGGGAGCAGGCGTTCGGGTCCTGATTCACTCGCTGGCATTCGGAACGCTCAAGCCGTTCATCGCTGGCTCTCCCAACGAAGCGATCGCGCAGCCGCAGATGGAGATGACGCTCGATGTAATGGCCAACAGCCTCGTCTACTGGACGCAAGATCTCGTCGCGCGCGGCGTTCTATCCGAAGGGGGACGGGTCTTCGCCATGACCTCCGCCGGCGGCGCCCGCGTTTGGAGAAGTTACGGCGCCGTTTCAGCGGCCAAGGCGGCGCTGGAGTCCCATGTCCGCCAGCTGGCGCTCGAGCTCGGTCCGAAGGGGGTGGCGGTCAACGCCATCCGGGCGGGGGTGACCGACACCCCGGCGCTTCGCAAGATCCCGGGCCACGAGGAGATGATCAAGATGGCGAGTGCCCGAAACCCGATGGGCCGCCTGACCACCCCGGAGGACGTTGCGGGGGCGATCGCCCTCTTCTCCCACCCGAAGGCGCAGTGGATCACCGGGAATGTGATCGGCGTCGACGGTGGAGAATTCATCGTCGATTAATCATCCGCTTCCCCGATATTTCCTGGAAAATTTTTGTTGACTTCATGTTTTTTTTTGATCAATATCATTTGGAATCTTTGGGCGGAAATGGTTTTTTTGGTCTTATACTGCGAAGGGGATCTTCCCTTCCGGATCGGCTTGAGTTCTCAAGGAGAGAGATAAGTGGCGATCGCATTTCTCTTTCCGGGCCAAGGCTCGCAATATGTCGGAATGGGGAAAGCGCTCTTCGAGCATTTCGACGCCGCCCGCGCCACCTATGCCGAGGCTGATCGGGCGCTCGGCTGGGAGATCAGCCGGCTCAGCTTCGAGGGACCGGAAGAGCGGCTGAACCAGACGGAATATACCCAGCCGGCGCTGCTCGTCGCCAGCATCGCCGCATGGCGCACCTTGGGAGCGCCGATCGATAAAGGGGCCTTGGTCGCGGGACACAGCCTCGGCGAGTATACGGCGTTGGTTGCCGCCGGCGCGCTTCCTTTTACAGAAGCGGTCCGGCTGGTCCAACAACGCGGACGCTTCATGCAGGAGGCGGTTCCCCAGGGGCAAGGCGGGATGGCGGCGATCGTCGGGCTCGATCGAAAGACGATCGGTGAGATCTGCGAGCAAGCGTCGAGCGGGAGCGGACGGGTCACCGCCGCGAATTACAACGCCCCCGACCAGATCGTGATCGCCGGCGAAGCGGGCGCGGTTCAGCGGGGTGCAACACTGGCCCAAGCGCGCGGGGCGAAGCGGGTGGTTCCGCTGGCGGTCAGCGTTCCCTCGCACTCTCCGATGATGGGGGAGGCGTGTCGCCGTCTGGCGGCCGAGCTGGAAAAGATCGGCGGAGAAGATTTAAAGATTCCTCTCATCAATAATCTGCAAGCGAAGAGAATCACGACTTGGCAGGAGGCCAAGGCCGGTCTGATCGATCAGCTCTCCTCCCCGCTGCTTTGGGAAGAGACGATCGGGCAGATGCGGGATTCGGGAATCGATCTCTTCATCGAAGTCGGACCCGGCCGGGTTTTGTCCGGTTTGCTGAAGCGGATTGACCGGAAGCTCGCGACGATGAATGCCGAAGACGCCGCCGGGGTGGAGAAGGTCAAAGCGGCGCTGGAGAAATAAATGGGTGGAACGATCGATTTAAAAGGGAATGTAGCGCTCGTCACCGGCGGCGCCCAGGGGATTGGAAAAGCGATTGCAACCCTTCTTGCGGACTGCGGGGCGAGTGTGGTAGTCTCCGACGTAAATCGCGAAACGGCTGAGAAGACGGTTGCAGAGCTCGCCGCGCAGGGGAAAGAGGCGATGCCGGCGCAAGCCAACGTGGCACGCGCGGAAGAGGTCAAGGCGATGGTCGATTCGGTCATCTCGCAATGGGGAAAGGTCGACATCCTCGTCAACAACGCCGGGATCACCCGAGATACCCTGCTGCTCCGGATGAAGGATGAAGATTGGGACGCGGTTCTCTCCGTGAACCTCAAAGGGACCTACCACTGTATGAAGGCGGTGCTTCCCTCGATGAGCCGGCAGCGCCGCGGGAAGATCGTTAATATCTCATCGATTGTCGGCGTCATCGGAAATGCCGGTCAGGCGAATTATGCCGCGTCCAAGGCGGCGGTCATCGGCCTGACGAAGACCGTGGCGCGCGAGTACGCCAGCCGCGGCATCACGGTGAATGCCGTCGCCCCCGGTTTTATCGATACCGCCATGACCGCATCGCTTCCCGCCGACGTCAAAGAAAATTTACTAAAGCAGATCCCGTTGGCCCGTCTGGGGTCTCCGTCGGACATCGCCAACGCGGTCGTCTTTTTGGCTTCGGACCGCGCCGACTATATGACCGGCCAGGTGCTTCATGTCAACGGCGGCATGTATATGGGAGGATAAGGCGGTTCCATCCGTTGGAGTGAAACAGGGAATTTCCAATGAACGTTTTCACTAAAAAGGCCGGCCTTTTTTGAGGCGGCAGGTTTCATCTGTTTAACTTTATCTTTAAGGGGAGGTGAGAAGCGTTGGCAGTAGAAGAGCGCGTTAAAAAGATCATTTCGGAGCAGTTGGGCTTGGAAGAAGAGGATGTCACCCCGGAAGCCTCCTTCGTGGAGGATCTCGGCGCCGACTCCTTGGATACCGTGGAGCTGGTCATGGCGTTCGAGGAAGAGTTCGGGATAGAGATCCCGGATGAGGATGCAGAGAAGATCCTCACCGTCCAGAATGCAATCGACTACATTAAGGAAAAGGTGTAGCGATTCGTCCGCTTTGTACCGGCCTGTTCCGCCGGCCGGTACCGATCGGTTCTGTCTTAAGTAAGGGGGTGGTTTTCTGAAACGAAGGGTTGTTGTTACCGGCCTGGGGGCAATCACGCCGCTCGGGATAGGAGTAGAGAAGACATGGAAGGCGCTCTGCGCAGGTGAGTCGGGGGTCGATCGGATCACCCGTTTCGATCCGACGGACTATCCCTGTCAGATTGCAGCCCAGGTCAACGATTTCGCCCCGGCCGATTTTATCGACGCCAAAGAAATCAAAAAAATGGACACCTTCATCCACTACGCCGTTGCCGCAGCCCAGATGGCGATGGATGATTCCGGATTGAAGGTGACCCCCGAGAATGCGGAGCGGATCGGCGTGTATGTCGGCTCCGGCATCGGGGGGCTTCAGGCCATTGAGCAGTGGCACAAGGTTCTCCTCGAAAAAGGACCGAAACGGGTCAGCCCCTTCTTCATTCCGATGTCCATTATCAATCTCGCCCCCGGCCAAATCGGCATCCGGTTCGGCGCCAAAGGACCCAACTCCTGCGCGGTCACGGCGTGCGCCACCGGAAACAACTGCATCGGGGACGCCTTCCGCATCATTCAACGGGGGGAGGCCGATGCAATGATTGCCGGGGGAACCGAGGCGGCAATCACCCCGCTGGGGGTCGCCGGATTTTCCGCCTCGCGCGCGCTCTCCACACGAAATGATGATCCGAAGCATGCCAGCCGCCCCTTTGATAAAGATCGAGACGGCTTTGTCTTGGGAGAAGGGGCCGGCATTCTTGTTTTAGAAGAGCTCGAGAGTGCCCGGGCGCGGGGCGCCCGCATTTATGCCGAGGTCCTCGGATATGGGATGTCTGCCGACGCCTACCATATCACCGCGCCGTCGGAAGAGGGAGAGGGGGCGGCGCGCTGCATGCAGCTTGCCTTGAAAGATGCCGGCATCCGACCTGACGAGGTCGGCTACATCAACGCCCACGCCACCTCCACCATGGCCGACGCCATCGAAACGAAGGCGATGAAGACGGTCTTCGGCGAGGCGATCCGGCAGATCCCGATCAGTGCGACCAAGTCGATGACCGGACACCTGTTGGGGGCGGCCGGAGGGATCGAAGCGGTCTTCAGCATTCTTACCATTCGAGACAGCCTGATCGCTCCGACGATTAACCTTGACCATCCCGATCCGCAGTGCGATCTCGACTACACGCCCAACCAGGCCCGAAAGGCTTCGGTCGATATCGCTCTTTCCAATTCGTTCGGTTTCGGCGGCACGAATGCCACCGTCCTTTTCAAGAAGGTTCGGAACGTGTAACCCCTTTTGCCATGGATTGGGTATGCCACTTCCATCATGTTGCCTTCGGATCTGACCCTCCTCCAGAAACGGCTCTCCTATTCTTTCAAGGCGCCGCTGCGCCTCCGCCAAGCGGTTACCCACAAATCGTACCTCAACGAATCAAAGGATAAGACGGTCGACGACAATGAGCGCTTCGAGTTCCTGGGCGATGCCGTCCTCGACCTGATCATCAGCGAAGTCTTGATCGAACGCTTCCCCCAAGCGCCGGAGGGGGATCTCTCTAAGTTAAAAGCCCGGGTGGTCAGCGAGGGAACGCTCGCCCGGGTTGCTAAAGAGATCGGCCTCGGCCAGTACCTCTATCTGGGAAAGGGGGAGGAGCGGACCCTCGGCCGAGAGAAGAGCTCGCTCCTTGCCAATGCGATGGAGGCGGTGATCGCCGCCCTCTATCTCGACGGCGGTCTTGCGGCGGCGCGGGAGGGGGTGATGCGGGAGTTCGAGCCGTTCCTGCGGGAGCTGACCCGCCCTGAGATCACCGTCGACTACAAGACCGAGCTCCAAGAGCTCTGCCAAAAAGAGTTCGAATCGCTCCCCACCTACCACGTTATCGGAGAGTCGGGTCCGGACCACCAAAAGCGCTTCGAAGTCGAAATCCGAATCCGAAACACCCCCTATGCCACCGCCGGCGGGAAGAGCAAAAAAGAGGCGGAGCAGCGGGCGGCACAGATCACGCTGGAGCGGTTGAAAAGAGGAGAACGGGCTCCGCAGATTGAGTAGCGCTCCTCGACTTGCCGTTATCTTTTTGACGCACCCTTCTTAATTTGACAGCTCAAACCAGCCTTCTTGCACTCTTCTTGATCGCAGTGTTTTGGAGCCGCGTTCGGCCTGGGAAGACATATCCGGTGAAGTGGTTATAGAACAAGGCCGGCGGTTCTCTATCGTGGTCTTCCCCACGGCGCAGCTTTTCTCGGCATCCCGGCGACCGGTCGTCCGATCGATCTGGAAGTCATTGACATTCTCCGGATCAAAATGGGCAGATCACCGATCACGGGGTCCTTGATCAACTCCGCCTTCTGACCCAATTAGGAGCAATCTTGCCTTCCGGCCGCTAGAGTTGCTGCAAAAAGTGTCGTATACTTTGCTCTTGCAGTTTTTTTATTGTCACGGGAATTCAGCGGAGCAATCGTGAGAGCCACCCGCACGACCAGACATCTTTTAATTCTCTTTTATAGCGTCTTCGCCGTTTCCATCGCAGGCTGTGCGACGCGCCCCTCCACCCCTCCCACGCGCGCGTGGTCGGCTCCGTGTGATACCTGCATGGCGGGGGTTGAGAATTTTGGGAAGGTCACGCCGCTCCTCTGGCGGGGAGAGCAGCCGACGAAAGAGGGGTTTCGTCATCTGGAGGCGGCGGGGGTGAAGACCGTCATCAGTCTTCGGGAGTTTCACGACGACCTGCCGCTGCTGAAGGGGACGAAGCTGAAGTATCTGCGGATTCCGATGGATCCGTGGCGTCCTGAAGAGGAGGAGCTGATTCAATTTTTAAAAGCGGTCGACGCCGCGCTCAAAGATCCTGACGGCGCGCCGGTGTTTGTCCATTGCTCGCTCGGGAGGGATCGCACCGGCTATAGCATCGCCTCGTACCGGATGGTTTTTGAGCATTGGGCGGCGGAAGATGCGATCCACGAGATGTTCGACTTTCGCTTCAACGCGATCTTTTTCTACAATCCCCGGTTTCTTAAAAAAATGGATGTCGAGCGCCTGCGCACGCTTGTACAATTCAAGCCGTAATCCGAACGTTGCGTGACCGGCTCAAAGAGCCAAGCGGTCAGGTGACTTCAACGCCCCACCGTTCGTCTTCGTCCGAGTCTCTCAATTCTTTTAAATGTCGGCGGGCCTCGACCAGCTCGGGATTGATTTTTATGACCTGTCGGTACTCCTCCCGCGCTTCCTTTTTCCGGCCGAGCAGAAGATAGGTATTCCCGAGGTTGTTGTGCGCCTTGTCGTAGTCCGGCTCGAGTTCCACCGCCTTTTGATAGGCGCCGAGCGCTTTTTCCATCTCTCCCACGGCGGCGTAGGAGACGCCGAGGTTATTGTAGACTCGGGGAAGATCCGGGTCGAACTTCGGAAGGTCGATGTCGAACTTTAAGGCTTTTTCATATGTGTCAATCGCCTCCGCCCAGCGCTGCCATTTCGCATAGGTATTGCCGATATTAAAGTAGATCTCTCCTAGATCGTCTTCGGAGGAGAGGAGCAGCGCTTTTTGATAAAAGGTGATGGCTTCCTCAAGATGGCCCTCCTTCTCATAGACGACACCGATATTGTAGTAGGACCGATAGAGCGCCGGGTTGATCCGGATTGCTCCTTGATATGCTTCAATCGCTTTCGCAATCTGCCCATGGTTTTTGTATACGTTTCCCAAGTTGTTGAGGGCATTCGCATCGTCCGGCTTCAGGGCGATCGATTTCTCAAAGGCCGCTTCCGCTTCATCGAATCGCTTGTGCTTGGCATAGGCAATGCCAAGGTTGTTGTAACCGCGTGCTTTTGCCGGACTCTTCTTTACGACATCTCCCCACAAGGTCATTTCATCCTTCCAGATTCCGTTTCGCTGATAAGTCGCAATCGATAAACAAAGGACCGCAACGGCGATGCCCCCGAAACCCCAGCGGAGCGGAAGCACCCTCTTGAAGGTGATTGGACCGGCGAGCAGCACGGCGCTGACCGAGATGAAAAGTCCGATGCTCGGAAGATAGAGCCGATGCTCGAAAAGAGTCTCGATGATCCGAAGCGCAGAGAGGGTCGATGTCACCGAGATCGTTAAAAAGAACCAGAGAATTCCGAATGCGACCAGCCGCGCGGCGGAATTTTTGCGCTGTCGGGTAAGGAGAAAGAAAGCGACCGAAAAAAGTCCTACAATGACGAGAAGCGAAAGGAAGACGGCGGGATCGAACAGCGAGTGGTAAACCGGGTAGTCGTAGTCGAGGTTTTGATTGACCGGCCAAATCAGAAGCCGAAGGTAAGTCATGAGCGCCCGCAGCTGTGTGAAGAAATAATCAAGCCGGCTCACCTGGATCGGATGGCGGGAAAGTCTCTCTTCTATTTCACTGAGAAAATGAATACTCGACAGCGGAATCAGGATCAGCGAACTAAGAAAGGGGAGCAAGGAGAGCCAGCGCATTTTTCTTGGGCGCTCGAAAAAAAGGAATTCGATTAAGATGAACATCAGCGGAATCGTGAAGCTCACCTCCTTCGTCCGCATTGCCAGCAGGGTGGAAAGAAGCGAGCCGAGATACCAGGCATATTTTCGCTTCGTGGAAGGGGCTGCGATCCGCCAGTAGATGTAGCAGACGAGAGCAAGAAGATAAAACGTGACGACCAGCGAGGCAAAGCGCTGAACGATGTAGGTCACCGCCTCTGTTTGAAGCGGGTGGGCCGCGAAAAGAAGCGCCGCAGAAAACGCAATCCACGGCGCGCGGTCGCAGGGGTACCTTTCTGTGGAGGTCATTAGGGGGGTGCGGAAGAGCTGAAGGACAAACGTATAGACGAGAAAGGTATTCAAGAGATGGATGGCGACATTGACCAGGTGATAGCCGAAGACATCCAGTCCTCCAAAATGGTAATTGAGGGCGAAGGTCATGAAGCCCACCCATCGACGCTCTTCGACGTTCCAAAACTGTTTCAAATAATGTAAGGATCGAACCCGGGGGTCGTCGATGATGTTGGAATAGTCATCAAAATGAAAGGAAGAGGAGAAGATATTCGAATAAATTAGGAGAATGACGAATGACAGGAAGACGAAAACGATCGGCGTTCGAGCCCTGGAGATCCAAATTGAAGCGGTTGGTTTTTGAGGCGGGGGCCACTTTTTCATGAAATCGCTTACCAAGTACTTTCGGTCGGATAGATGCTGTAAGAAAGCGTATCTCCACTTAGAAAAATCGTCAATCTGATCATCCACACGTTAGAGGTAACGATCCTGTTCCGGTGAACGCAGGGGCGAATGCAATCGGATGCAAGTTGACACGTGACTCCTCTTCCGCTACAGTAGGACGATGTTTTTCTCTCAACGGATCGGTCCCCCGGGGAGCGCCGCAAGCGGAATGATATTCGAAAAATTCTGTCATCCGGGGACGGATAAAATTTCTGAGGTTTAGAGGTTTAAATGAAAGAATTTCTCAAATACTGCCTTCTTTTTGCTGTAATGACCATTGCTGCAATCTATATCTACTACCTCGTTATCTTACTCTCCCCCGCAACAGACATCTTTGCCCCGGTGAAGTAAGAGAAAATGGAACCCCGGAAGATCTTCCACTCTGAGTGGAGCTTCTACGCGGGAGGGATCGGTCCGGATTCGCGACTTCAATGACACTCTCCGACTTTTGTTCGATTTCCTCTCTACTTCGCCTGCAAGCGGAGCGCTTTCCTAATAAAGTGTTCCTCTTCTTCAAAGAACAAGAAGTCACTTACCGGCAATTGGATGAACGAACAGAGCGGATTGCTGAAAACCTGGCCCGTTTTAAAGTTCAGCCGGGAGAGAAAGTTGCGCTACTCCTTCCGAACATTCCGGAGTTTCTTTTCGCCTTCTTTGGGGTGTTAAAGCACGGCGCGGTGGTGGTGCCGATGAACCCGGGGTTGAGAGGGGAGGAGGTCGCGCGCCTCCTCGAACATTCCGAAAGCCGCGTCTTGGTGACCACACCGACCCTGTATTCAATGATCGCGCCGAAACGGACCGAGCTGTCGCGGCTTCAATTGCTTTTCTTGGTCGGTGAACGCGGCGGGGTCGGAAAGGTTTTCTCCTCCCTTTATGTCGCCGGCGGACCGCGGCGGCCGGAAGAGATCGGTCCCAATGATCCCGCCGCATTGATCTATACCTCGGGGACAACCGGATGGCCGAAGGGGGTCGTTTTAACCGATCACAACTATCTCTTCAGCGCGGCGCAATTTTCTCGAGCCATGGAGTTATCCGAACAGGATCGCCTGCTTGGCGTCCTTCCTCTTTCTGAGGTCGGCAGCCAGGTCATTTTATTGCTGGCCTCTCTTTTTTCGGGCGGGAGCCTGGTTCTGATGGAGCGATTTTCGCCGGCGGAGGTTTTTATGACGTTGGAGCGATTTCGCGTGACCGCCTTCGCCGGTATGTTCTAGACCTATGAGGGGCTGCTCCAGTTTGATGCGCTGCACAAACCCGATCTCTCCTCACTCCGGTTTTGCCTCAGTCAGGGATCGCCGATACCGATCGCGCTCCTTCAAAAATTCGAGGAGCGATTCCGGACGCCCATTCTCGAAGGATATGGTCTAGCGGAGGGGACCGGAATCGTTTCAGTCAATCGGGTCAGCGGCCGGTGGAAATCCGGATCGGTCGGCGTTCCCCTGTCGGGCCTGGAGATGAAGATTTTGAATGATCGGGACGAGGCGCTCACCGACCGGGAGATCGGCGAGGTCGTCCTGCGCGGTGAGAACATCATGGCCGGCTACTTTAAGGCTCCGGTGGGGGAGGAGGCGATCCGCGGCGGCTGGCTCCATACCGGCGATGCCGGTTATCGGGATGACGACGGCACTTTTTTTATCGTCGGCCGAAAAAAGAGGTAATCCCTCCTTCAGAGGGATGGTTTTTGCTATATCTGGAGCCAGATTGGAAAATCGACTTAAATGCGGTTTAGATTGCATCCTCGACGATCCAGAAAACATGGTTCGGCAAAATTTGGGCGAGGAAGAGGTTTTTGTCTTTATCATGATCGAAAGTTCTTCGATCGAGCGACTGTTTTGCGAAGCGATTGTGAAAGATCCGAAGCCGCTCTTGGCCGGGCCGGCCTTCCAGGAGGGCGATTGCGCTGAGTTCAGGATAGTGTCCTTCCTGCAGCGCCTCCTGAATGTAGCGGTGTTCGAGGCCGGGGAGTCCCCCTTTATAAAGGACCGGTAAGAACGGCAGCTTCCCTTTTTTATACGGCTGCGCTCTTTTCCGGGCGACCTTCAGTGTCTCTTGAATCTCCGCCGATGTGGCATACTCCAGAACGACGGCAATCAGGGCGCCCTGCGGACTCTCGATTAGATAATCGGGGGCACTTTTTTTGGATTTGTCCGCTGCTTTATAGCGGCGTTTGAAACGTTTCAGATATTCCCGGAAAGAGGCCTCACCTCTCTTTTTTTCTTTGACTTCCTGCATCATACATCCTGACGACGGCAATGACCTTTCCCAAGACCTCGACCGAGCGATCTTTCTCGATGACGATCGGTCTCATCTGGGGATGGGCGGGGGATAAAATGACCACCCCTTGTTTCTTCGAAAAATATTTAAGCGTTGTTTCGCCATCCACTAAGACGACGGCGATCTCTCCATTTTGGACCATCGGTCGCTTTTGGACCACCACGTAATCCCCCTCCATGATATGGGCGCCGATCATGCTCTCTCCCTTTACACGAAGGAGAAACGCCGCCTCCCCGGGTGCAATCGCGGGATCGACCCAGAGCTGTCCGTCGATATTTTCCTCGGACAGAAGGGGGAGCCCGGCGCGAACCGTGCCGAGGATCGGCAGCAGCCGGCCTTTCGGGACGGGGGTGCCTGCGATCCGTATCGCGCGCGACCGTCCAGGGAGGCGCTGGATGATTCCCTTTCGGACGAGTGCATCTAAATGCTTCTTGGCCCCCTTCGGGTCGGCCATCTTAAAATGATGTGCAATTTCACGGAGGCTCGGCGGGAAACCTTGCTCATCGAGATAGCGTTTTAAAAATTCAAGGACCGCTTGTTGTCGGAGGGTCAGCACCGCTTCCATCGCTTTTCTCCCGGAAGGTCCACAGATGTGGCCCTACCCTTGTGGCCTCATTCTAGAGCTTTTTATTCTCTTTGTCAATGCGTTCTTAAGTGGAAACGCTGGATTTAAAAGGAATTCCGGTCAGGCATCCTTGCCCGCTGGTTTTATTGACAAAGCTTCCTTTTATGTTATCCTTTTTCCACCGGAGAAGCCGATGTTGAAGAAGATCCTGATTGCCGACGATGAAATCCCGATCCGACTTTTGATTCACAGCACGTTGGAGAGCGAAGAATATGAGATCCTGGAAGCGGTTAACGGTCCCGACACGATTGAAAAGTGTCTGGAGCAGAAACCGAACCTTCTCATCCTCGATCTGATGATGCCGGGGCTCAGCGGCGAGGAAGTCTGCAAGAAGATTCGGTCCGATCCTCGGACGGGATCGATTCCGATTATTATCTTGACCGGTCGGGGAAAGCTCACCCACGATGAAGCAAAACGCTTCGATGCGGATATCTATTTAACCAAGCCATTCAGCCCCCTGGAATTGCTCGATTGCGTCAGCCGGGTCTTAAGCCGACAGGGCTAGCTTTTCAACCTCGCCATTTGGAAACTGCATGGGTTTATCTTACGTCGATCGAGAGTTAGAGCGGTATCTTCGAGAGGAATTCGGCTATTCCGGCACCCAGCTCGCCTACGTGCTCCGCGATTTGAAGATCCTTCTTAAAAGAGAAAAGCTCAAGGCCCAAGAGTTAGAGACCGCATATCAACAGATGCTCCGCTATGCTGAGGATCTCCGCAAGAGCTATCTACAGGAGCGGCAGCAGACGGAGCGGTTGATTCAGAGCCAAAGAGCCACCGCGATCACCCTTGCAAAAGCGATCGAAAAACGTGATTGCTATACGGGGGGCCATACCGATCGGGTGACCGGATATGCCGTGTTGACGGCGAAGCAGCTGCACTGGTCGAATGAGCAATTGGCGGTGCTGGAATTGGCGGGACACCTCCACGATGTCGGAAAGATCGGCGTCCCCGATGCCATTCTCAACAAGCCGGGCAAGTTGACGGTCGAAGAGTTCGAGGTAATGAAAGCCCATCCTGAAATTGGAGAGCAGATCATCCGCGGCATCGATTTTTTCGAATCGTTGGTTCCCTATGTCCTCTATCATCATGAGCGGTTCGACGGACAGGGTTATCCGAAGGGGCTGGCGGGAGAGGACATTCCGATCGAAGGGAGACTGCTCGCCGTCTCCGACACGTTCGATGCCATGACGAGCAGCCGCCCCTATCGAAAACAGCTTGATCCCGAGCAAGCGATCAAGGAAATTAGGCGTTGTTCGGGATCACAGTTCGATCCGAAGATCGTCAATGTCTTCCTCGAAATTTGGGGGGCCGGACTGCTCGACCCGATCCTCTTTGGAGAAGCCGACGGTCCTTCCCCATCCTCCCACCACGGTTGAACTTTACGGCTCCATGTCACCCCGCTTGTATCCCATCAAGGTACGCTTTCACAGGGCAAATTTCTTGACAATTCGAACGGCAACCTGTTAACCTGAAAAACGGATAGAGGTGACCCGTTTGAATCTTCCCTCCGACAAGAGGGCGATCCGCGCCCGTCTTCTGCTTCAGAGAAGAACCCTGTCCCCTGAGGAGCGGCGGACGAAGTGCGAGGCGATCGCAAGGCGATTGCTTACCTCTTCGGAATTCAGAGCGGCAGAGACGGTTCATAGCTATTTGGCCTCCAAGGCCGAGGTTCAGACGCAGGAAATAATCGAAGAGGCGCTTCGACTCAAGAAGCGGGTCGTGGTTCCTATTGTTGAACCTAAGACGAATGGATTGACCCTCTCGGTCCTGACCGATTCTCATCTCTCCCAATTGCAGCCCGGTCCCTTCGGTATCTTAGAACTCCGACCCGAATTTCGGAAAGCGATCGATCCCAAAGAGGTCGATCTCTGGTTGATTCCGGGGGTCGCTTTTGACGAGGCTGGGAATCGGCTCGGTTTTGGAGGGGGATACTACGATCGTCTCCTCTCCGGTACTTCCGGGAGGAAGATCGGGTTGGCCTTTGAATTCCAGATCGTGCATCGGCTTCCGATTGAGCCGACCGATCATCCGATCGATCTGATCATCACCGAAACAAGAACCATTGATTGCAAAGGAGAGGATGGTGCCGGCAAAGCGGATTGATGGAAAAATGATCGCGCAGAAAGTCCGCGCGCGTGTGAAGGAAGTGGTCGACCAGCTGGAACCCGACCATCGGCCCGGATTGGCGGCGGTGCTCGTCGGCGAAAATCCGGCCTCGAAGATTTATGTACGCAACAAGCGGAAGGCGTGCGAAGAGGTTGGGATCTACTCCGAAGAGCACACCCTCCCCGACAGCGCCACAGAGAAAGAGGTTCTCTCCCTGGTCGACCGGCTGAACCGCGATCCGAAGATCGACGGCATTTTGGTCCAGCTCCCTCTGCCGAAACAGATCAATGAGCGGCGCGTTCTCGACGCCGTCTCGCCGGAGAAAGATGTCGACGGCTTTCACTACCTCAACGTCGGGAAGCTGGTGGCGAATGAACCGGGGTTTGTTCCCTGCACCCCGCTCGGCATCATCGAGCTCCTCATTGCAACCGGGGTTGAGATCGCCGGCGCCCATGCCGTCGTCCTCGGACGGAGCAACATCGTCGGAAAACCGGCGGCGCTGCTGCTGCTTCACCGCCACGCCACCGTGACCGTCTGCCACTCGAAAACAAAAAATTTGGAAGAGGTCTGCCGGCAGGCCGATATCCTCGTCGCTGCAATCGGCAAGCCGCAGTTCGTTCAGAAAGAGATGGTCAAGGAAGGGGCGGTGGTGATCGATGTCGGAATCAACCGTCTTCCCGACGGGAAGATCGTCGGGGATGTCGACTTTGAGCCGGTTCAGGAGCGGGCCGGCGCGATCACGCCGGTGCCGGGCGGGGTCGGCCCGATGACGATCGCCATGCTTCTTTCGAACACCCTTCAGTCGGCGAAATGGGCCGCCGCGCGCCGCCGCGGAGATGGTCCGAAATGAAGACCCTTCGGGAGGCCTGCGCGTCGGGCGAGTTTCTTCTGACAGCGGAGTGTGTCCCGCCGAAGGGGAGCGACATTTCCCGGTTCTCCGAACAGGGCCAACGGTTGTTGGGAAAAGTCCATGCGGTGAATGTAAACGACAATCCCGCCGCGATCATGCATGCAAGTCCCTTGGCGCTCAGCAAAGTGCTTCTCGAGATGGGACATGATCCAATTTGCCAGATTACGGGGCGCGATCGAAATCGATTGGCGATTCAGTCCGACCTGCTCGGCCTTCAGATTCTCGGCATCCGCAATGTGCTCTGCTTGCGGGGCGATGATGTGACCGTCGGCAACCAAAAAGAGACCAAACCGGTCTTCGATCTGGCGTCGGTCGGTATCCTTAAGACGGTGACAGATCTGAACCAAGGAAGGGACCTGGGCGGCCACCCGCTGGAGGGGGCGACCGATCTCTTTGCCGGTGCGGCCGTCTCTCCTCTGAGCGATTTCTCCGGCCCCGGTCTGATCCAATTTAAAAATAAGGTCGAGGCCGGCGCCCGCTTTCTCCAGACGCAGGCGGTTTTCGATCCGGAGCCGTTCAAGCAGTTTATGGAGATGGCGCGTCAATCGAGTGTGAAGGTGATTGCGGGGGTTCTCTTTCTCCGTTCCGTTAAAATGGCCGAGTATGTCAACGCGCACATCCCCGGGATTCGCGTTCCGGATCATTTTATCGAACGGCTGGCGCGGGCCGGAAAAGAAGGGGCGGTCGCTGCCGGAATCGACATTACGTTAGAGGTCATCACGTCGGTGCGGGGCCTGTGCGACGGGGTCCATCTGATGGCGATCGGCGCGGAGGAGCAGATCCCGACGATTTTGGAGCGGGCGGGGCTGACCGACTCCGGAAAAGGGTTTTTGGGCGGCGCCGACCGGGCGGTCGCCGGAGGGTCTCGATAATGGATAAGGTTACCGTTCCCCGAATTCTCGAGAAAAAGGAGCGGGGGGAAAAGATCAGTGTTTTGACGGCGTATGATTATCCTTTCGCCAAATTGATCGATGAGGCGGGGATCGATATCTTATTGGTCGGCGATACGGTGGGGGTGGTCGTTCAGGGAGAGGAGAGCACGCTGCCGGTGACCCTCGATCAGATGATCTATCACACCCGCATGGTCTCACGCGCCGCCCGGCGGGCGCTGGTTGTCGGCGACATGCCGTTTATGTCGTATCAAGCGAGCCTGGAGGAGACGATCCGGAATGCCGGCCGGTTCCTCAAAGAAGGAGGCGCCGCCGCGGTGAAGCTGGAAGGGGGAGCGCGGGTGGCCGATCGGATCGAAGCGCTGACACAGCACGACATCCCGGTGATGGCGCATATCGGGCTGACCCCGCAATCGGTCCATCGGATGGGAGGGTACAAGGTCCAAGGAAGGGAGAGCCTTCAAGCGAAGCAGCTCCTCGCCGATGCGAAGCGGGTCGAAGCGGCGGGCGCTTTCTCGTTGGTCCTCGAAGGAATCCCGATCTCGCTTGCAAAGAAGATCACAAAATCGATTCAGATTCCGACGATCGGGATCGGCGCCGGCCCGCACTGCGACGGTCAGGTGCTGGTCCTCCACGATCTCCTCGGCCTCTTCACCCGGTTTCATCCGAAATTCGTCCGCCAGTATGCCGACCTCACCCCGCTGATCACCGACGCGGTCCGACGTTACAAGTCGGATGTGGCGTCGGGCAAGTTCCCAACCGAAGCAGAGGGATACGAGTAGCCTCGCGCCTCCACCGATTCGAATCAGTCGTTTCAGACCCTATTTTTTTGTAAAGACCACTTCGAGGTTTCCGAGGGTGGCATCTTCCCAGGTGGTGAAAAGGGTGTTGCTGGAGGCGGTAATGGAGGGGTTTGCCGCGGAGCCCGATCCTTGGATGTTGACGGCGGGGCTGAAGGTGGCGCCGTTATCGGTCGATTTTCGATAGACGAGGCCCGCCAGCCCAGGGGTATTGTCCATCCAGACAACATGGATCGACCCGTCTGAAACAGCGATCTTCCCGTCGTTGGAGCTACAGGCATTGTTGGAGAGATTGGTCTGAGGAAGATCGTCGGTGGAGGTGAAGGTAGCCCCTTGATTCAGCGATCGGATCAGGAGGATCTCCGAGTTGGGGGCGGAGCCGCCCAACACCGGACAGGTATTAGACTCTTCGGGAAAAGGAAAGCCTTCCCATAGGAGATAGACCCGGTCTCCCTCCGCCGCAAGCTCGGGACGATTGGAGCCGTTGATCGATCCGGAGAGAATGGTCGGATCTTGGCTGAGCGGCGGGGTGAAGCTCCCGGTCGGATCAGGGAGTCTTCGGAAGAGAACCTTCGACTTTGGGCGGGTGCAATCTTCCCACGCGATATAGAGGTGGCCGTCGGCTGCGGCGAGGGTTGGATTCAATGAGGGGGTTTGCGGCGCATCGGCCCCGCAAATTGAGCTGGGCTTCGGTCCGGAGATCACGGCGGGGGATGGAGTAAAATCGGCGCCCCGGTTGGTGGAGTGGGTGAACAGAATTTCAGAATTTAAAAGGGTGAATTGAGTGGCCGACTGGCCGACCGTGACCGGCGAGATCAGGTAGTCGGTCGCTTCTCCCCAGGCGACAAAGACATTGTCCCCGAAGGCAACCACGGCCGGCTCTTGAGAGGGGCAGGGACCGGTCTTGTTTCCCGGCGTGCCGCAGACCGGCGGGGAGAGGGAGAGGTTCTTCCCCGGCGCGTCGAGCGGGGGGGCCCAAACGAACGATCCGTTTTGGTCCTCCGCCTCTCTGAAAAAGATGTCGGTATCGTTCCGGTCCGAGACGAATTCTTCCCAGACGACATAAATCAAATTTCCCGAGACGGCGATCTTCGGATTTCCTGAGAAAGAGGACGATTGAGAGACATTGATCGGCGCGTCGAAGGTCGTCCCACCGTCTCCGGAGCGGGAGAGGAAGACCTCCATGTTTTGCCCGCCGGTATGTTCCTGCCAGACGACATAAACCGAATTCCCGGAGAGGGCGATCTGGGGACCGATTGAAAGGGCCGTGCTTTTTGAGAGATTCATTACCCCATCCGGAAGGTGCGGCGGGGAGGGGGTGCTGTTTCCTTGGCATCCGAAAAAGAGAAGAGACCCGAATAAAAAGAAGGCGAAGGGTGAAAAGAGCCGGCGCGCTGTTCGGGAGGCGGCGTTGATGACGGGAGGTTGATCATTCCGCGATCCGCGATCCGCAATTCGCATTCGGTCGGTCCTATTCTTTGTCGATCTGTGCTCGCTGCAGCCGTCCGGAGAAGTCGCGATAGATCACCTTCCACTGGGTATAGAGGTCGAGGGCACCGCCGCGTCCGCCGGCCTCGCGGGGACCGAGGCCGGTCCGTTTGGTCCCGCCGAACGGCAGTTGGATCTCAGCGCCGATCGTCGAGGCGTTGATGTAAACCAATCCGGTATCGAGGTCGCGCTCGGCGACGGCGGTCTGATTGACATCCTGCGAGTAGAAGGCGGCGGAGAGGCCGAAGGGGACATCGTTGGCAATGTCGATCGCCTCATTTAAATTGCGTGCGCGAAGCACGGCGACGACGGGACCGAAGATCTCCTCCCGGGCGATTCGCATCGACCGGGTGACCTCGGTAAAGATCGTCGGCTCGATAAAGTATCCTTGGGCCAGTTTTCCCTTTTTAAGGGCATTGCCGCCGAGGATCAGCTTCGCACCCTCTTTCTTTCCGATCTCAATGTAGTCGAGGATCCTTCGGTACTGGGTCTCGCTGACCACCGGGCCGATCTCGATTTTCTTATCCGATCCGGGGCCGACCCTCAGCCGTGCCGCCCGCTCGCTGAACAATCTGACAAACCGGTCATGGACCGCCTCATGGACGATCACCCGGCTCGCCGCGGTGCAGCGCTGGCCGGAGGTTCCGAAGCCTCCCCAGAGGGCCCCCTCCACCGCAAGGTCGAGGTTCGCGTCGTCCATCACGATGATCGGGTTTTTCCCGCCGGTCTCCATGGTAAAGTGCTTGTGGCTGCTCCCGCAGACCCCGGCGAGGTATTCGCCGACCGGATTCGATCCGGTAAAGGAGACGGCGTCGACCTCCGGATGACGGACCATCGGCTCGCCGGCGGTCTCGCCGAAGCCATGGACCAGATTGAGGACCCCCGGCGGAAGGCCGGCTTCAATCAATATCTCGACGAATCGGGTCGCGCAGACCGGTGTTTCCTCCGCCGGTTTGAAGACCACTGTGTTTCCGGTCACCAGCGCCGGGGTGATTTTCCACGAGGGGATGGCGATCGGAAAATTCCACGGAGTGATCTGGGCGAAGACACCGATCGGAACGCGGACCGATTTGGCATCTTTGTTCGGCAATTCGGAGGGGACCGTCTCACCGGAGAGGCGGCGTCCTTCGCCGGCCATGTAATAGGTCATGTCGATCGCCTCTTGGACATCTCCGAGCGCCTCGGGCATGACCTTCCCCATTTCGCGGCAGACGATCTCTCCGAGTTCCTGTTTTCGCTTCGTCAGGAGCTCGGCGGCCCGAAAAAGGATTTCACCCCGCTTCGGCGCCGGGGTTTGTGCCCAGGGACGAAAGGCTTTCCGGGCGGCGGAGACCGCTTTATCGACGTCGGCGGCGTCGGAATCGGCGACGACACCGATGACATCCCGGGTATCGGCCGGGTTGCGGCTCTCGAAGGTTTTCCCCCGTGCGGGGTCGACCCATTTCCCATTGATATAATTTCGAATTTTTTTGGCCATCGGCCACTCCAAAAAAACAATAACGTTTTTATTCTATCTAAAAAGGCTTGAAAAGACAAGGTAACCGGTGACCGGGACGGACGCGCCGCCGACCCTTTTGGGGGTGAACCGAGGCCGTTTTTTAACGTTTTGTCCGATTTGCTTTTTGATTTTTATTCTATTATGATGTGAAAAAGGTAGAGAAATGGCCAAAATTAAGACCATATTTTATTGTCAGGAGTGTGGCTACCAGTCGCCGAAGTGGCTTGGAAAATGTCCTGACTGCGGCGCTTGGAATACACTGGTCGAAGAGCGGGTCGAGCCGACCGTCGACAGCCGCTGGCTTGCTTCGGGAGAGGTCGATCGCGCGCTCTGGGCGCCGAAGCCGATCTCCGAGATCGAGCCGTCCGCCGAAATCCGGGCGAAGACCGGCTCCGCCGAATTCGACCGCGTTTTGGGCGGGGGGGTGGTGGCCGGTTCGGTCATCCTCATCGGGGGTGATCCGGGGATCGGGAAATCGACCCTGCTCCTTCATGCTCTGAATCAACTCGGCGCGGGCCGCGGCAAGGTCCTTTATGTCTCCGGGGAAGAGTCGCCCGCACAGCTGAAGCTGCGGGCCGACCGGCTCCAGATTGCATCCAATCATCTTTATATCCTCGCTGAGACCTCGTTCGAAGAGATCCTCCAACACGCGAAAACGGTCCACCCGGTCGCCATCGTCGTCGACTCCATCCAGACCATTTATACGCGCCAGCTGACCTCGGCACCCGGCAGTGTGACGCAGATCCGAGAGGTCGCCTCACAGCTGATGGTTTACGCCAAGCGATCGGGGGTGGCGGTGCTCATCGTCGGACATGTCACGAAAGAAGGGGCGATCGCCGGACCGCGGGTGCTGGAGCATATTGTCGATACGGTTCTCTACTTCGAAGGGGACAAAGGGCATCCCTACCGAATTCTTCGCGCCGTGAAGAACCGATTCGGTTCGACGAATGAGCTCGGCGTCTTCGAAATGAAGGGGGCGGGCCTGATCGATGTGGAAAATCCGTCCGGTCTCTTTCTGGCGGAGCGGCCGCGCGACGCCTCCGGTTCGGTGGTGGTGGCGGCGCAGGAAGGAACCCGTCCGATCTTGGTTGAGCTGCAGGCGCTCGTCAGCCCCTCCTATCTGGGGACGGCACGACGGATGGCGCTGGGGGTCGATCCGAACCGGACGTCGCTTTTATTGGCTGTTTTAGAAAAGCGAGCGGGGCTCCACCTGGCGGGCCAAGATGTTTTCATCAATGTGGTGAGCGGGATTCGCATCGACGAGCCGGCGATGGATCTGGGGATTGCGGCGGCCGTCGCCTCGAGCTTCCGTGAGCGGCCGGTCGATCCGGGGACGGTGATCTTCGGCGAGATCGGTTTGGCCGGCGAGATCCGCGGAATTCAGCAGGCGGCCCTCCGGATTCGGGAGGCGGAGAAGCTCGGATTCAAACGGTGCATTCTCCCAAAACGGAATGAGGAGGCACTCCGGGAAGAGGGAGAGGTCGGGCAGACCTTGGAGGTGGTCGGCGTCTCCCATGTCGCCGAGGCGCTTGAGCTCATCGGGTGAAGCGCGGGGGGCTGTTCCATTCCGGGTTGCTGCTGGGATTAATCGGATTGCTGCTTCTCTCGGGCTGCCTCAAAAAGCAGGTCCGCCCCTCGGAAGAGAAGCTGAAAAAAGATGCTTCGCTGGAAGAGCTCCTCTCTCTGTATCAGCTTCGCCGACAGGAGTGGAGCGGGTTCAAAGGACTCGCCGAAATCACGGCCGAATCGCGGCGACAGGGACGCCATACAGTTCAAGCGAGTTGGACTGCCCGGAAGGATAGCACCGAGATCCGCGGCTTTAACCTCCTGGGAGGGACCCTCTTCGACCTTCGGGTAACCGATCCTCTGATTACCCTCCAGATCCCCTCGGAGCGCCGAAAGATTGAGGCAACCCGCGACGCGTTTAAAGAAGAGATCGGTGCTGCCATTCCGATTGGATCGCTTGACCTCATCGATTGGGTCAGCGAGGGGGCCGTTCCCAAAGGGGTTCCTCCGCTTTTTCCCGCCTTGGAAAAGGGGGAAGATTTTTTCATTCTCTCCCTGTTGAGGGTGTTGCCTGAAAAGGCGGTTTTGGTGGAGAAGATCTGGATTGAGCGGACGGCGTTCCAAGTGACGCGCGTGGCGATATTTGATTTTACCGGCGCACCGCGCGCCGAGCTCACCTTTGGCGACTATCGAAAGGTCGGTGGGCGCGAGTTGCCGTTTGAGGTCCAGGCCGAGGGTCATGGAGAAAAGGTTCTGCTCCACTTCAAGGAGCTCCGGCCGCTCAGTCCATCATCATAAATAAAGAACGCGTGGGATGTTCCACCGTGAGGTGAATGGGTGAAAGTGTTAGCGATTGAGACCGCCACACTGGCGGGCGGGGTGGCCCTGATGGAGGAAGGGGGCTTGATCGCCGAATATCGCCTCCATGTCGAGATCCGTCATTCGGAGCGCCTTCTAACCGCCATCGATCGGCTGCTCGTCGACAGCGGCACGACTCTCTCCGATTTAGACGCCATTGCAATCTCCATCGGTCCGGGCTCTTTTACTGGGTTGCGGGTCGGCCTCTCGACGGCGAAAGGGCTGGCGATGGGATCGGGAAAGCCGCTCGTCGCCGTGCCGACATTGGAAGCGATGGCGGCGCTTTTTCCCTACTCGTCCGCGCTGATTGTTCCGATGCTCGACGCCCGCCGCAACGAAGTCTATTGGGGATTGTTTGATACACAGGGAGGTGTTCCGGTCCGGATTCACTCCGAGACCGCCTCCTCCCCCGAAACGGCGCTGGCAACAATCGGCCCCTTGGACCGGCCGATTCTCGCCGTCGGCGAAGGAGCGGAGCGGTATCGCGCGCTCCTCAGCACCCACCCTCCAGAGAAAGTTCTTTCCCCCCCGAAGACGCTGCATTTCCCCTCCGCCGCGAGCGTGGCCGAATTGGGCCTTGCGAAGCTTCGCCGCGGAGAGATCCTCTCGGCCGAAGAGGTCGCCCCGGTCTATTTGCGTGCCTCGACCGCCGAGCTGAAATGGGAAGAGAAGGTTTCACAACAGGGAGGGGGTGTCTGATGGCCAGATCGGCCTCCATTCGACTTTTCTTCGAACGAATGACTGCAAAGGATGTCGAGACGATTGTGGCGATCGAGGAGGTCTCCTATACCTCCCCCTGGACGCGACGCATGTTCGAGTCCGAGCTTTGGGAAAATCCATTTTCATTTGCCTATGTGGCCCGAGAGGAAGACCATCGCCAAATTGTCGGCTATACTCTCTTCTGGCTGGTTTATGATGAGCTTCATTTAATGAACGTGGCGGTCGATCCGGCGTGGCGGGGTAAGGGAATCGGCGAGGAACTGGTCCGCTTTGCGCTGGAGACCGGTAAGCGTCGCCACATCCGGATGGCGACCTTAGAAGTGCGGGCCTCCAATTTTACCGCGCAATCACTTTATCGCAAGCTGGGGTTCTATCAGGTCGGCGTTCGTCGGAATTATTATCGGGAGCCGAGAGAAGATGCACTCTTGCTCCAGTATGATTTTCCCCCCCAATCCGACTAGGACAGGGCATACTGAAGGTCGTTATTAACCTCATGAGGAGGAGAAATCGATGGAGAGAGAAGACAGGGTCATCGAGATGCTACGACAGAAGAATTGGCAATTTCGTCACCTCGAGAAGCTGCATGGTCAACTCGATCAATCACTCCAGGAGATGACGCGAAGAAGGGTGTTGACCCCTCAAGAGGAAATCCAAAAGAAAGAGTTTCAGAAGAAAAAACTGGCTGCTAAAGATGAAATGACAACCATGATTCGCCATTTTCAGATGGGCGAGGGGGCCGATTTAAAATCGGCAAGATCCAATCCCCCTTTGTCGGCCCGAGGCCATTAAAGGCTCGGTCGGTGTACGGCTCCGGCGCCCGACTTCGATGTTGAGGGATCTGTGTTTGGGATTGGTTTTCCAGAGCTCCTTTTAATTTTAGTGATCGCCCTCGTCGTACTCGGCCCGGAAAAACTTCCGCAGATTGCGCGGATGCTCGGTCGCGGTTTGTATGAGATCCGGCGTGCGACAGAAGAGGTCCGCGCCGAGATTGAAAGGGGGGGGGCGGTCGAACCGTCTAAAGAGAAGGAAGCCGCTTCCACCCCGAAACCAGAGGACGCCACCCCCCCTAAAAAGGAATAGACCGCGCCGCTGATGGGCGGTTGTCCACAGTTTCCTCTTGGGTGAAACAGACCTTCCGAGGTGGGGGAGGACTTTGTCTATGAGGCCGTGTCGGGATCGGTCTTCCTTGAGAGCAGACAGGAAAGGGATTAAAAAAAGGTGAAAAAACCGGCCGGAAGCCAGAGCTCGGCAGAAATGCCGATCTCCGGTCATCTTCAAGAGCTTCGCAGCCGATTGATCAGGGCACTCCTGATTATTTCCATCTTCTTCGGAATCTCCTTTTATTTCTCGGATACGCTTCTCGCAGTTCTGAAGCGTCCCCTCCATGCCGAGCTCATCTTTCTTTCACCGGCCGAGGCCTTTTGGGCCGATCTCAAGGTGGCGCTCTTCATTGGTTTTCTGGCGGCCCTTCCGGTGATCCTTTACGAAGTCTGGCAATTCGTTGCCCCCGGTCTTTTACAGAATGAGCGGTCTTCCCTCCTCCCCTTCATCGTTTTATCGACTCTTTTCTTTTTTATCGGAATGGCCTTCTGTTACTTCATCGCCATGCCTTTCGCGCTCGACTTTCTGATCGACTATGGAGTAAAAAGCGGGATCAAGCCGCAGATTTCGATCTCGATGTATATCGATTTCAATTTGAAGTTTCTCCTTGGTTTTGGCCTCGTCTTCGAACTTCCATTAATCATGCTCTTCCTTGCGCGAATGGGATTGCTGACCCCGGCGCTGTTGACGAAGAACCGAAAATACGCCGTCTTAATGGCTTTTCTGATCGCGGCGATTTTGACGCCGACCCCCGATGTTTTCAACCAGTGTGTCATGGCCATTCCCCTGCTCCTTCTTTATGAAATCGGAATCATCGCCATCCGCATCTTCGGAAAGGCCGCCGCCCCGGTTCAAAAACAGGAGCCGGAGGAGACCGCCCCATGACGCGAAAGCAGGCGTTTCTCACCATTATCAGCATCGTTTCCGTCGTCGGATTTTTTTATCTCTCCAGGAAGCCGACGACCTCCTCCATCCCTTTCGCAGCGATTATCCAGCGGCGAGCCGATTATCGTCCTCCGATGGAGGGGGTGACCCTTTATCCGACGGAAGGTCCTTATGGGGTCGGGGTGATTCAGACGATTGCCGCCGGTTCAGGAGAGACCCTTTTTGTCGGCACGTATGGGGAAGGCCTCTTCCGGAGCGATGACGGGGGGAAACATTGGGCCCCGGCAAACACCGGCCTCGGAGATAAGTTCATTGCCAATCTGACCCATGTGAAAGAAGGAGTTCTTTATGCCGGGACCATTCGGGCCGGCCTCTTCAAGAGCCGCGATGATGGACGGCACTGGGTTTCTATCAACCGGGGATTGGAGAATGCCGATGTTGAATCGATGATCTCTCTTCCCGGGGGGGTTCTTTATGCGGGGACCGGCCAAGGGATCTTCATCAGCCGGGATGAGGGGGAGCATTGGGAGCCGTTTAATGATGGGATCGGATCGGTTCTGATCCGGAGTATCGTCGCGACGAAAGACCAGACGGTCTATGTCGCCACCCAAGGGAATGGAATTTTTAAGCGCCGGCCGTCGGACCGTCAATGGACGCAGGTCGTCCGGGGATTTGTCTTCGAGGAGGTGGAGGAGAAGGTGGTTCGGACGCTGGTCCTCGGTCGGGGCGAGGCGCTCTTTGCCGGGACGATGGGAACCGGAATCTTCCGGAGCCGCGACGGCGGTGTTCGCTGGGAGCGGGCCAACGCCGGTCTCTCGAACCTCTCGATCCGCTCTTTAACGGCCGATGCGGCGGGAATCCTTTATGCGGGGACCGGGGAAGGGATCTACTACAGCGACAATGACGGGGCGAGTTGGAATCCGCTCAAGGGGGAGTTGGCCGACGTTCAGGTTCACTCGTTTGTGACCAGCGCCGAAGGGGACCTGTATGTCGGAACGGGCAGCGGCCTCTTTCACGGGCGAATCCATTCACCGTGGCGTCCGCTTCACGAGGGGTTGCTGGTGGCCCCCATTCGGACCCTCAATTATGGCAAGGAGGGAATCACGGTCGGGAGCGATGGGAAAGGGGTCTTCGTCGGGAACGGAGAAAGTTGGATCACCGACAACGTCGGGCTGGTGAATTTATCCGTCCGGGGAATGGCGCGGGGAAAGACATTTTTATACATCTTTACCGACGAGGGATTTTATCGGCGCCAGCACGGCCGGCATGTCTGGGAGGCCGTCGAGGGGGCTCTCCCCAGTCCGCTCCGCGCCATCGCGGTGGATGAGGCCGAGCGGGTGTATGCCGGGACCGATACGGGCCTCTTTCGATCAACCGACCAGGGTGCGCACTGGTCGCAGTCGGAGGGGATTGAGCCGGGAAAAATCTCCGCGCTGGCGGTCGAGGGGGAATCCATTCTCGTCGTCATAGAAAATACCATTTGGTCCAACGGTAATGGGGGGTGGAAGAAGATCATCACAAAAGAGGGGAGCCCCCTCCGCTATCTGAGCTGGAGCAAGGAAGATCGCTTCCTCGCGGCGAGCGAGCAGAAGCTCTGGGAAGGAAATCGGAACGGCCAGTGGAAGGAGATCAAAGGGAACCTTCCGATCGGACTGAAAATCACTGCACTGGCCATTGACACGCAAGACCGGGGGGTTCTCTACCTCGGCTCCGATCGCGGTCTGTTCTGGAGCGGTGATGGGGGGGCAACCTGGCATCCTGCAAGGCTTTACCAAGGGGAGCGGTTCGAGAAGCAGGTGAACCAAATCCTTCCCCTCAGCAACGGCTCCATCTGGCTGGCGACCGAAGAGGACGGGGTCCTCCTCGGGGTGAATAAGGTTCCGCGGGGAAGCCGATGGGTCCAATGGTTTAAGCAACGCCTAGGCTGATATTTTAATGACCTCTTCCGTAATTTCCTGATCGATAATCCGAAAGGCCCGAATTTCAGGGCTCCCGCTCTTCAGAGAAATAATCAAGTAATGCGTTTCCGAGTAAAAAGCCAGCCGGACATCGGTAGCCGAAGGGTAGGCGGGGGAGTGCGGATGTGAATGATAAATGGCCAGGAGTTCGGTCCCCCCTTCTCGCATCTCTTTAAAAGCGCGTAACTGCTCTCTCGGATCCATGACATACCGGAACCGGCGATCGGGCGGTACCTTCAAATCGGCAATGGCCGGATCATCTGCCGATAGATTGCTGATCTTATATATCTTGGAGATGACGCCCTCCCTTCCCGCGAGCAATCCGCAACACTCGTTCGGGGCTTCGGTCCGCGCATGAGAGATCATCTCGTCAAAAATCGACTTCGGGATAGAGAGCAATCGTATTTCCTTCGCTGAATGAGAGGGTCGGCTCCCAACCGTTAAGGCGCCATACTATTGAAATTTAAGAAGAATGTCAATGAAGCCGTTTGACATTTTTCAACCGCATGGTACGATTGGGAAAGGTGGAAACTGTGACGGTCTTCGTATGACGATGGAAAACGGGGCAAAAAGGAGGAAGAGCAAGCGGGTCCTGGTTGTTCAGGATGTTGCGATCAATGGCCGGATATGCGGTCAGGCCATCGACCTGAGCATAGAAGGGATGTATATCACCACTCCAGAGAAGTTTGAAAAGAACGCTTTCATCGACTTGAAATTTCAACTCGAAGATCAGCTGTTTCAAGTCAAGGCAAAAGTCCTCTACCTCCATGAGGGGCTCGGGTTCGGGGTCCGATTCTTCACCCCCTTGCCGACGGATGTGAGTCGGCTGAAGGAATATATCGAAAAACTTTCCCTCTCTCGAAGCAACTCGAATCCCCACCTAAAAAAGATTCTCATCATTGATGACACGCAGTTCTATCAGGCGGTTTATCGCCAGCGCCTTCTCTCGGAGGGATTCTCCGTTCTCGTTGCACAAAATGGCGTCGAAGGTTTGAAGCTGTTGTTACAGGAACGTCCCTCCCTGATTCTCCTCGATCTGATCATGGATGGGATGGATGGCTTCAAGGTTCTTCAGATCATCCAATCTCAACCTGAGATGAACGATATTCCTATTATTATCACTTCCGTCAAGGGGGCGACCCGGGAGATCAGCCGCGCCATGGAGCTCGGCGCCGTTGATTTTCTGGTCAAGGCCACCACCTCACCGAATAAAGTGGTCGAAAAAATCAAAGAGGTCCTCCGTCACCGGCGGCCGATTAAATCATAAACGACCGCTCCAGCCGTCGCTGTCCGATTCTTCTCTTTATTCCAATTATTCCTGTGAGGAGTCTGCTATTCCCCAGAAGGGGGCGGCGGGGGGAGGGTGCAGGAGATCTCGTAGTCGAGGAGCTGTGTAATGGTCGGATGCGGACCGCAGAGCTGGCAGTTCGGATTTTTCGGAACCCGAACGGTGCGGAACGACATCTCGAGTGCATCATAGACAAGCAGTCTTCCGGCGAGGGAGAGCCCGATTCCTAAAATCTCCTTGAGCGCCTCGGCAGCTTGAAGCACGCCGATGGTTCCTGCAAGGACCCCAAGCACCCCGGCCTCCTGACAGCTCGGAACCAGTCCGGCGGGGGGAGGCTCCGGGTAGAGACATCGATAACAAGGTTTCGGCTCACGGTCGTGCGGCTTGAGGGTCGTTAACTGCCCTTCGAATCGAAAGATGCTCCCGGAAATAAGCGTCTTCTTCAAGAAGAAGCAGGCGTCATTGACGAGGAAACGGGTGGCGAAGTTGTCCGACCCGTCGAGGACGATGTCATAATCTTTGATCAGATCAAGGATGTTTTCCGAAGAGATTTTCCCAAGGAGCGGGACGATTTTGATGTCGGGGTTCATTTTGGAGAGGGTCTCTTGGGCCGACTCCACCTTCGGGCGGTTGAGCGTCGTTGTGTTATGGAGGACCTGCCGCTGAAGGTTGGAGAGATCGACCACATCGCTGTCGATGATTCCGAGCGTTCCGACCCCTGCCGCCGCCAAATAGAGCGCCGAAGGAGAGCCGAGTCCCCCCGCGCCGATTAAAAAGACCTTTGCGGCGGAAATCTTTTTCTGACCTTTCCCTCCCACTTCCGGCAGGAGGATGTGGCGGCTATATCGTTGAAGCTGATCCTCTGTAAATGTCATTTCCGAAGAAACTCCCTTGCTCATCTCTTATTCAATGATGTTTCGCTCGATCGGGTCAACCTTGACCCCTTTTTTCTTCAGGCCGTCGATGGCGCGTTCTATCTCGTTCGGATCGCCCGTCAGCTCTAAATCGACCCATCCGCTTTTGTCGGTCACATCGGCGCGGCGAATATTGGTAATTAATTTATAATCTTTGCCGATCTGATAAATGATCGGATCTCGAATCTTCTCTTCCGGAAAAGTAATATGAACCTTCAGGCTGGCCAATGATTCCTCCTTTGCATCGGTTCAGAGACCGCTAAAACGATCCCCCTGCGATGGCTGGAACGATTGAGACCTCGTCTCCTTTTTTAACCGACGTCTTTATTCCTGCGTGAAATCGAATATCTTCCTCGTTCACATAGATATTCACGAATCGGCGGAGTTCTCCCTGCTCATCGCAAAGACGTTCCTTGAGGCCGGGATAATCTTTGTCCAGTGTATCGATTAATGCGGCGATGGTCTCTCCGTCGGTGGTGACCTCTCCTTGACCTCCGGTCAGTTTACGGAGCGGGGTCGGAATGCGAACTTTGATCATTTTGCTCCTCTTTCTGTCTGTGGGGCCTCGCCTCCCGGAGCCCCTTTCAGCGCTTCTTGAAAGCTGGAGAGACTCGGCGAGATATGCCACGGCGCGCCGAGGGCCGGCGCGACCGCTTCCTGTGTCTTGAGGCCGTTCCCGGTAATATAAGCGACGACCGATTCCCCTTTTTTAAAGAGCCCCTTCTGGGCCAATTTTTTAAGCACACCGACCGTGACCCCGCCGGCGGTCTCGGCAAAGACCCCTTCCGTCCGCGCCAACAGGGTCATCCCTTCGACGACTTCTTCATCAGTCACATGCTCGATCTGTCCGCTGCTTCCGAGGACGACTTTCAGTGCATAGAAGCCATCGGCCGGATTACCGATGGCGAGCGATTTGGCGATTGTTTTCGGCTTCACCGGTCGGATAAAATCCCGATTTTCTTTAAAAGCGGCGGCCACCGGGGAGCATCCTTCCGCTTGGGCGCCGTGAATCCGCGTCTTCACGTTTGAGACAAAGCCGAGCTCTTCGAATTCATGAAACCCCTTTGAGATTTTCGTCAGCAGCGATCCCGATGCAATCGGAACGACGACATGGTCCGGGGTCCGCCAGCCGAGCTGCTCGACCGTTTCATACGCCAACGTTTTGGATCCCTCGGAGTAGTAGGGGCGGATGTTGATGTTGACGAAGGCCCATGGATATTCTCCGGCGATCTCGCTGCAGAGCCGATTGACGTCATCATAATTTCCATCCACCGCCACCACATTCGGCTTGTAAATAAGATTTCCCAATACCTTTCCGGCTTCCAGATCGGACGGGATGAAAACGAAACAGCGAAGCCGCGCCTCGGCGGCGTGTGCCGAGACCGAGTTGGCCAGGTTGCCGGTCGAAGCGCAGGCGACCGTGTCGAAGCCGAGCTCTTTCGCGCGGGTCAGAGCGACCGCAACGACCCGGTCTTTGAAGGAGAGGGTCAGGCAGTTGACGGTGTCGTTTTTTAGATAGAGATAATCGAGCCCTAACTCCGCCCCGAGGTTCTTCGCATGAATCAGCGGCGTGAAGCCGGCGTTTAAGCCGACGGTCGGTTCTCCCTCGATCGGAAGCAGGTCCTGATATCGCCAGAGGCTCTTTGGTCCACGAAGGATTTTCTCCTTCGAGATTTGTGTCTTGATGACATCGTAATTGTAGGAGACCTCTAACGGTCCAAAGCAGAATTCACAAACGTGAAGCGCTACAGCGGGATAGGTCTTGCCGCACTCTTTGCACTTCAACCCCTTCATCTTGCTCATCGAGATCAACCCTGGTTCAGGCTAAATAAAACAAAACCTCATCGCCGGCAACACCGGCTGAGGGCGAAAGTCGTTTACGTCGGGTTCTAGGGATTCATCCCGTGTGATTGGGCTGCCGCGGCCGGATTGATGTCACAAACAGGCGGCGCCTCCGCTTCCAACGTTTTGAGGGTGGGATCAGTGCCGCAGAGAGGACAATTCGGATTTTTTCGAATCGGAACCTCCCGGAACTGGGTCCGGAGGGCATCGTATTTCAAAATTCGATCGGTGAGCGGTTTTCCGATCCCGAGAATCAACTTCAGGACTTCGGTTCCTTGAAGGGTCCCGACCAATCCGGCAAGCGCCCCCAATACACCCGCTTCTTGACAGGTCGGAATCAGCCCCGAAGGAGGCGGCTCCGGAAAGATGCAGCGGTAGCAGGCGCTCGTGCCGGGAAGAATGGTGAAGATCTGTCCTTCAAACCGGAGAATCCCGGCGTGGATGAGCGGTTTCTTCGCAAAAAAGGCGGCGTCGTTGATAAGGAATTTGGCCGGGAAATTGTCGGTTCCGTCGATGACATAGTCAAAGGCGCTAAAGATTTTCAGCGCATTCTCGGCGCTTAGATTTTCCTGATAGGGAATGACCGTCACGTCCGGGTTGATCGCAACCATCTTCTCTTGGGCCGAGAGGACCTTGGGCCGGCCGATGTCGGAAGTATGGTGAATCACCTGGCGCTGCAGGTTGGAGAGATCAACGGCATCGGCATCGATTAATCCGACGGTGCCGACCCCGGCCGCGGCGAGATAGAGCGCAATCGGCGACCCCAGGCCGCCGGCGCCGACGATGAGGACCTTCGCCTGGCCAATTTTTTTCTGCCCCTTGCCGCCGACCCCTTCGAGAATAATGTGCCGGCTATATCGGACAAGCTGTTCTTCTGTAAAGGCCATACTTCCTTCTTTAGATATTGAAATATTTTTCGATGCTGATGTAGCGCTCGCCGGTGTCGGGAAGGATCGTCACGACCGTTTTCCCCTTCCCGAGCTCTTTGGCGATCTGCTGCGCGGCCAGAGCGTTGGCGCCGGAGGAGATCCCGACCAAGAGCCCTTCTTGCCGTGCAAGGAGTTTCGCCGTTTTATACGCGTCATCATCGGTGACGGTGATCACCCGATCGATGATCTTCCGATTTAACACATTCGGGATGAACCCGGCGCCGATTCCCTGAATTTTGTGCGGCCCCGGCTCTCCTCCCGAGAGGACGGGAGAGGCGGATGGCTCGACCGCGACGATCAGCGTTTTCGGATTTCTTGTCTTCAGCACCTCGCCGACACCTGTGATCGTTCCGCCCGTGCCGACCCCGACCACGAAGGCATCGACCTCTCCATTCAGCGCCTCTAAAATTTCAGGCCCGGTGGTCTTCCGATGAACTTCCGGGTTGGCCGGGTTCGCGAACTGATTCGGCATGAAGTAGTCGGGATTCTGTTCGATGATGCTCTCGGACTCTTTGATCGCGCCGCGCATCCCCTCCCACGCGGGGGTGAGGACCAACTGCGCCCCGTAAGAGGAGAGGAGGCTCGCCCGCTCCATGCTCATCGACTCAGGCATCACCAAAATTAATTTATAGCCGCGAACGGCTGCCACCAGCGCCAGCCCGATGCCGGTGTTCCCGCTGGTCGGCTCAACCATCGTTCCGCCGGGCTGTAGTTTTCCGGAGCGTTCGGCGGCCTCGATCATGCTGAGGCAAATCCGGTCTTTGACACTTCCGCCGGGGTTGAAAAATTCCACCTTGGCGAAAATACGGGCACTCTGATTGTCCGCCAGCCGATTCAATTGAACCAGCGGGGTCTGTCCGATCAGCTCGGTCACATTCGGATGCAATTTCATTAATAAATGTCCCAACGAGGGTTTACGAGCTCATTAGCTGCGCATTTTTGTTTGCGACGCCCCGCCTCCCATAAAGAAGAGGAATTCAATTTCGTCCCCTTCTTGGATGCGGGTGCTGCTTAAGGTGGAACGGTCGACCATTTTTGAATTTAATTCGACGGTGACCATTCGCGGTTCAATGTTCTTTACTTTGAGAAGATCAAAAAGGGTCGTTTCTTGGGTCTCTTCCTGTTTCCCATTGATTTTAATGCGCATGACCCCTTTCCTTGACAGCTATTTTGGATCGGTGCTATTTGGATCGGTGCTATATAGAGTAATCCGTTTACCGATGAATATGAAAAACTATCAAATAACCCCCTTGAATGTCAAGGCATTTTCGGATGTCCAGCGAAGCCGGCGAGTTTCGGAAGGGAATCGAACGGTTGCATTCAATCCCCTCGTCGTGGGTCGGGAATCAATTCGTGTCATTCATGGCACCGGAAACGACTTGAGAAGAGATTTTTCTTCTCTAAGTAGCGGGCCGTCAACCGCGGCAAAGATAATTTTTTTTTGAGGGGAGTCGTCCGCTTAATAAAATTTAAACCTATCCGTTGGGCTTTAGAAAAACTGACACCGCTATAGATGGCCCCTCGGCAGAAACTCAAAGCGGGTCCGATCATCATCCCATTCATAAAACCTCTTCTGAATCAACCAGTTCAGGAGTCGTTGCCCCCCTCTGTTTCCCTTTTTTGATTCTATGTCATAGCGGTATCCTCTTTAAAAGCATATCCGTTTTTCCCTTGACAAAGTGAGAGTGTAGGGTATAATTCCCATCGGAGTGGGATGAAGTGGGATAACATGGGAGCAAAGGGTGTTCCTGGGAAAGTTTCAGCATACGATCGATTCCAAAGGGCGCTTGAGCGTTCCGGTTAAATTCCGCGAGCTCTTAAACGCGCATTCCAATGGAACGGTGATTATTACAAGTGACCTGGATCCTTGCCTGGCCGCTTATCCGCTTCCCGAGTGGAACTTAATGATCGAGAAAGCAAAAAAGCTGCCGACCATGGATCGCGGAGTGAAAAATTTTCTCCGCTTCTTTTATTCCCGAGCAACGGAGTGTCCGCTCGATAAGCAAGGACGGATCCTCCTCCCTCCCGCCCTTCGTGAATATGCGCAGGTTACTGCCGATGTGGTCATGGTGGGACTTGAAAATAAATTCGAGATTTGGCACCCACAGAAGTGGCAGGATAACGAAGCCCTGGTCACGGAAAACACCGACCAGATCCAGGAGGCGCTGGCCAGCCTCGGGATGTAGCGGGAAGCAGGTCGCCTGTGCGGGGCGGTTCGACGGTGCCCCACCAAAATCCTAAATAGCACCACCACCCAGTTACGGAATACCCTTCAGGCAATGTAGAAAGTACCTGCAGCGATGGCGGAACCGGTGTTCTCTGAAAAAATTAACGAAGGGGAAGGGACCCATCAACCTGTTCTCGTGCAGGAGGTGCTCGCCGCTCTCGGCTGTCAGCCGCATGCCCAAAAAACCTATCTCGATTGTACGGTCGGTTTGGGGGGACACGCAGAAGCCATCCTCGCTGCAACCGCACCGGACGGAAGGGTGATTGGGCTCGATCGGGATGAAGCGGCGCTCGCCTTGGCCGAGCGGCGGCTTCGCCCCTACCAAGACCGGTTGCTCCTTCGGAAAGGTTCCTTAAAGGCCCTTTCAGAAACGGCCCGAGATCTGAATTTGAATGAGGTGGATGGAATCCTCTTCGATCTCGGCGTCTCCTCCATGCAGCTTGATCAAGCAGAGCGGGGATTTTCTTTCCAGAAGCCGGGCCCGCTCGATATGCGGATGGACCGCGCCCAAGAAGAGACGGCGGCCGACCTCGTCAATCACGCTTCTGAACGACAACTGTTCGAGATCATCCGAAGCTACGGAGAAGAGCGGTGGGCGAAGCGGATCGCCGAAGCGGTCGTCCGGCGTCGCTCGGAAGAGGGGGAGATCCGCCGAACCGAGGAGCTGGAGGGGGTGATCTGGCGGGCAGTTCCGGCCCGAGAGCGGCATGGCCGGATTCATCCGGCGACGAGGACGTTCCAGGCGCTCCGGATGGCGGTGAATCAAGAGCTGCCGGAGCTGGAGGCGGGGTTAAACGCAGCCCTCTCCCTTTTGGCGATCGGGGGCCGGTTGGTTGTCATCTCCTTCCATTCATTGGAAGACCGCCTTGTAAAGCAATCGTTCAAGAGATGGGGGGCTGAAGAGCCGCGCCGTTTCACCAATCTCTATAAAAAACCGATCCGACCGAGAGACGAAGAGAGCGCGCGGAATCCGCGGGCGCGGAGTGCAAAGCTTCGGGCCTTGGAGCGGGCGGCATAGGGGAAAGAGATGCGGCGATTTGAATTTAGACTGGTTTTCCTGGTTCTGGGAGGAGCGATCCTCCTTTTGGCGTTTCTCTCCCTGTGGCAGCGAAATCAGATGATCCACCTCGGCTATGAGATCGAGCAGCTTCACCAACAGAAGGTCGAATTGCAGCGAATTCATCGTGGGCTGATGGTCGAGGCGGAGAGCTTAAGGGCCATTGAACGGGTGGAACAGATTGCAATTCAACAGTTAAAAATGTCCCCGGCGCTTCCTCAACAACGGGTCTACTTGCAGCAAGAAAAGGAAATCGGCGGACGCTCGCCCGATCCCGGAAAAGGGGGGCGCCGTAATGATTAAAAGGCGTGTCCCCAGTTCGCGCCGGGCGCCGCTATTATGGGTCGCCTCCCTCTTGAGCGTCGGTTTTGTCCTCGTGGCGGTCCGGTTGGTGATCCTTCAGGCGTTCCAGCATGAGGCCTGGTCGAAACGGGCCGATCGCGAGCATGAGAAGAACATCTCCATCGAGGCGGAACGGGGCACCATCTACGACCGAAACGGAAACATCCTCGCCATGAATGTGGAAGTCCCATCGGTCTATGCCGTCCCCACCGAAATTCGAGATCCTGCTGCGGTCTCTCGGAAATTGGCGCCGATCTTGGATCTCGATCCAAAGGGATTAACAAAACGGCTGACCGACGGAAAGAATTTTGCTTGGGTTGCCCGTAAGATCGATCCGGCAAAAGCAGAGCAGATCCGCAAACATTCGATGGAAGGAATCGGTTTTGTCACGGAGAGCCAGCGCTTTTATCCTAAGCGGGCCCTCTTCGGCCATCTCCTCGGGTTCGCCGGCCTCGACAATCACGGCTTAGAAGGGGTCGAGCGGAAGTACGACACGACTCTGCGCGGAGAGAAAGGGTGGATCGTGCTGGAGCGCGATGCCCATGGGAAATCGATCTTCCCCAAAGGGATCGACTACATCGCCCCTTCTCGCGGTAAAGATCTTTATCTGACGGTCGATGAGGTGATCCAGCATATCAGCGAGCGGGAGCTCGACCGGATTGTGGAGAAGAAACATGCCAAGGGGGGAACGGTCATCGTCATGGACCCTTGGAGCGGAGAGATCCTTGCGATGGCGGTCCGGCCGAGGTTCAATCCGAACGCCGTACAGATGCATCAGCCCTCCGAATGGCGCAATCGCGCCATCACCGACGCCTATGAGCCCGGTTCGACTTTTAAAATCGTGACCGCTTCTGCGGCCCTTGAAGAGAAGGTGGTCGATCCGAACGAAATGATCGATTGTGAACAGGGGGCCTATCCGGTTTTTGGGACGGTGATTCACGACCATGAGCCGGTCGGGGTGGTCTCTTTTCGCCAGGTGATCGCAAAGTCAAGCAACATTGGGACGGCCAAGGTGGCGCAGCGGCTCGGTGAAAAACGGCTCTCCAGCTACATCCAGGCCTTCGGCTTCGGCGAGCGCCTGGGGATCGATCTGCTGGGAGAAGCCCCCGGCTTGGTCCGCACCCCCGACCAGTGGTCGAAGCGCTCGCTTGCGTCGATGGCCATCGGGCAGGAGATCGGCGTCACTCCCCTTCAGGTGATCTCGGCGGTGTCGGTCGTCGCGAACGGCGGATGGCTGATGACCCCGCACCTGGTCCGTCAGGTCAAAGAGGTCAACCTGCGGCAGGTCGGCGGCGAGGGACGGGTCATTAAGGAATCGGGCGCGGAGGTCCGCAGACGAGTGATCTCAGAGGGGACCGCCCGCGAGATGGTCCGAATCTTACAGGGGGTCGTCTCCAAGTCGGGCACCGGCGGCAAGGCGGCGATTCCCGGCTACCTGGTGGCGGGGAAGACCGGCACCGCCCAAAAGATCGACCCGGCGACCGGCCGCTACTCGGCGCACGACTTTGTCAGCTCTTTTGTCGGATTTGCTCCGGCAGACGCTCCCGCCGTCGCCATCCTGGTCATGGTCGATGAGCCGGAAGGGGAGGCCTGGGGAGGAAGTGTGGCGGCGCCGGTCTTCTCCGCCGTCGGAAGCGAGGTGTTGCACTACCTGAAGGTCCCCCCCCAACCACCGCTCGGCGAGCAGCTATTGACCGCGTCGATGACACTCCAGGAAGAGCGGGAGATCGAGGTGAAAAAGAAGCGTTCCGGTGTCGTCCGAAAAACAGCTTCAAACCCGCTTTCCGAGGTGATCGCCTGGAACGGTCCGGGGGGAGCGAGAGAAGGCAAGGATCATCGTTGAAATTAAATGAGTGGCTCGATCTTTTTGCGGCCAAAGAGGTCGTCGGCCCGACGGAGCTGGAGATCAACGACATTGCTTCCGATTCAAGGAAGGTGAGACCGGGCGGCCTTTTTGTGGCAACGGTCGGGACCCGACAAGACGGCCGCCTCTTTATCGCGGAGGCGATTGCGCAGGGCGCCGCCGTTGTGGTTGCAGAGGGGCCGCTTCCATCGAGGGAGCAGACGGCCGGAAAGGCCGGTCGGCCGGTGACCTATATCGAAGTCGACCAGGTGCGCCGGGCGCTGGCGCATCTTGCTTCTTACTTTTATGGAAATCCAACCGACGGGCTCCATCTGATCGGTGTGACCGGAACCAATGGAAAGACCACGACCGCCTTTTTAACGCAAGCGCTCTTGCGGGCCGGTCAGTTTAAAACGGGATTGCTGGGGACCGTTCAGTTCGACTTGGGAGGAACGGTCCGACCGGCGACCCACACGACGCCGGGGGCGCTGGAGCTGCACGCCCTCTTTGGCGAGATGCGCGGGGCCGGTGCAACCCATGTCGTCATGGAGGTCTCCTCCCATGCGCTCGATCAAGGACGGGTGGAGGGGTGCTGGTTCGATGCGGCGATCTTTACGAACCTCACGCAAGATCACCTCGATTATCATGGGACGCTGGAGGCGTATTTTGCCGCCAAACGTCGGCTTTTCGAGCAGACCGGAATGGCGATCGTGAATGTCGACGACCCTTGGGGGCGGCGGCTTCGGGAAGAGATCCCGAACCGGAGTTGGAGTTACGGGCTTGGGCCCGAGGCCGATTTCTATCCGACATCGATCGAGAGCGATCTGGCAGGAATTCGGATGACGGTCCAGAGTCCCAAAGGGACGCTGCAAATTCAGTCGCCCCTCGTCGGCCGATACAATGTCCACAATCTTCTCGCCGCGATCGCGGCGGGGATGGCGCTGGAGCTCTCGAAAGAGCAGATCGTCGCCGGGGTTGCGGCGATGTCGGGGGTGCCGGGGCGTTTTGAGAAGATCGACGGCGGACAAAATTTTTGGGTCATTGTCGATTATGCCCACACCGACGATGCCTTGACCCGCTTGCTTCAGGCGGTGACCGATCTTTCCCCTCGGAGAATTATCACCATCTTCGGCTGCGGTGGCGACCGCGACCGAGGAAAGCGGCCGAAGATGGGAGCGGTCTCCGCGCGCTACAGCGATATCACGCTCTTGACCTCCGACAATCCCCGGAGCGAGGCGCCACTCGCCATCCTTCAGGAAATCGAGGCGGGGCTCAAGGAAGAAGATCCCGCCGCCCGGTATGAGATCATCGAGAACCGGCGCGAGGCGATCGGTCGGGCGGTCGACCTGGCCACAGAAGGGGATGCGGTCGTAATCGCCGGTAAGGGACATGAAGATTATCAGGTCATCGGAGAGAAGCGCTTCCCCTTTGACGACCGCGAGGTGGCGCGGGCGGCTCTCACGGCTCTAAAAGGAAAAGCGGGGAGAGGGGAGGAAGGAAGGATCTGAGGGTCCTCTTCCTGATCGCCTCTTGTCCTGGGTTGTTTAATGAAGATGTGGACGATTGAAACAATTTTATCGGGGAGCGAAGGGATCTTGAAAGGGGGAGCGCTTTCTTCAGAGATCGCCGGCTTCTCAATTGATACCCGAACCATCCGTCCCGGGGAACTCTTCATCGCTTTAAAGGGGCCCCGCTTCGACGGACATGATTTCATCGCGCCGGCGATGGCGCGGGGGGCGGCGGGCGCAATGGTCTCCCGTGCGGCGTTCGAAGCGCGGAACAAAGAGTGGCAGGCTTACCTTGATCGTGCCGGGTTCGTCCTGGTTCACGATCCGTTGGAGGCGCTCCAGGCGATGGCGACCTGGCACCGGAACCGGTTTCAGGTTCCATTGATCGGCGTCACCGGGAGCAACGGGAAGACGACGACCAAAGAGATGATCGCGGCGATTTTATCCCGGCGCGGGGCGGTCTTGAAAAATGAGGGGAATTTGAATAATCATATCGGTCTCCCTCTCTCAGTGCTTCGTTTGAATGCCGACCATCGCGCGGCGGTGCTGGAGATTGGGATCAGCCAAAAAGGGGAGATGCAACGGCTCTGCGAGATTGCCCGGCCGACGGTCGGCGTCATCACCAATATCGGCCCGGCCCATCTCGAGTTTTTGGGGAGCCTTGCCGGCGTTGCCGAGGAAAAAGGAAAGCTCTTTGAGTCGGTTGGAGCCGAAGGGACCGCCGTGATCAACCTCGATGATCCCCATCTCGCCTCTTGGGAAGGACGCGCTTCAAACCGCACGACCTTCTCGCTGGAGCATCCGGCCGATGTGACCGGGGCCGATCTTCGCCAGGCGGGGTCTGGAATCGGCTTCACGCTTCGGATCGCTCGAACCGGCGAGGAGGGAGAGATTCTCCTCGCGACGTCGGGGCGGCACCAGGCCTATAACGCCCTTGCTGCGGCCGCAGTCGCTTCGAGCTTAGGATATCGGTTGGATGAAATCGGCGCAGGGCTCGGCGCTTTCCGTCCGGTGGCGCTCCGAGCGGAGCTCCTGGAGGTGAATGGAAAGACGATTTTGCTCGACGCCTACAATGCGAATCCGGCGTCGATGAAGGCGGCGCTCGAAATGCTCGGCACCTTTGTTGCGCCGAAGCGGGGCGCCCCCAGAAAAGTAGCGATCCTCGGAGATATGCTCGAGCTGGGGGCGCATTCGGAGAGGGCCCATCGGGAGATCGGACGATATGCGGCGGCGAAGGGGGTCGATCTGCTCCTCACCGTGGGGCAGTGGGCGGAGCAGGTGGCGGAGGGGGCGCGACATGCCGGATTGTCCGCCGACGCCGTTCACGCTTATGCCGACCTTCTTTCGCTTGAAAAGGGATTGATTCCACAGCTCCGTGAGGGAGATGTGTTGTTGATTAAAGGATCGCGGGGGATGCGAATGGAGGCGCTTCTCCCCTCGCTTGGCGTGCAAAGGGCGGAGAAGGGTCACAACTGATGCTCTACGAGTTGCTCTATCCGCTCCACACGACCTATTCGTTCTTCAACGTTTTTCGTTATATCACCTTCCGGACGATTTATGCGGTGGTGACCGCCCTGGTGATCTCCTTTCTGATCGGAGATTGGGTCACCGAGATGCTTCGGAAGTACCAGATCGGCCAGCAGATCCGGAGCGACGGGCCGAAGTCGCACATGAGCAAATCGGGGACGCCGACGATGGGGGGGATTCTGATCCTCACGGCGATCCTGGTGTCGACGCTCCTCTGGGCCGATTTGAAGAATCGATACGTTTGGCTCGCCATCTTCACGACGGTTGGATTTGGCGCGATCGGATTTGCGGACGACTATCTGAAATGCATTCGGAAGAATTCAAAGGGGCTCCTTCCCCGTTACAAATTCAGCCTTCAGGTGCTTGTGGCGTTGATCGTTGCGCTGGGGGTCTACCGCTCTGCGGCTTACTCCCCGATCTTATCGATCCCCTTTTTCAAAAACATCACCCCCGATTTGGGGCCGTTTTATATTCCATTCGCGATTCTGGTGATCGTCGGCGCGTCGAATGCGGTCAACCTCACCGACGGGCTCGATGGCCTGGTGATCGGGCCGTTCACCGTGGCGGCGGTCTCTTATACGATCGTCGCCTATGTCACCGGCCATCGGACGCTGTCGGAGTATCTGCTGATCCCGCACATCGACGGCGCGGGGGAGCTGTCGGTCTTCTGCGGCGCGATGATCGGGGCCGGTCTCGGATTTCTTTGGTACAACGCCTATCCGGCGTCGATCTTTATGGGCGACGTCGGGTCGCTTCCGCTCGGCGCGGCGCTAGGGACGGTGGCGGTGATCTCAAAACACGAGCTGCTCTTGACGCTGGTCGGGGGGATCTTTGTGGTGGAGGCCCTTTCGGTGATCTTCCAAGTCGCCTCGTTCAAATCGAGCGGGAAGCGGGTCTTTCTGATGGCGCCGATCCATCACCACTTCGAGCTCAAGGGATGGAAAGAGACGAAGATCGTGGTGCGCTTCTGGATCATCTCGATTATCTTGGCGCTGCTCAGTTTGAGCACACTGAAGTTGAGGTAATGTGAGGCGAAGGGAAGAAATACGGACCCGTCCGCGGGTTGAGGATGGAATGGCAACGTCGTTTCGAGGGAAAAAAGGGGTCGTCGTCGGGATGGGGGAGAGCGGGGCTGCCGCCGCCGCGCTCCTCGTCCGCGAGGGGGCGGCGGTGCTCGTTACGGACGATCGCCGGAAGGAGATCCCCGCCGCACTCCGAGGGTTGACGGAAGGGGAGGGCCCGGGGACGATCCGCTTCCGTCTGGGGGACCGACCGACAGAAGAGCTCCTCTCGGCCGACTTCATCGTCATCAGCCCCGGCGTTCCGCGGGAGACCCTTCCGCTGCAGGCGCTGCAGATCCGGAAGATCCCGATCCTCGGCGAGATCGAGCTGGCCTCGACCTTTCTGACCGCCCCGATCATCGCCATTACCGGGACCAATGGCAAAAGCACCGTCACCACCCTGGTCGGAGAGATTTTGAAGGAGGGGGGGTGGAAGGTTTTCGTCGGCGGGAATCTCGGCACGCCCCTTTCGGAGGCGGTCTCGAAGGTCTGGGATTTCGTCGTGGTGGAGGTGAGCTCCTTTCAGCTCGAGACGATTCGAACCTTTCGCCCGCGGATCGCCGCATTGCTCAATGTCACCCCCGACCACCTCGATCGTTATCCCGATTTTCAATCGTATCGGGAAGCAAAGTGGCGGATTTTTGAAAACCAGTCGGAAGGAGACCATGCCGTCCTCAATCAAGACGATCCGGGAGCGTTGCCCTCTTTCTTGAAGCCCGAGGGGGTTTTCTTCAGCCGCGGATCGGTTCCCCGACGGGGGGTTTATCTGAGGGAAGGAGAGATCCTCTCCAACCTTTGGGGGGAGCCGCAGCCGATTCTCCGCCTGGAAGCGCTGAAGATCAAAGGATCGCACAATGTCGAGAATGCGATGGCGGCCGCAGCGATCACCCTCCTCTGCGGCAGCTCGGTCGAGCAGATCGCCCAGGCGCTGACCCGCTTCAAAGGATTGCCGCACCGGATGGAAACCGTCCGGGAGGTGCGGGGGGTGAAATACATCGACGATTCGAAGGGGACAAACGTCGGCGCGGTCATCAAATCGCTGGAGGGCTTCACCGTCCCGGTCGTCCTCATCGCCGGTGGAAAAGACAAAGGGAGCGACTTCGGACCGCTGCGCGATTCGGTTCTAAAAAAGGTCAAGCGGCTGATCTTGCTCGGAGAGGCGCAGGAGAAGCTTGCTCGCTGCTTTTTGGACCATCCGGCGGTGGAGCGGGTCGATTCCATGGAGCAGGCCGTCGCGCGGGCGGCGGCGGCGGCAACACCGGGCGATGTCGTTCTCCTCTCGCCGGCCTGTGCCAGCTTTGATCTTTTTCGAGATTACCGGCACCGAGGGGAGGTCTTCAAAAAAGAGGTGGAAGGGCTGTCCGCATGAGGGTAATGTCGGAGTGGGGGCGATCGATTTTAGCGGGGCGGACCCGTCCGGGGGCCGGCGATCCCGTTCTTCTGATGATCGCTTTTCTTCTTGGATTGATCGGATTGGTGATGATCTACAGCGCCAGCGGTATCTTGGCGGGAAAACATTATAACGACTCAGCCTTCTTCCTGAAGCGGCAGCTTGTTTGGATGGGAATCGGCCTGGTGGGGCTGACCGTTGCAGCCCGAATCGACCTCGATCGGCTCCGCGGATGGATCGCGCCGTTGACGCTGTTGGTTTTTGCTTTGCTGATCGCAGTCCTCCTCCCCGGCGTGGGGTCGGAGATCAACGGCTCCCGCCGATGGCTTCGGCTCGGGCCGCTGGCGTTTCAGCCATCGGAGGCGGCGAAGCTTTTTACCATTCTCTATCTGAGCAACTATGTTGCCCGCCGCGGCGACCAGCTGCGCGATTTTTTCGAAGGGGTCGGTCCGGCGCTGATCCTCATCGGTCTGGAGTTGGCCTTGATCTTGGTGGAGCCCGATCTCGGGATGACGGTTACGGTGCTGATGCTGGCGGCGATGCTTCTCCTGGTGGGAGGCGTTTCCATCAAGCACCTCGCCTCGATCGGGTTGTTGATGATTCCGCTGGTTCTCTATTGGATTCTAAAGACCCCTTACCGGCGGGAGCGGGTGATGGCCTATCTCCACCCTTGGGACAACTCGTCGTCGAGCGGTTTTCAGATGATTCAGTCGTATCTTGCGTTGGGAAGTGGGGGGATCGCCGGGAACGGTTTGGGAGAAGGACGGCAGAAGCTCTTCTTCCTTCCGGAGCCGCATACCGATTTTATCTTCGCGCTGATTGGAGAAGAGCTCGGCCTGATCGGGACCCTCTTCCTCCTCTTTCTCTATATCGCCCTGCTCTGGAAAGGGACGCAGATCGCACTGGCGATCGAAGATCCCTTTCGCCGGATGCTGGGGACCGGGATGACGTTGATGATGACGCTGCCGGCGCTGTTGAACATGGGAGTGGTGACCGGCCTGCTGCCGACGAAAGGGCTCGCGCTGCCGTTCGTCAGCTACGGCGGCTCCTCGCTTTTGATGAACTGTGTCGCGATCGGATTCCTCTTCAATGTGTCGCGGGAGGCGAAAGCCGGTTCCGGAAGGACCGCGGTCCAGGGAGGGAGGGGGTGAGGGTGATCATCGCCGGCGGGGGAACAGGCGGGCATCTCTATCCGGGAATCGCCCTCGCGCAGACCTTTCAGCATCGCCAAGAGGCGCGGATCCTCTTCATTGGAACCGCTCAAGGGATGGAGGCGAAGCTCCTTCCCGAAAAGGGATTTGCTTTCGCGGCGATTTCGGCGAAGGGGTTTGTCGGAAAAGGGCTCTCCGCCCGTCTGAAATCGCTTTTTCTCGTCCCGGTGGGACTGATGCAGTCGATTTCGATTCTGAGAAGCTTTTCCCCTCACCTCGTCATCGGGATCGGCGGGTATGCCGCCGGCCCGGTCTTGTTGGCGGCGGTGCTGTTGAAGATCAAGCGGGTGATCCTGGAGCCGAACCTCGTTCCGGGGCTCGCCAATAAATTGGTCGCCCCTTGGGTTGATCTGGCGGTGATCGCTTTTGATGAATCCCGCGCCTATTTAAAATCGAAGCGCTTTCTGCGTGCCGGCGTGCCGGTCCGTCCCGAGATCGTTCAAGCGGGAACGCTTCAAAAAAGGCCGGCCTCGAACGGAATGCAAACTCTTCTCGTGCTGGGAGGGAGCCAAGGAGCGCACTCGATCAACCGGGCGATGGTTGCCGCCCTCCCGCATCTGAAGAAGAGATTGCTTCGGATCGTCCACCAGACCGGTCAGCGCGATTCAGCCGAAGTTCGCGCGGCGTATGCGCAGGCCGGCGTTCCGGCGCGGGTCGAGCCGTTTATTCAGGATATGGCGTCGGTCTATGCGGAGGCCGATCTGATCGTCAGCCGGGCCGGCGCCGGGACCCTGGCGGAGTTGGGTGCGGTCGGAAAGCCATCGATTTTGATCCCCTATCCATTGGCGACCGGCCATCAGGAGAAGAACGGGGCGGCGTTTGTCGCCGCCGGTGCCTCGGAGATGATTCTCGACCGCGATCTCAACGGGGAGCGGCTGGCCGAACGAATGATCTTTCTCCTTTCCGATCCAAGCCGTCTCTCCGAGATGGCCGAGGCGGCGCGCCGGCAGGGACACCCGCACTCGGCGGAGGAGATCGCGGAAGCGTGCTTTGAATTGGTCGGGAGGAATTAAATTGCAGATTGCTGATTGCGGGATACGGATTGAAAAAACCTTTCTTTCCCTGTTTTTATTCCGCAATCCACAATCAGAAACCCGAAATCGATATGTTTCGTAAAGTTCAACATATTCATTTCGTCGGGATTGGCGGGGCCGGGATGAGCGGGATCGCAGAGGTGTTGCTGAACATGGGGTTTCGGGTGAGCGGATCGGACCGGGCCGAATCGGAGCAGACGCGACGGCTCGCCGCGATGGGCGGAACGATCCAGATCGGGCACGCGCCCGGAAATATCGAGGGGGCCGAAGTCCTCGTTTATTCCTCGGCGGTCCGGCCCGATAATGTCGAGCTGGTCGCCGCCCGCCAGCAGAAGGTTCCGGTGATCCCCCGCGCGGAGATGCTCGCCGAGTTGATGCGGCTTCGCTACGGCATTGCCGTCGCCGGCGCGCACGGCAAGACGACCACGACCACCATGGTCGCAACCGTCCTGGCCGAAGGGGGGCTCGATCCGACGGCGGTCATCGGCGGGAAGGTCAACAGCTTCGGCGGACATGCGAAGAAGGGGGAGGGCGATTTCCTGGTGGCGGAGGCCGATGAGAGCGATGGATCGTTTCTAAAGCTCTCGCCGACCGTGGCGGTGGTGACGACGATCGACCGGGAGCACCTCGATTACTATCGGACGTTCGAGGCGATCCAGGCGACCTTTCTCAGCTTCATCAACAAAATCCCCTTTTATGGATTGGCGGTCCTCTGCGGCGAGGATCGGGCGATTGCCGAGCTCCTTCCACGGGTCGAAAAGCGCCACCTGACCTATGGCACCGCTTCCCATCTCGACTTGGTGGCGGAAGAGATGACGTTCCAGCCTTGGAAGACCACCTTCAAAGCGCGCTTCCGGGGGGAGCCGCTCGGCCGATTCGATCTGCCGGTGCCGGGCCGCCACAACGTTCTCAATGCCCTTGCGGCGATCGCGGTTGGGCTGGAATTGGAAATCCCGGTCGAATCGATCCGAAAAGGGCTGCACGGCTATCGCGGGGTGGAGCGGCGCTTTCAGCTCCAGGGAGAGAAAGACGGTGTCCTCGTCATCGACGATTATGGACATCACCCGACCGAAATCCGAGCGACCCTCGCGGCGGCGAAGCGCGGATGGAATACCGAGGTACTCGTTATTTTCCAGCCGCACCGCTACACCCGAACGCGCGATCTGCTCGAGGATTTGACGACGGCGTTTGCCGACGCCGATCAGCTGATTCTCACCGAGATCTATCCGGCCGGCGAGCCGCCGATTCCGGGGATCGACGGCGAGCGGCTCTATCAGGCGGTGGCCGCGGCGGGTCATCCCGATGTGGTCTTTCTTCGCGACCGGTCGGAGATCGTTGCCGAAGCGCGGAAGCGGGCGACGCCGGGGATGATGGTCGTGACGCTCGGTGCCGGCGATATCTGGAAAATCGGGAAGACATTTTTAGAGGATAACTGACGGCAGCGGGGAGATCTTGCTCCCCCATTCTTACGTTTTTTAGCGGTGCAGATGATCCTCACGGAGAGAAAAGTGGTCTCGATTAAAAAGGCGCTCAATGGCTATCCGGGCGAAGTACGCTTCGCGGAGCCGATGGCGCCCTATACGTCGCTGAAGGTCGGCGGGCCGGCCGAGGCGATGGTCTTTCCGGAGTCGGTCTCGGAGGTTGTTTTTTTGATCTTGCGAATCGCCCACGAGCGGCTCCCCTATTTCATCTTAGGCGGCGGGAGCAATCTGATCGTCGGAGATGGCGGGGTTCCGGCGGTGGTGATCCATTTGAATCGGTTGAATCGCATTTCCTATGAGGAAGAGGGGCTGCTTTTGGCGGAAGCGGGTGTCTCATATCCCAAATTGGCGACCGAGGCGATGGCGTTGGGGCTCTCCGGGCTGGAGTTTGCCGCGGGGATTCCGGGCACCGTCGGCGGAGCGGTCGCGATGAACGCCGGAATTCCGGGCGAAGAGACCGCCGCCGTGCTCCAGGAGGTCTCCCTCGTCGATGAGGCAGGCGATCTCCGAACGTTGTCCAAGGAGACGATCCGATTCGAATATCGGACAGCGGCGCTCCCGAAGGGGATCATCGTCTCGGCGGCGTTCCGGCTGACGCCGGCGCCGGCGGAGCAGGTCGAGGAGAAACTGCGGCGGCTCCTCAAGCGACGCCGGGAGACGCAGCCGCTTGCCTTCCCCAACGTCGGCTCGGTCTTCAAGAATCCTCCAGGCGATTTTGCCGGAAGGTTGGTCGAGTCGGTCGGTCTGAAAGGACACCAGATCGGCGATGCACAGATCTCCGAGCGGCATGGCAATTTCATCGTCAACCTCGGCCAGGCAAAGGCGGGCGATGTTCTCGCCCTGGTTGAATTAATGCAAACACGGGTGAAAGCGCAGTGTGGAATCGATCTGGCGCTGGAAGCCAAAGTGGTGGGATCGATTTGAGATGGCGTTAGAACCTTTTTTGGGAAAACGGATCGGTGTATTGATGGGAGGGATGTCCGCCGAGCGGGAGGTCTCGCTCCGAAGCGGTCGGGCGATCGCGGCGGCGCTGGAGCGGCTCGGCTATCTGCAGGTACCGATCGACGTCGACACCGACGCGGCGCAGACCCTCCGCGAGGCGCGGATCGAAGTCGCTTTTATCGCCTTGCACGGCCGCTATGGAGAAGATGGAGCAATCCAAGGGATGCTGGAGGTGATGCAGATTCCTTATACCGGATCGGGTCTCTTGGCCAGTGCGCTGGGGATGGACAAGATCGCCTCTCACGGACTGTTTCAGTCGCACGGCCTCCCCGTTCCCGACTTCTTTGTATTGACTGAAGAGGGACAGACGAGGTTCCGAATCGATCGCCTCCCGTTCGGTTTTCCGGTCGTGGTGAAACCGGCGATGGAGGGATCGAGCGTCGGAGTGACGATTGTCTCGGCAGCGGGGGAGATTGATGCCGCGCTCAAAGAAGCCTTTCGCTATGGCCCCCGGATTCTGATCGAACGATACATCCCGGGTCGTGAGGTCCAGGTGGGAATCTTGGGAGGCAAGGCGCTTGGGGCGATTGAGATCCGCTCGAAGACGACCTTCTACGACTACACGGCGAAATATGTTCCGGGGATGTCGGAGCATCTCTTTCCGGCGCCCCTTTCGGCCGAGGTTTACAAAACGGTCCTCGACTGTGGGCTTCGGGCCCATCAGGCGTTGGGCTGCAGCGGCTACAGCCGGGTCGATCTGCGTGTCGATCCGGAGATGCGGCCCTATCTGCTCGAGGTGAACACCCTGCCGGGGATGACGGAGACGAGCCTGCTTCCGGAGATCGCGCGCGGGGTCGGCATCGATTTCGATCAGCTGGTAGAACAGATTTTAGAGACAGCGGGATTAGGAAAGTAGACCCGACTTCGGTCTTGTCAGAATGGAATTTAAATGAGAGCGATTGCGATTCAGCGGAATAGAAAGCGACGGGTCCGGTTCTCCTGGGCGAAGATGGTTGCCTGGGGACGGCCGGTGCTCTTTGCACTCCTGTTGGGCGGCCTGTTCTTCGGCCTTTATGCCGGGAGCCGGCGGCTCGCCACGGCGCCCTTCTTTGAGGTGAGGGAGATCCGGTGGCAAGGCCTGCGTCATTTAAAAGAAGCAGAGATGACGGCGCGCTTCCGGTCGATCTTGGGGCGAAATCTCTTTCGGCTCGACCTCGCCGACATTCAGGGGCAGCTTCAGGCGAATCCGTGGGTCAAAGAGGCGGTGGTTCGAAAAGATTTTCCCGATCAGCTGACCTTCATCGTGACCGAGCGGGTCCCGACCGCGGTCGAGATCGAGGCGTCGCGTGGGCCGATCCTCCGCGATCAAGAGGGGGCTATTCTGGAGCGGGGGGGAACTCCCCCGGAAGCGTTGCCGCGGCTCCTTCATTATAATCCGGCCTCCTATGCCAAGGGGCTGCAACTCGCCTCCTTTCTCTCCGAGTCGCTCAAGCGAGAGGCGGCCGACGGCCGACCGGCGTTTGTCGTCGACCTGGCCGACCCGGAAGACCTGGTGGTTCATCTGTCGGAGGGGGTGCTCCATTTCGGCGAAGGGGACTATCTGGAGCGCTGGCAGCGTTTTCTTGAAATTCGGTCGGATCTGGAACGGCGGGGAATTGCAAATCGAGAGATCGATCTCCGTTTTCAGAAAAAAGTGGTCGTGAAAGGAGGGTTCACTCGCGGCAGGGGAGGGGTGGATCTGCCAGGATGGTCGGGCGATCAGCGGAAGAGTTCGTTTTAATCGGCAATAGTGTCGGGCCGCCACGGCCGACCGGTGAGGGGGCTTGAACGAGCCCGCTCAAGGAGGATCTCTTGGCAAAGCGTGACAACATTTTGGTCGGACTCGATGTCGGAACGACGAAGATCTGCGCCATCGTCGGCGAGGTCGTCGATGAGAAGCGGATCGATATCGTCGGGATCGGGACCCACCCCTCAAAAGGATTGAAAAAGGGGATGGTGGTCAACATCGAAAGCACCGTCGAGTCGATCAAGCGGGCGGTCGAGGAGGCCGAGCTGATGGCGGGGGTCGAGATCAATGCGGTTTATACCGGCATCGCGGGGGGCCATATCAAAGGGCTCAACAGCCGCGGCGTCATCGCCGTCAAAGACCATGAGGTGACCCGGGCCGACATCGCGCGGGTGATCGACGCCGCGAAGGCGGTCGCGATTCCGATGGATCGAGAGATCCTTCATGTTCTTCCGCAGGAGTTTATCGTTGACAGTCAAGACGGGATCAAAGACCCGCTCGGGATGTCGGGGGTGCGGCTCGAAGCAGAGGTCCACATCATCACCGGGCTCGTCACCTCCGCACAAAATATCGTGAAGAGCATCAATCGGGCCGGATTGCAGATGTCGGAGATGATCCTCCAGCCGCTCGCCTCCAGCGAAGCGGTCCTGACGCCGGAGGAGCGGGAGCTGGGGGTCGTCATGGTCGACATCGGCGGCGGGACGACCGACATCGCCACCTTTATCGAGGGGAGTGTCCGGCACACGGCGGTTTTGGCGGTCGGGGGGAGCCACTTTACGAATGACATCGCCATCGGATTACGGACCCCGCCGGCGGATGCCGAGAAGATCAAGATTAAATATGGCTGCGCCTCCACCGAGATGGTGAAAGACAATGAGACGATTGAGGTGCCGAGCGTGGGGGGGCGTCCGCCGCGGGTCCTCTCGCGCCAGCTGCTGGCCGAGATCATCGAGCCGCGGGCCGAGGAGATCTTTATGCTGGTGGCGCGCGAGATCGAACGAATGGGTTTTGAAGATCGGGTCGCCTCCGGCGTGGTCATCACGGGAGGAACCTCTTGTTTAAACGGAATGGTTGAGGTGGCCGAGCGGGTGCTCGGCCTTCCGGTCCGCCGCGGCATTCCGGCGGGGATGGGGGGACTGATCGACGTGGTTGGAAGCCCGATGTATGCGACCGGCGCGGGGCTGATCCTTTATGCATTTAGGAATCAAGAAAAAGAAGATCATCGCAGGGGAGGAAAGGGCAATCTGCTTCAGCGGATCAGGAGCCAGATGAAAAGTTGGGTGAAGGAGTTCTTTTAAAAACAATTCAGGGTCTTGATCCGAAGATGAAGGTTGCTTCATCCCGAATCGACTCAAAAGAAGGAGGTCTGGATGTTTCTCTTTGATGAGGAGGAACAAGATGCGACATCGGCGAGGATCAAAGTCGTCGGGGTCGGAGGGGGAGGCTGCAATGCGGTCAACAGCATGATTCATTGCGGTCTCCAGGGGGTCGATTTCATAGCGGCCAATACCGATATCCAAGCGCTGACGCTGAATCGGGCGGCAAACAAAATTCAGCTCGGCACCAAGCTGACGCGCGGTCTGGGGGCCGGGGCGAGACCGCAGGTCGGCCGGGAGTCGGCGCTGGAGACGGTCGATCAGATTCGTGAGGCGCTGGCCGGCGCCGACATGGTTTTTGTCACCGCCGGAATGGGGGGCGGCACCGGCACCGGCGCCGCCCCGATCATCGCCAACATCGCCAAAGAGATGGGGGCGCTGACGGTCGGCGTGGTGACCAAGCCGTTTCAATTTGAAGGGGCACGGCGCTCCCATCAGGCGGAAGAGGGGGTCTTCGAGATGAAAAAGGCCTGCCATACCGTCATTATCATCCCGAACCAGCGTCTTCTCAATGTCGTGGAGAAGGGGACGCCGCTTCGCTCTTCGTTCATGGTGGTCGACGACATCCTCCGGCAGGCGGTCCAAGGGATCTCCGATCTGATTACGACCCCCGGTTTGGTCAACGTCGATTTTGCCGATGTCCGGACGATCATGTCTCACACCGGCCGCGCTGTGATGGGGATGGGGATTTCAAAAGGAGAAAATCGGGCGGTCGATGCGGCACAGAAAGCGATCTCCAGCCCCTTGCTGGAGGACAGCTCGATCGAGGGGGCGCGCGGTGTGCTGATCAATATTACCGGCGGTCCCGATCTTTCACTCGGCGAAGTCGATGAGGCGTCGTCGATTATTCAGAAAACGGTTGATCCGGAGGCGAACATTATTTTCGGATCGGTGATCTCGGAAAGCTTGACCGATGAAATCAAGGTGACGGTGATTGCGACCGGCTTTGAAGAAAACGAGCGGCGCGAAGAGACGACCGACGGCGAGGGCCGCCCGATGAAGCGGGGAAACCCGAAGTCGCTCGACCGCGGAAACTATTTAAGAAAAGTGGTTCGTGAGGGGGGTAAAGAGGTCATCCGAATGGAGGGGGACGACGAGTGGGACGTCCCGGCATTTTTAAGGAAGCAGGCCGACTAGCCGAGGAGGGAACCGGTCTTTGGTGTCGGAATTCTGGAAAAAGGGAAACGCGCTCTTCTTAATCCGACCTTCTCTATGGAGGGAGAAGCCATGGCCATTCTTACGCAGATGCAACCGTATCAGTGGGTTCAAAATAGCGGCGAAGGATATATCGTTCTTCCGAAATTAAGCCACCCGGGGGTGTTCCACTTCTTCGGGACCCGTTTCCTCTCCGATCCCGGCACCGTTCAAACCGGACCGGAGAGGATTGCATCGATGATCCGTCTCCGGCAGGTCCATGGAGACCGGATCTGTCCTGTTCCTGAAGAGGCGCCGGAGATGAAGAGCCCTTCCGAAGAGGTCTGGGCGGGCGATGCGCTGGTCACCCACCGTCCGTATGAGCTGATTACGGTGCGGACTGCAGATTGTGTTCCGGTCCTTCTCTACGATCCGATTCGGCGGGTTGTCTCGGCGACGCACGCCGGTTGGCGGGGAACGGTGTTGAACATCGCAGGGAAGGCGGTGCAAGAGATGACGGTCCGGTATGGTTCCGATCCGAACCTCCTCCTCGCCGGGATCGGCCCCTGCATCGGTCCCTGTTGTTACGAGGTGGGAAAAGAGGTCTGGGGAGAGGTCGAGCGAAAATTTGCGCCTGGGGCGGACGTGGTATTCCACGAAGGGGATGGAAAGGCCAAGCTCGATCTGGCGCGGCTGAATGCATTGCAGCTGATTCAGGCCGGACTTCAAGCCGACAAGATCGCCTTCTCCGGCCTCTGCACCGCCTGTCTTCCGGGACTTTTTTATTCTTATCGCCGGGATGGAAAGAAGATGGGAAATATGATCAGCGGAATCATGCTCGCCGAGGCCTGACCGAGGGTGGGCTGATCCGATGAAAGCGGTGGCGCAACGCGTCGATCAGATTGTAAAAAGAGTTCGGGAGGCGGCTCGCCGCGCGGGGCGGAATGCCGAGGAGATCACCTTGGTTGCCGCCTCGAAAGGGGTCGATGTCGGCCCCATCCGGGAGGCGGCGGCGGCGGGGATCGCCGTCTTCGGCGAGAATCGGGTCCAGGAAGCGCGGGCTAAATTTGTCGATTTTATCAATGGCGGCCTCTTCTCGGAGAGAGAGCCGGTTTCGGTCGATTTGATCGGACCGCTTCAGACGAACAAGGTCAAGCAGGCGGTCGGCTTCTTTTCAAAAATTCACTCCATCGACTCCCTTCGCCTGGCCGAGAAGGTTGCACAGGAGGCGGAGCGGCGGGGGATCATCCAGTCGGTATTGATTGAAGTGAACGTCGGAGGGGAAGCGAGCAAACATGGCGTCTCCGTCGCGGAGGTGCCGGCGTTGGTGGCGGCGCTCCGGAGGCTCCCTTCCCTCTCCCTCGAGGGGCTAATGACCGTTCCACCGCCGACTGCCGATCCGGAGGGGGCGCGCCCTTTTTTTTCAACGTTGCGGCGGCTGGGGGAGGATCTTGGCTTGCAGCGCTTCTCAATGGGGATGTCGGCCGACTTTGAGATCGCGATCGAAGAGGGGGCCACCTCGGTTCGGATCGGAACGGCGCTCTTCGGGCCGAGAAGAAAAGGATAGAAAGAAGACCGGCCAGGGCAATTAGGAGAGAGAAGCCAGGAGCCAGAATTCAGAAGAAACGATTTTATTCTGACTTCTGTGCATTTTGAATGCTGATGGACTGAAATGAAAAAACAATCCACTAAACTTCCGACGCGGCTTTCCTTTCTCGGGTCGGGGAACATGGCCGAGGCAATCATGAAGGGGGTGCTCGCCGCCGGACTCTTTAAGGCGGGGGATCTGCTCGCCTCGGATGTTTCGGAGGCGCGGCTTAAATTAATCCACCAAAAATATGGGATCCGGACGACACGAAACAACCGAGAGGCGGTGCGCGAAGGGGACCTCGTCGTCCTGGGGGTTAAACCGACCGTCGTCGACAGCGTGTTGGCCGAGATCAAATCGGAGTTGAAAGAAAAGTTGCTCGTCTCGGTGGCCGCCGGCATTCCCCTCTCACGGCTGGCGGCGAGTCTGGAGAGAGAAGCGAAGATCATCCGGGCGATGCCGAATGCGCCGGCGTTGGTTCAGGCGGGGGCGACGGTCCTCTCGCCCGGCAAAGGGGTGGCGCAGGAGACGCTCGATCTGGTCCTTCAAATCTTCAACTCGATCGGAAAGAGTTGGCTGTTGGAAGAGCGTTACCTCGATGCGGTGACCGGCCTCTCGGGAAGCGGCCCGGCTTTTGTCTTCGTGATGATCGAAGCGATGGCGGATGGCGGGGTGAAGAGCGGGCTCTCCCGTGAAGTGGCGCTCTCGCTGGCAACGCAGACCGTTCTGGGGGCGGCCCAGATGGCGCTGCAGACCGGAGAGCATCCGGCGCGGCTGAAAGATTTCGTCGCCTCCCCAGGCGGGACGACGATCGCGGGTCTCCATAAACTCGAAGAGGGGAAGATCCGGTCGGCCTTCATCTCGGCGGTCGAGGCGGCAACGCGGCGTTCGGAGGAATTGGGAAGAAGTAAGTAAGAATAACCCGAAAAATACGGGATAAAGTGCCAAATTTCGTCATGACATGGTATATTATCTTCTGCGACGGGCGGTGAAAACAGAGCAGTTGGGTAGAGCGGGTAAGGAGAGGCGATGTTCATTGCGGCAAATTTTGTTTCTGCGCTGGCCACGGTCGTGGACACACTGCTTAACTTCTATATGTGGGTCATTATTATCCGGGCGCTCCTCTCTTGGGTCAACCCTGATCCATACAATCCAATCGTTCAGTTCCTTTATAAAATCACCGAGCCGGTTCTCTACCCGATTCGACGGATGATGGGAACCTATAATATCGGCATTGACCTCTCGCCGATGCTCGTCATCCTCTTGATCGTTTTTTTAAGGCAGTTTTTGGTCAGCTCGCTTTACGAACTTGCAATCCGCCTTCGGTAACGAAGGTGGGGCCGGGAAAGAAGTCCCCGCCCCAAGGAGGGTGCACGATGAAATATACACCGATCGATATTCGCCAGTTGACCTTCTCCGTCGGCTTCCGCGGCTATGCCACCGGGGAGGTCAATGCGTTTTTAGAGAGCCTTGCCACCGAGATTGAAGAGGTCTTGAAGGAAAATGCCGATCTTCGGGAACGGGTGGAAGAGCAAGGGGGACAGATTGCGGAGCTGAAGAAAGCGGAGGGGGCGCTTACCACTACATTGCTCATGGCGCAGAAGGCGATCGAGGAGATGAAACGGAGCGCACAAAAAGAAGGGGAATTGATCATCCGCCAAGCAGAGCTGCGCGCCGAGGAGATCAGCCGATCGGCGGTCAAAGAGGGCACGCAACTTCACGGGGAGATCCTCCGCCTTCGGCAGCAGCGCGACTTTTTTGTTGAGAAGGTCCGTTCCTTGATGCAAAATCTTGAAAAAACATTGCAGTGGGAAGAAGAGAAGGCGGCCGATAAGGAAGGAGAGCCGTCTGTCTGAGAGCGGTGGGTTCGGTATCCAGGAATATTTTATGAAGTGGACGGAAGAGGGATCATCCACCTGCACATCGATCAGGAGGAGAGATGAGTTACTACGTCTATATTACTCAGGAGAACGACTGTTTCATCGCCGATGTCCCTGCGTTGCCGGGATGCCGGACGCTCGGACGAAGTGAAGCGGAGGTCATGGAGAACATTCGCGACGTCGTCCGAGGATATCTCCAGAACTTGCGAAGAAGAAACCGGGCCTTACCGAAAGTAAAGGTGGTCAAGCTCTCCGGACCGGCCTCTTTTTCACGGGGCGGACCGGTGGAGCGCTCTTTAATTCCAATTACGTCTGAAAATGGAATCTCCGGTCCGGCCCTATAAGTCGGGCTCCCTCCTTCACCTGCGTGTTTCACCGAACGCATCCCGGGATGGTGTGGAAAGTTGCATCGGGGGGATGCTTCGGCTAAAATTAAGGGCAGTCCCTGCGGAAGGGGCCGCCAATGCGGCCTGCCTTCGTTTTTTAGCCGATTTATTTGATTTTCCAAAATCCCGACTGGAAATGGTCCGCGGGGAGAAATCTAGAGAGAAGTGGATTTGGTTTAAGGAAGTCGATACGGCGCTTTTAAATCTGAAGCTGGAAAAATTGAGGGTGGAGTGGCGGTGAGAGCAGCGGGTGGTCGTGGCGTATGGGTGGCGGGGCTGATTGTATTCGGCCTCGTGAGTTTGCTTTTTCTAGAGGGAGGGGGATTGGGAGGTTTTTTTGAAGATCCCCTCCAGAACACCCCCTTTGCCCTGGTTGAGGAGGGTGTTCGAATCAAAGGCGCTCTTCCTCCGCTCGACCACACCGAGCGCGGCAAGTACGTCTCCCGTTTTCCAAATGGGGTGACCGCCGTTTATACCTATGATGCAGCACTTCAGCAGGCGATGGAAAATTACTTCAAACGTTATGGAGTCCCCTATGGGGTCTTTGTTGCGATGGATCCGAACACCGGCCGGGTTTTGGCATCGGTCGAATATTCTGCCGACAATCCCCGCGCCGAGCACCTTGCACTCCGAGCGACTTATCCGGCCGCGTCGATCTTCAAGCTGGTGACCGCCTCCGCGGCGATCGAAGAGAAAAAAGCGAATCCCGAGACCGAAATTACCTATCATGGCGGGCTCTACCGGATGGGGCCGCGAAATTGGATCGATAACCCGAAGCGCGATAAGTTAAAGATCACCATTGCCGATGCCTTGGCGAAATCGTGCAATGTCGCCTTTGCCAAAATCGCTCTTCGCTGGCTGGATGTGCCGACCCTTCAGAGTTATGCAGAGCGGTTCCAATTTAATCGTGCCATCCCCTTTGAACTGCCGATGCAGGTCAGCCGGATGGAGATTGAAAACAGCGAGCGCGGATTGGCCCGCACGGCCGCCGGATTCGGCGAGGTCGGCCTCTCCCCGCTTCATGGGGCGATGATCGGCTCCGCCATCGCAAACGACGGCATCATGATGTCCCCCTGCATGATTGATCAACTCTCCGATGCCAATGGAACGAAGCTGTATGAGTGCCAGCCGAAGATTTTCTCCACGGTCATCTCCGCGGAGACGGCGCAGTCGCTTCGGGAGATGATGGCGATGACGGTTATTAAAGGAACCTCACGAAAAGCCTTCCGACTCAAGCGGCGTGGCGCCACCCTCCGGGGTATTACGATCGGCGGGAAGACCGGCTCCCTCACCGGAGAAGATCCCCCCGGCAAATACAGCTGGTTTGTCGGGATGGCGCCGCTCGAAGACCCTGAGATTGTTGTCGCCGTCATGCTCATCAACCACTCCAAATGGAAGATCAAAGCTTCCCAGGCGGCCAGAGAAGGTTTTGACGCTTATTTCCAGGGGGAAAATCTCCGAAAGGTCGCCAACCAATAACGCTTCTTTCCGAGTCGCCCGATCGGTCAGGCGATTCTCGCTTTCTTGAGTTGAACCTCTCCTTCGCTTAGAAAGAGCCTTTTCCGCTCAAGCAGCTTCTCGATTTCGCCGATGTCTTGATAGGTTTGATAAGCTTGCGTCTCGAAGAAAAATTTAAGAGGGGAATGATTCCCCGCCGCTTCAACCCCTTCCTGATAAATCTGAAGTCCCGACCGTTCCAACTCCAGATCAAACTGCAGCATCTCTTTTAGCTCGGCGCTCTGTTTAATCGGATAACCCTCGACGCTCGGCACCCCGCCGAGGGTGACGATATGCTCGCCGATCTCTCTTGCCTGATTAAACGCGTTCCGGCTCCGGTCTCGAAAGAAATCGGCATACATCTTCCGATCGATCCCCTGAACCAAAAAGCTATGCTGGAGATATTGAATGGTTGAAGCATATTCGATCTGTAAGGCTTGATTGAGAACCTGAAGGACCTGTTTCATATCCATCGGTGACCCCCCCCATATTAGTTATTAATTCGTTTATTCTATTGAATCGATCGAGAACGAATCAAGGACGATCTGCATCTCACCCGCGCCCTATTTGACACCCGTTTTAGAAACTCTCTATCATAGACGAAGGATTCATCTGAGAACGGACGCCAGGGGAGGTCTGAATGAGTTATAAAAAGGTGGGGTGGCTGACATGGCTCTTTTTATTTTTCTCCTCTTCCGCATTCGGCCAGGCAATCTGGTGGGAGAGCGGAATGGTCAAGTTGCGCGCGGCCAACGGCGGGGAGGAGGGAGATCCGGTCCCGAAGCAGGCCGACCTTTGCCAAGAGGAGAAGTGCCTGAAGGGGGGGGTTCGGATTTCAGCGGCGCAGAACGAATTCGAACCGTTCCAGATCTTCATTGCCGCTTCGGAGCAGGATTTGCGCCAGGTTGATGTGACGATCAGTGATCTGGTCAGAGAAGGTGAGAAAGAGGGCTATCGCATCCCCGCCAAGCTGCCGGGGCCGATCATGGTCTACCGGGAGCATTACATCGAGATCGAGAAGCCGAGTACCACCGAGGCGCAACGCGGGGCATGGCCCGATGCGCTGATCCCGAAGGTCGATGAATATTTCGGCGAGCGTCGATCGATTCCGGGCGAGGGGCGTCCAGCCTTTCCCTTCGACATCCCGCGGGGGAGAAAACAGGGGGTCTGGGTCGATCTCTATGTCCCGCCCGATGCCCCGCCCGGCGTCTACGCCGGGACGGCGACGGTGACCCTCGGCGAAAAGAAGGGGGCGGTCATCCCGATTCATCTCACCGTCCTCCCTTTCCGTCTCCCCTCGAGCCCGTCGCTTCGGACCGCCTATGCGGTCGGGATCACGGAGATTGGAAGGGGACATGATTGGGACGATCCCCGCGCGAACATCCGGGGATTTGTCAGCGATGAACGAACCAGTGAGCTGGTCTGCCTCTATACAAAAGCGCTGCTGCTCCATCGGCTGACCAACGAGAGCACCGTCTGGCCCCCTCCGCGATGGGACAAGAATCGGGGGGAGATGAAGTGGGTCTTTCCGGAGGGAAAGACGACCTGCCCTGAGAAATACCCGGAGTTTTTGAATGGGATCAACTCCCTTCCCGGCGGCAAGCTCAAGGGAGCCCGAGTCACCTCGGTTCGGCTGCGCGACGGCTACGGCTTCAAAGACCCCGACCGGTACAACCCCGAAAAACTCAATGCCGATTATTATAAAGCGTATGTCCAATACTTTTCCCGACAAGGATGGCTTGATCGGCTCTTTGACTACACTTGGGACGAGCCGAAGTTTTTATACCAGCGGACAACGAAGCGGCGGGAGTGTTGGAACGTGGAAGAGGTGAAGGAGCGTCCCGACACCGACTGGGACAAGATCAAACGGCGCGCCGAATTTCTTCACAAGAACGCCCCCGGCTTAAAATTAATGGTGACAACCGATCGCCAGGCGGCGGAGACCTGCTTCGACCGGCTTTTCCAAACCAAGGGGGTCGAAAAGTACATCGACATCTGGACCGTCGGGATCACCCGGATGGACGGCAAGCCGACCTCGGACACCTACAATCGAAATTTCCGGACGACCTATGACGCCGGCTTCATCGGCCAAGGAAAAGAGCTCTGGTGGTACCACGCCTGCGGATCGCACGGCTGCGGCGATGGATCGGAGAAAGGATGGCCGACGGTCATGGTCGACCTTCCGTCCGTCTCCACCCGGATTTTCGAGTGGCTGACCTATCTCTACAATACATCGGGAGAGCTCTACTATGAGACGGTCTTCCAATATCCTTACTCATATAAGGTGGTGAAGGGATCGGATGGCAAGGAGTCGAAAAGCGCCGACCGGAACCCGTTCGAGCAGGTCTATTATTTCGGCGGCCAGGGGGACGGCGTTCTCTTTTATCCGGGGCGGCCCGACTATGTCGGCGGAACGAAACATATCCCGATCGAGTCGATCCGTTTGAAGCTGATCCGCGAGGGGATGGAAGATTACGAATATCTCAAGCTGGCCGAGGCGAAGAAGGGGAGGGCCTGGATCGAGTCGGAGGTCTTGCCGCTGTTAAAGGAGGACGATCGAACGCCGCTCAATGTCTATCACTGGAGCCACCGGCCCGAGCGGCTGATCGAGGCGCGAGAGAAGCTGATCGAGGCGCTTCGATAGCCGCGGAGGCGGCCATTTCTCTCACTCTCCACGTGTGTTATAATCACCCCCTATGCGGAAAATAGCGCCGGAGGGGGGCTCGATACCATTGAGAAAAATAAATTATTTTAAAGGAATGTTTTTGCTCTGCCTTTTTGCCCTCGCCGGGTGCGGTTACAATACGCTCCAGGGGATGGATGAGGAGGTAAACGCCGCCTGGTCGGAGGTGCAGAACCAGTATCAGCGTCGATTCGACCTCATTCCAAACCTGGTTGAGACGGTGAAGGGATTCGCCACCCAGGAGAAGGAGGTCCTCACACAGGTGGTCGAGGCGCGATCGAAGGTCGGACAGATGAAGATCTCGCCGGAGATCACCAAAGATCCGGAGGCCTTTAAAAAGTTCGAGCAGGCGCAGGGGGAGCTCTCGGGGGCGCTCTCCCGCCTGATGGTCGTGGTCGAGCGCTATCCGGAGCTGCGATCGAACGAGAACTTTCTCACCCTGCAGTCGCAGCTCGAGGGGACGGAGAATCGGATCGCCGTCTCCCGGCGCGACTACATTCAGTCGGTCCGCCGATATAATACCGCCGTCCGCGCCTTCCCGACCAATCTCACCGCCAAATATTTGGGTTTGAGGGTTCGGGAGAACTTCAGCGCGGAGAAGGGGGCTCAGGAAGCGCCCAAGGTGAAGTTTTAATCGGGTGAAGATGCAGCGATGGTTCTGGACGATCTTCTTCCCCCTTTGGCTTGCGGCCATGACGCTCCCGGCTTGGGCCGCCCTTGAGGTTCCCCGCCTCCAAGGCCGGGTCAATGACCAGGCCCACCTGCTCACCCCCGAGCAGGCCGCTGCATTGGAGGCGCAGCTCCGCGCCTACGAAGAGAAGACGACCAATCAAATTGCGCTGTTGACCCTTCCGAGCTTAGAAGGGGAGTCGCTGGAAGCGTTCTCGATCAAGGTGGGACGGGAGTGGCAGCTCGGCCAAGCGAAGCGGAACAACGGCGTCCTCCTCCTCATCGCCGCTAAGGAACGAGCGGTCCGGATCGAGGTCGGTTATGGCCTTGAAGGGGCGTTGACCGACGCGCAAAGCAGTATCATCATCCGAAACATTATGGTCCCGGCCTTTCGCCAAGGTGATTTCGATCGGGGAATTCGAGACGGTGTCGGCGCCATTGAGAAGGCGATCGCCGGGGAGTTCACCGCCCCGCCCACCGAGACCCCCTCCCGATCGCGCGATAACTTCAACGAGCTCTTCTCGCTCGGATTGATCTTCATTGTCCTCTTCTCTTCATTCTTATCGTACCTTCCCTTTTATGTGACCGGCTTTGTCGGGGCGATCCTCGGCGGGGTCATCGGCTCCTTTTTGATCGGGAGGGTCCTCCTTGCCGCCGGAATCGGTTTTGTCGCAGGGATTGTTCTATCGGTTCTCTTCCGAGGCTCGGGAGGCGGGCCGGGCAGTGGATTGGGAGGGAGGGGGTATCGCGGTACCGGCTGGTCGTCCGGCGGGGGATGGGGCGGCGGGGGAGATTCCGGAGGAGGCTTCTCAGGAGGGGGAGGAAGCTTCGGCGGTGGCGGGGCTTCCGGAAGATGGTAAGGGGTGAGAGCGGTTAAATATGAAAGAGGCTGAAGCGTTTTTTACGGCGGAGGAGAAGGAGCGGATTCGGCAGGCGGTGGTCCGTGCGGAGGCCCGCTCCTCCGGGGAGATCGTCCCGATGGTGGTCGATCAGAGCGGGCACTACATTCAATTCGCCCTGACCGGCGCCATCTTCTTTGCCTTTTTGGTCGCCGTGGTCTGGATGACGATCTGGCGTCCGGTCACCGCGCCGCAACTTCTGCTGATTGAGCTCTTCGCCTTTTGGGTCGCTTTCTTCCTCATCCAGCGGATCCGCCGGCTCTGGTCGTGGCTGGTGCCGGAGTCTTTGAAAGAGCGGGTCGTCCGTCGCCGGGCGCTGGAAGGTTTTTATGCCCACCGGCTTCACGAGACACGGGACCAGACCGGGGTGCTGATCCTTCTCTCCCTCATGGAGCATCGGGTTGAGCTGCTGGCCGATGCCGGGATTCATCAGCGGGTTTCGCCGGAGATCTGGGAGCGGCTCGTTCAACAGATCGCCTCCGGCGTGAAAGAAGGGCGGCCCGTCGAGGGGCTGGCGCAGGCGATTGACGCTTGCGGAGCACTCCTCGCCGAGCACTTTCCAAGACGGGCGGACGATATCAATGAACTTCCGAACGACCTCCAAATCGACCCGTAAATCTTAGCTGCCGCCGTTCGTGGTCAGAATCAAATCACCCGATCCGGCGATCCAACCCTGTTGATCGTCTACAAAGTAAACCCCGAAAAGATCATTGCGTGTCCCGCTGGGGAGCCGCTGCCAGCTTTTCCCGCCGTCGGTCGTTTTAAACAGCGTTCCGGTAAAGCCGACGAGCCATCCTTTCAATGGGTCGATGAAGAAGAGATTGGTCAGGGTCAAACTGGTCCCGGTCGTCGCTTTGGTCCAGGTTACGCCGTGATTTTCGGTTCGCATCAACCCCCCGCCGCGGCCCGCCGCCCAGCCGGAGTTCCCGATCATCTGGAAGGTGTGGAACCGTCCGGTATCGGGAAGGAGTTTGGCCGGATCGGTGATCCGATTCTCAACGCGTGAATCATGGACGATGGAAGTTCGGATGTCCCAAGTGAGGCCGTCATCGGTTGTATGCGCGATGATCGCCTCCGGATTGCATGGCTCGCAGCAGCCGCCGGCGACGAAGACGTCATTACTATCGGACGGATTGACCGAGAGGCCGAAGAGGTGTCCCCCCATCGTAGTAAGCACGGTACCGCTGGGTGTGGTGCAGGTACCATCTTTCGTCGTAAACTTCCAATTGTCCTTAAATTGGAGGAGCTGCCACGTGTTTCCGCCATCTTTGGTTTTGTAGACGGTCCGGAAACGTCCGACGGCCCAGCCGTTCTTGTCATCAATAAATTGAATTCCACGAAGATAGATGCCTGCTTTCGGGCACTCATAACAATCTTCGGCATACGCATCGACCGTTTGTTCCGTCCAGGTCGCCCCGCCGTCTTCCGTGTGGAGGATCAGGCTCGGCTGCCCAATCGCCCATCCTTTTAATGGCGTAAGGAAGAAGAGGGCATAGAGGTTGATAATGCTTGTGCGGATGCAATGTGCCGTCGCCGGATCTTCGGCCCAAGTGCCGTCGGGATTTTTGTTGCAGAGTCGGGCCGGATTTGAAAGATGGGTCCAGTGGATGTCTTTTTTCCAATCTTTGACCTGCTGTGTCCAGGTCGTCCCACCCGTGTCGGTTCGGAAAATCCGGCCATTGCTCCCGACCGTCCAGCCGGTCTTTGAATTAATAAAGAAAGGACCATAGAGCTCGGAGGTGGTGGTCTGGTTTTGAACCACCGCTTTTCCGTCCGATGAGGTGAAGGTGATGATGCCGTAATCGCCGACGCTCCAGGCGCCGCTCCCCTCCGAAGCGGCAACCGCTCTGAGGGAGAGGGCGGTTCCCGAGGCGGCGGCGGTCCAGTTTGCCCCATCAAACCGAAGAAGCGTTCCTTTCTCCCCGACGGCCCACCCTTTCAGATCGGCGGTGATGCGAAGGGCGGTGAGGTTCACGGTGGTGACGGAGATCGTCGCCCAATGTGCGCCGCCGTCGTTCGTCTCCAGCAGGGCGCCGGCATCCCCGACCGCCCAGCCTCGGTTTCTATCGAAAAAATCGATCTGTCGGATCGGTGAGGAAAAGGTAAAAATCGGGGTCCACGGGTCTCCGCCAGTGTCTGTTTTAAGGAGGACCTTTCCCGGACCGGTTGCCCATCCATGCTGGGTGTCGACGAAGTCGACCGTGGTCAGCTCTGAAGCCACCCCGCTCTGCTGCGGCTTCCATGTTTTTCCGCCATCATCGGTGGTCAGAATGGCCCCGCCGCCCCCCACGGCCCATCCTTTCGACACGTCGAGGAAGTGGATCGCTTTTAAAACACCCGGGAGGGTGGAGAGGGTTGTTCCTCCCCACGATTTTCCGCCGTCGACGGTCTTGATAATTACATTTGCAAAGGTGTTTGTCCCGGACGGCTCGCCGCCGACGGCAAAGCCGGTCTGCGCATCGACAAAAGCAATTCCATAGAGGGATTGAGAGGTGCCGCTTTCCTGGAGGGCCCAATTGCTCCCGGCATCGGAGGTGGTCACGATCAGTCCATGTTCTCCTACCGCCCAGGCATGATTAGAGACGGCATCGGCACCGAAGAGGTTTTGATTAAAGCGATTGCCCATCTCTTTTATCCAAGGAGAGGATGCTGGAAGCGGTGTAGCGCGGGTGACGAATTGACCTGAGTAAGCCTGGGTGAGCCGATTTTTGGCGAGGTCGGTGATTTCGTCCGTCACCCTGAGATGATAAAGACTATTAAGGCGGAGTTGGACGTTGGGTGAAAAGGTGACGATCATACATGAAGAATCGCATGTGATCGTGCCGGCCACCGGTGTCGAATCCCCATCTAACGTCAGCAAGATTTGATCGCTCAGACTGTCCGAGTTGATCCCTTCATCGAAGGTCAGAGTGATCAGTGCGTCCTGATTGACACCGGCCGCATTGTTTGCCGGAAGGACCGATTTAAGGGTCGGTGGCGTGGTGTCCCCCACAGGAGGCGGGGCCGATGTCGTTGTAAAGGTCCAAGAGATGGGGGTCGGAAGGGCATTCCCGGCAAGATCGGCGACCTGATCAATCGTGACCATATAGGGGGTATTAAATAGAAGCGGCGACTGAGGGGTCAGCGTAATTTCGCGGCAGGGCGTGTCGCAATGGACATCAATGGAGACGGCTGAGTCTTCGGAGAAGGTCAGCCGGACGTGATCGGCCAGGTTCGATGAATTAATCGGCTCATCAAAGGCGATTCGGACCGGCGCGTTCGGGGAGACTCCTTTTTCCGCCGGTGCCGGGGAGCGGGTCACAAGTTGAGGAGGGGTGGCGTCACTGCTTGGGGGGGGTGGATTGGGAGCAGGACTACTCTGCGATGATCCTCCGCTGCCGCAGCCAAGTAAAAGTAAGCCGATAAAAATGAGTGTGAAAAAATTGGTCCAATATGATCTCATTGATGCCCCCATCTTGCAAGTATTTGCATCTTTTATGCAAGAAGGTGAGCTCAATGTAAGAGAACCCACCCTCTTTATGATATTTAAAATTGACCGGCAGCGACTCTAACCCATCCGGGTGATACTAAAAAGCAAGAGTTATACCGAAGAATATTGCAATATTATTTAATAGGTCTTGGCAGAGAAAATAAAAGGCCCTCCCGAGCTGGGAAGGCCTTTTATTTAGAATGGCATTGCTTAACTACATGCTTTCGCGTCGTTGCACTTGGCAAAATCCTGTGCCGTTCCGTCCGGGTTTACGACATGGACTCCCCCGGTGCTGGTGAAAGTGACTGTTGCGGTTCCGGTCGCTCCGGTGACCGTCATCACCCCTCCGATTGGACAATCACCGTCTGAATTTATATCGATCGGCGTGGTTGTCGCAAGGGTGACCTCGCCGCCCAGACAAGGAGAGCTGAGCTTTCCATTGATGGTGACCGTGTCGGCCGTGATGATACCATCGGTATCCTCAGTAATCTGCTCATGGATGATAAGATTATTGAAGGTGACGGAAATGTCATTGGTATTATCAATCAAATCATCTTCAGCAATCGTTCCAGAAACGATTGTATTGGTGGTGTCCGTTGCATCGTTAAATAATGGAGAGGCCGAGTCGTTGCTGGCGAACGCCGCGATCAGTATCGTCTCATGAAGGTTGGAGACGGTTACGACCTCACTGTGATCATCTGCAGTGTCAGTCGGTGTGCCGTTGTCGTCCTTAGTCGTGAGGGTCATCGCTGTGATATCGACCGTTCCTGCGGTATTTCTTCCAAAGCTATCCGGTGTATTTAATGCGATCACCATCTGTCCATTAATCCCAAATTGGGAGGTTATCACTCCTGAGGCATCCTTTTGTGTAAAACTGAAGCCACTGCTACCGGTGCTGACGTCAGTGTTGCTGGGGTTAAACCCGGTTCGATCAACGGTAGGGTCACCGTGAAAATTGTTATCGGTTTCCTGCACCGTCATCGTTCCGTCAAAAGTGAAGGACCCTAAGACCGTATTATTCGGACCAGGAAAATTAACCACACAATTCGAGGCGGTGGTGGTTGTCGTTAATGTGGGTGGTACCCAGCTTTCAGACGTGCTGCCGGTGCCTCCCTGAGCGGCGTTCGAGCAGGTAAGATTCGTCGTTGCATGGAGAGATTTGGCCTTCATTAATCCCTTCCATGCCGCAGCTGTCCCACCCAACTTACGATTTAAGGAAGGTTTACTAATACTGGAGGGAAGAGCGCCGCCCGAAAGGCCGAAACTCGTAATGCTCAAGGCTGTATTCGTCACTGCAGTTCCTGTGGCGGCTGCTTTGGAGCCGGTGGTGGCTGTGGGCGTCCCACCGCCGGAGCTGCTCGATGAGCCGCCCCCCCCGCCGCAGCCGTGAATCAGGAGTGCCATTGAAAGAACGGTGATGAGTGCTGTGCCGAGCTTCTTCATTCTGGGACAGAACATAGTGCTCCTCCTTCAGATTGTAGACTCCGGTCATTAATAGGAACTTTAGGAAAAACGTCGCGAAGTATATCAGAACAAAATTGTGCGTACAAGGCGGAGTCACCTTGCAATATGAGGAGCGATTCCTTATAATTCGTGAGGGTGCCCAAACCGCAGGAAGTGGATCTTTTATCGTCTGCGTCTGTTCTAATGAAGCGCAGCCGAAAGATTTCAGGAGATTGTTTGATGATTAAGATTCGGATCTTAATTGCCGATGACCATTTTGATACGGTTCAAATCTCGAAAGTCATTTTAGAGAGTGAGCACTATCACGTCGATACCGTTTTCGACAGTGAGTCGGTCCTCACCAAAGTGCTCGAGGAGAAACCGTCTTTGATCCTGCTCGATATGATGCTCCCCAAGATGGGCGGCCTTGAGGTTTGCCGAAGACTGAAGCAAGGCCGTGCCACTTCTTCAATTCCGGTAATGATGGTTACGGCAAAATCCGACCCGGAAGCCCGTGCCGGCGCCGTTGCGGCGGGCGCGGATGCCTATCTGCTCAAACCCTTCGACCCTTCCACCCTGGTGGAGAGGGTAAATGAGATTCTTCATCGGCTCCCGTCCCTCCCGTTGACACACGACCGCTAGAGAAGATTGCACTCACGCGCAGCCGTCAAGTCAGATAAATCGTTGACAACTTTTTTCTTTCTATACTATACTGACAGGTACTTTAAAGCGGTCCTTGAGAGGCTTGAATGCAGGTGACCGTAAACGGCGTCCGGCAAGAGATTCCGGCGGAAACAAACATCTTAGAACTGCTTGCTCAGTTGAACGTCCAGCCCGAACGGGTTGCGGTTGAGATCAATCTTCAGGTAATACATCGCCAGCAATACAATCGCGTTCCCCTGAAAGAGGGGGATCAGATTGAGATTATCGGTTTCGTGGGGGGAGGAAGTTTATGCCGGTAGACCGCCCTTTGGTCGTAGGGAATATCGAATTCCGCTCCCGCTTGATTGTGGGAACCGGAAAATATAAGTCTTTTGAGGAGACCAAGAAGGCCATTGAGGCTTCCGGCGCGGACTGTGTGACCGTGGCGGTCCGTCGCGTCAATATCTTGGACCGCGCTCAAGAAAATCTGCTCGATTACCTCGACCCCAAGATTTATAAGATCCTTCCCAACACAGCGGGTTGTTATACGGCCGACGAGGCTGTCCGGACGGCACGGCTGGCCCGTGCGGCCGGGATCTCCGACATGGTAAAGTTGGAGGTCATCGGAGACCCCAAGACACTCTTCCCCGACAATGAAGGGCTCCTGGAAGCAACCCGGGTTCTGGTCAAAGAGGGGTTCACCGTTCTTCCCTATACAAATGATGACCCGATCATGGCCAGGAAGCTTCAAGATGCGGGCGCGGCGGTGGTGATGCCGTTGGCTGCCCCGATCGGATCGGGCTTGGGAATCCGGAACCCCTATAATATTAGGATCATCCTTGAAACGATCTCCGTTCCGATCATCGTCGACGCGGGGGTGGGAATCGCTTCCGATGCGGCGATTGCGATGGAGCTCGGCTGCGATGGTGTTCTGATGAACACCGCCATCGCCGGTGCGGAGAATCCAATTCAGATGGCTGAAGCGATGAATTACGCTGTTCGTGCCGGACGGCTTGCCTATCTGGCGGGGAGAATTCCGAAGAAGCTCTATGCTCAGGCGAGCAGTCCCGTCGAAGGGATGATCGAGTAGCGCATTTTTTTCTCCTCCTCTTGTTGTTGCGGCGTACCTGTTTCGTTTTGGCTTCAAAAGAGGTATGCCCTCAATCGATTTCAAAATCTATCTCATCGGTGATCGAACACAAACATCCGGACGTCCCCTGTCTCAAGTGATCCGGGAAGCGGGCCGGGCGGGAATTCGTGCGATTCAGTTTCGGGAGAAAGACCTCCCGCTGCGCGCTCAACTTCAACTTGCTTCGGAGATCCGCTCGGTCGCCAAACAACAGCGGATGCAGTTTTTTGTAAACGATCGCATCGACCTCTGCCTTGCGCTCGATGCGGAAGGGATTCATCTTCCCTCGTCGGGACTGCCGGTGGCGGTGGCGCGTGAGATGTTGGGGGGAAGCAAGCGGATCGGCGTCTCCTGTCACTCTCTGGAAGAGGTTCAGAGAGCCGAATTTGAAGGGGCCGATTTTGCCGTGTTGGGTCCGATCTATGAAACCCCTTCTAAACGTCCGTATGGTCCTCCGCTGGGAATCGACCTTTTTAGAAAGGTCCGACGTTCCACTGCGATTCCGCTCTTTGCAATCGGCGGCGTGGATCGATTAAGATTGAAAGAGCTCTTTGAGGCGGGAGCAGATGGCGTCGCGATGATCTCAGCGATTCTTTCTTCCTCCGATGTTTACCAAGCGTCTCAAGCGTTGATCGAGGAAATGGATCGACTTCATTGGATTTAGATGGACGCAGTGAGCGAAGCGTTCACCGGTGTGTCGATCTGGTTCGAAATTTTTTCTTATCGTGTCTGGTGGCAACAGTGAAATTGCCCCCGTTCTTGCTCTCGTAGTTGACCGTCATAGGAAGAGATGATAAAATTAGCTCCTGAGAGAAGAGGGAAATTTAACCTTCATGATCTCGGAGTTTGAGAGGAGCATTGATGGGTGATTCAAAGAAAAATCAGGGGAAGTCGAATCCATTCAAAAATACGATGAAAAGACTCTCCGAGCAGTTTGGTGCCAGCGATTCAGAGACGAAGGTCATCGAGTACGAACGAGAGATCGAGAAATTGCTCGTTCAAGTTGCATCGATGGAACAGGAGCTGAAAGAGTTACGCCAATCACGCACCCAACTGGAGCAGGCTTTCAAGCAGAATGAAAAGCTTGCAGCGGCCCTCGTAGAAGCGAAGAATCAAATCGAGGCGCTGAAAAAAGAGGTGGAGAAGTTAACGACCCCTCCCTCCAGTTATGCCATCTTCTCCGGGGCGAACGAGGATGGGACCGTCAATGTATTTGTTGCCGGCCGCAAGATGAAGGTGAACGTCCATCCGAATATTTCAACCCGGGATCTAAAGAGAGGCCAACAGGTCCTCCTCAACGAAGCGCTCAATGCGATCGAAGCATGTGAGTTCGACGTCCAGGGCGAAGTCGTCCGGATCAAAGATCTCCTCGATGAAAATCGCGCGATCGTGACCCTTCGCGCCGAAGAAGAACGGGTGGTCGAGCTTGCCGATCCGCTGCTGCGGGGAAGGCTGTCCGTGGGAGATCACCTCCTCTATGATGCGCGCTCCGGCTATGTTTTGGAAAAGCTTCCCAAGTCCGAAGTCGAGGAGGTCGTCCTCGAAGAGATTCCAGATGTAAACTATGATCATATCGGGGGACTTGAAGAGCAGATCGAATTGGTCCGGGACGCCGTGGAGCTTCCTTTCCTTCATCCCGAACTTTTTGCCGAGCATAAGCTCCTTCCGCCAAAAGGGATCCTTCTCTATGGACCGCCCGGATGCGGCAAGACCCTGATTGCCAAGGCGGTGGCCGCTTCCATCTCGAAGAAATTAGGAGACCGCTCTGGGAAGGAAATCCGGAGTTTCTTCCTTCATGTAAAGGGCCCGGAGCTCTTAAATAAATATGTGGGAGAGAGTGAGCGCCAGATCCGCGAGGTCTTTAAGAAAGCGAAGGAGCGCGCCGAGGCCGGGCATCCGGTTATCGTATTCTTTGATGAGATGGATGCCCTCTTTAGAACAAGGGGAAGCGGCATCTCATCCGATATGGAAGCGACGATTGTCCCGCAGTTCCTGTCGGAGATTGACGGGGTTGAGCGTCTTCGTAATGTCATCGTTATCGGCGCCAGCAATCGCCAAGACCTCCTCGATCCGGCCATTTTAAGAGCCGGTCGGCTCGACATTAGAATTAAAATCGAACGGCCCGATAAAAATGCGGCGGTTGCGATTTTTCATAAATATCTGACCGTAGATCTTCCGTTTCACCCTGAAGAGACGGCAAAGAATGCGGGTGATGTTAAAAAGGTGACGGAGCGTCTGATCCAAGAATCGGTCGAAGAGATGTATAGCGTCCGTGAAGAGAACAAATTCCTTGAGGCCACCTATGCCAATGGGGAGAAGGAGACATTCTACTTCAAAGACTTCGCCAGCGGTGCGATGATTGAAGGGGTCGTCTCCAGGGCGAAGAAGCATGCAATTAAACGGATGCTCGACACCGGGGTGAAAGGGCTTAAGCAAGAGGATCTCACCCGCGCGATCAGGGATGAATTTAAAGAGAACGAAGATCTTCCGAATACAACCAATCCGGATGATTGGGCGAAGATCGCCGGCCGGAAGAGCGAGAAGATTATTCATATCCGTACCATGGCCGGAAGGGCAGCCGCCGATTCCAAAAAGATCGAAACAGTGACCACAGGACACTACCTATGACCGGGTGAGCAGCAGCTATCGGAGGCCTCAGATCAATGAAGAGAATACTGGGTACTGAAACTGAGTTTGGAATCGCCTCCAAAAACTCTGAATCAATTGATCCTGTTTCGAACTCCATTTTCCTGGTCAACAGCTATCCCTATCTCCCCTCTTCTTCCGTGCTTTGGGACTACGAGAATGAAAACCCGCTTCTAGATGCGCGTGGTTTTGAAGCCGACGGGGAGAGAGAGCGGCCCGGTCCGGAATATAATCGCCTTCTTAACAAGCTCCTTCCAAATGGAGGCCGTCTCTATGTGGACGGAGCACACCCCGAGTATTCGACCCCAGAATGTACGAACGCCAGAGATCTGGTTGCCTTTGAAAAAGCGGGTGAGCGAATTTTAGAAGCCTGTCTTGAAATGGCAAGCCGGTTGAAGCCGGGCGAGAGTCGCTTCTCCATCTATAAGAATAACACCGACAGCAAGGGGAATAGCTACGGCTACCACGAAAATTATCTGGTCTCGCGGGAGCTCCCCTTTGAGAAAATTGTCGCGCAACTCACCCCTTTTTTCGTAACCCGCCAGGTCTTTGCCGGCGCCGGGAAGGTCGGCTCCGAAAACAAGACCGAAGCGGCGTCCTATCAAATCTCCCAGCGGGCCGATTTTTTCGAGGTGTGGGTTGACTTAAATACGATGGTCAAGCGGCCGATCATCAATACGCGCGACGAACCGCATGCGGATAGCAGCAAGTACCGTCGGCTCCATGTGATCGTCGGCGATGCCAATATGTCGGAGTTTACGACCTATCTTAAGGTCGGCACAACCTCTCTTGTTCTGGCGATGGTAGAAGAAGGACGAGAGGTCGAAGGGGTTGAGCTGGAGAATCCGGTCCGCGCAATCAAAGAGATTTCGCGTGATCTGACGCTGAAGAAAAAGATAAAGCTTTTGAAAGGAGCGGAGTGGAGCGCCATTGAGATTCAGCGCGCCTATCTCGAGCAGGCTGAGATCCACTATGCGAAGAGCGACGATTCGGTGACCCGAGATCTCCTTGAGAAGTGGCGGATGGTGCTGGATAAGCTGCAGGAGGACCCGATGCAGCTCTCCCGGCATATTGACTGGGTCATTAAAAAAGAACTTATTGAATCGTATATCCAACGCAAGGGATGTGATTGGAGAGATCCCCGTGTTTCAATGATGGACCTTCAATATCACGATGTAACCCAGGCGAAGGGACTTTATTATGCGCTCGAACGCGGAAACTATGTAGAGCGTCTGATCACGAATGAGATTATCGCGGAAGCCCAGAATACGCCCCCGACCGATACGCGGGCCTTTTTCCGTGGGACCTGTCTTAAGAAGTTTCCGAAAGAGGTTTATGCCGCCAGCTGGAGCTCGATCTTATTTGATATCGGAAACAGCACGGTTAAGAAGGTTCCTCTGTTAGATCCGCTGAAGGGGAGTCAAGCCTTGGTCGGGCCTCTTTTAGAGGGAGCAAGGACCGCAGAGGAGCTGCTCGCCATTATTGCAACGTAAGGGGGTTTCCAATGGCAAAACAGGAAAAAAAGAAAGAGAAGAAAAAAGAGTCGGATAAGAAAGAGGAAGCGGTTACTGCAAATCCGGAAGTAGTCGATAAGGGTAAAAAAATTAAGGAAGATCTTGACAAGCTCATGGATGAGATCGATGACGTTCTTGAAGAAAACGCAGAGGAATTCGTTAAAAATTATGTGCAAAAGGGAGGAGAATAGTGTCGGAGTTCCGATTTCACGATCCGGGTCCCAGCTTCTATCAGCTATTGACGTCACAGCACCCTCAACTTTTGTCTTCGCTCCCAGGCCTTCTTCCATCTGAAAAAAAAGATTTATCGCAGATGCTCCCACACGGTACAACCGTTTTAGCCCTACGCTACCGGGATGGGGTCGTCATTGCGGGCGATCGAATGGCCACGGAAGGTTATTCCGTCTCGGAGCGCCGGATTGAAAAGGTGCACAATTCCGATAAGTACTCCGCCATTGCCATTGCCGGCGCCGCCGGTCCTGCCTTGGAACTGACGCGTCTTTTTCGGATTGAATTAGAGCATTATGAAAAATTGGAAGGGGCGGAGCTGTCACTGGAAGGAAAGGCGAATAAGCTGTCGCAAATGATCAAGGGTAATCTTCCGATGGCGATGCAGGGGTTGGTAGTGATTCCGATTTTTGCAGGGTATGACATTCGTCGCAACGTCGGCCGGATATTTAAATATGATATCGCCGGCGGCCAATATGAAGAGATCGAATATTATGCAATCGGCTCCGGCGGAAGAGATGCGCGTGGAACCTTAAAAAAGATTTATAGCAAAGACGCCGACCAAGACGGCGCCATCCGTGCCGCGTTGGAAGCATTGTACGATGCGTCCGAAGCCGATATCGCAACGGGGGGGCCTGATCTGATTCGAGGCATTTTCCCGACCGTAAAGGCGATCAGCGCGCAAGGTATCAGCGATATCTCGGATGCGGAGATCAAGCAGCTGCTCCAGGAGATGATTCAACGACAAGGGGGAGGATAGCCGGTGGCAATGCCATACTATGTTTCACCTGAACAGGTGATGCAGGACAAAGCGGAGTATGCCAGAAAGGGCATTTCCAGAGGAAGATCGATTGTTGCGATGGAGTACGATCAAGGTATTTTGCTGGTCGCCGATAACCCAAGCTCCCTGAGCAAGATTTCCGAGATTTACGATAAAATCGCCTTCGCCGGGGCGGGCAAATATAGCGAGTTTGAAAATCTCCGGAAAGCGGGCATCCGCCATGCCGACATGAAAGGATATCTCTATAGCCGCGAGGATGTCACTGCGAAATCGCTGGCCAATTCCTACTCTCAATCGCTCGGTACGATTTTCAGCCAAGAGATGAAGCCGCTGGAGGTAGAGATTCTGGTGGTAGAGGTCGGGAGGGAGAGCGCGGGAAATGAGATGTATCGGATCTCGTTTGACGGAAGTATCTTCGATGAAAAAGGATTCACCGCGATTGGGGGGAAATCGGAGGCCCTGATCCTTCATTTGAAGAATCAATACCGTCGCGCTTCTTTAAAGGACGCGCTGCAACTTTCCGTCGAGGCGATTGAATCGGCCTACAATCAGACGACGAGCCCCGCGGGCTTAGAGGTCGCGACGTTGGATCGCGGGCGTCCCGGCCGGATGTTCCGGCGGCTTGGAGCAAAAGAATTGACGGAGCTGCTACAGAAAGAATAAGGACGAATGAAAAACCGAATTTTTGGTCTTGAAAACGAGTATGGATTGATCTTCTCCCCGAATGGAAAGGTCTATCTTCCGATGGAGAAGATCTTGGGCTATATTTTTGAAGGGTTGATCCCCAACAGCTGGCCGTCCAACGCCTTCTTGGTGAACGGGGCCCGTTTCTATCAAGACACCGGTTGTCATCCGGAGTATTCCACTCCGGAATGTGATAATATTTTTGACTTGGTGGTGCACGACAAAGCCGGAGAGCGGCTCCTGGAGTCGTGTCTTCCCATCGCGGAAAAGCGACTGAAGGAGGAGGGACTCTCCGGGGAGATTTACATCTTTAAAAATAACACCGACTCAATGGGAAACACCTATGGCTGCCATGAGAATTACCTCATGCGGCGCGATCTTGATTTTTGGAAGGTCACAGAACAGCTGATTCCCTTCTTCGTGACCCGGCAGATCTACAGCGGCTCCGGTAAGGTCCTGAAGGTCTCCGGAAAAAGCCACTACTTCATCTCGCAGCGGGCGCAACATATTCATGAGAAGACCTCGTCGTCGACGACCTCCTCCAGGAGCATCATCAACACGCGGGATGAGCCGCATGCCGATGCCGAAAAATACCGCCGCCTCCATATCATCGTCGGCGACTCCAATATGTCGGAGTATGCAACCTATCTCAAGGTCGGAACGACGGCGCTGGTCCTCTCGATGATTGAAGAGGGCTTCAACGTCGTCGGATTGGAGCTGGAAGATCCGGTGAAGGCGATGCGGGAGATCTCGCGCGATCTGACCCTAAAAAAGCGGGTTCGCTTGGAAGGGGGAAAAGAGATGACTGCGATCGAGATCCAGCGGATCTACCTGGAGAAGGCGAAAGAGTATGTCGCTTCGGAAGATGAAGATGAGGTCAGCTACGATATTTTGGAGCGATGGGAGTATGTGCTCAACGAGCTTGAAGAAGATCCGAGCCGCCTTTCGCGCGAGCTCGACTGGGTCATCAAGAGAGAGCTGATCAGCTCTTACATGGATCGGAAGGGGTGCGGCTGGGATGACCCGCGGGTGGCGATGATGGACCTTCAATATCATGATGTTAATCAAAGCCGCGGGCTTTATTCACTCTTGTGCCGCCAAGATATGGTGGAGCGGATTGCGACCGAGGAAGATATTCAACGTGCTGTCCAAAATCCGCCGCAGACGACCCGCGCAAAAGTCCGGGGCGATTTTATCCGGTTTGCCAAAGAAAAGAACCGCTCCTACACCGTCGATTGGACTTACCTGAAATTGAATGGATACTGGGAAGAGACGATCCTCTGCATGGATCCATTCTGCTCCGCCAACCAGCGTGTAAAGGAACTCATTGCCGCCGCATCGCCTCCCAGCAAATAGTCCGATCGGGACGTTTATCCTCCGCCTCTTAGTTATTATTTCCCTCTGTTCCACCCCGCTCACGGTAGTATCCCAAGCCGATGAGGCGACCCCGATTCAGGTCAAGCAGGGGGACATCGCCTATCTAACGCTTAAACTGGAACCGGAAGTCCAATCGGTCAGGGGGAAATTCTTAAACGAGTCAATTCCCTTTTTTAAAAAGGGAGAAGGTGAATTCGCCGCCATCATCGGGATTGACCTCGCCCAAGCGGTCGGTCCGCAACCCCTCTCAGTGACCTGGAAAAAAGGGGGATCGATCGGAACCGAAAAGTATCTCCTCCATATTGTCCCCGCCTCCTTCGGGACGGAGAAGCTGACCCTTCCGAAGAAAATGGTCGATCTCGATCCGCCAACGCTGGCAAGGGTGGAGCGGGAGAAGCAACAGATGCTGACCCTCTTCGATACGAGCGCCGGGCAGCGGTTGTGGGAGGGGGATTTCGTTGTGCCGACCGAGGGAAAAATTCGGGGGAGCTTCGGCCAAAGCCGGATCATGAATGGGCAGCCGCGGAATCCCCATACCGGCGAAGATATCAGCGCCCCGCTCGGCGCCCCGGTATTGGCATCAAACGGAGGGAAGGTCATCATGGTCGGCGACTACTATTTCAATGGAAATTCGATTGTCATCGATCACGGCCTCGGCCTTTTTAGCATGTACTTTCACCTTTCCAAGATTGCCGTGAAGGAAGGGGATCAGGTCGTCAAAGGCCAGACGATCGGCTCCGTCGGCCAGTCCGGTCGGGCGACCGGCCCGCATCTGCATTGGGGGATGCGGCTCAACGGCGCTCGGGTCAATCCGTTCTCTTTGGTAGAGAAGAAGCTCGGCTGAATCGGAAGATTCTCCGCCTTGCAGGAGTGAAGATGCGCGAAAGTGGCATTCCTGAAAATCATCCTCTCCGTCTTTATTTTCTCATTTTGACGGAAAAGAATTTTCATCAAAAATTAAATTGGGCCGATCCTTTCGTCAGCGAGTATATCTCGAACCTGCTTCTCTATTTCACCCGGACCGACGCGCTTTATGCCATCCGAAACAGCCAAGAAAGCCGGGTCGATACAGTTGCGGAAATGTTGATGGAAGGAGATCTGATGCTTCATGCCAAGACGATCGAGCGGGAGTGGGAGGTCCACCGCCACATCGGCGATTATACCCTGTTCATGAGCGGTCTTTTCCCGGAGTATTTAAAGCGGATTCAAATGGATCAGAGCATCGTCCACCCTGATTTCTTGCTCGATTACGTTCGGATCGGAAAGCGGTCGTATCGGCGGGCGGCCGAATTCGACTATGGCCGCTTTAAAAAGTGGACCCTGCTCTACAAAAAGCTCGCTGAAAACTTTGAAATGTGCATCGCCGGTTTGGGATTGATTAAAGAGGAGTTGGAACGGACGCGAGAATGGCAGTTCAAAAAGCAAATTCTAAGCTGATCCATGGAAAAAAGACAAAAGCAGCGTACGCTGAAGAGATTGTTCGTCCGGTTCGGCAACGAAAAACCGGAGCATATCGGATTTACGCATGACCTCTCCGCAACCGGCATCTTCTTAAAGACCAACACCGTTTTTCCTCCCAATACCCGTCTTCAAATAGAGTTGACCCTGCCGGACGAAACGGTCCTCTGCTGCCGCGGCATTGTCATGTGGGCAAAGCGCATTCCCCCTGCCTTAAATCGGATGGTCCAAAAACATGGAATGGGGGTCCGCCTTCTTGAAATTCCGGAGGCTTATAAAGCGCTGATCGATCGGCTCAATATTAAGTTGTAAGCGTGTTGAAGCTGAGCCCGCGGGAAAATTAGAGGAGTTCTTCTTTTACGTTGATTGAGGCTTTTTGCCTCAAGGCGAGAGTGTAGCCGTTCAGCGCGCGTTGCTTCTTTTGGAAGAGAAGATCCGAGGCGGCACGGTCGGGATCGGGGTTCGCGGGGTTGCTCTTTTTCGCTTCTTCCTCTTCGGTCGGGGTTAAAGCGACCGACTCTTTCACCAATGTCTTTGCTTTGTCGATCAGGAGCTCTTCCCGGTGTTGCCGTTCGAACCCTTCGGGGCTATAATGCTCGAGGGCGAGGACGCGGCGATAGAGGTCGGAATCAAATTTCCCCTCTTTTTGAAATCCGGGAAGCTGCGTAATCGATCGTTTCAGCTCTTCATCGCTGACCGCCAACTTCATCTGTTGAGCCTCGCGAAGCCAGAGCTTCCGATCGACCAGCTCATCGATGACCCGTTTTCGGAGGTCTTTGTCATCATATTTGTCCTGAAAGATTTCCCGGTAAAAATTGGACGCATTCTGATAGGCGCGATGATATTCTTCAAGGTGAATCGGCGTGCGATCGACCTGGGCGATGGTGTTCTCGTTTTCATGACCTCCGCCGAATCCAACCCAGCCCATCGTCACAGTGAACGCAACCGCCAGTCCCCCCATAATGATCCGGAAGAACCAAGGATTTTCAATGGCCCCTTTTCGAATGACTTTCAGCATTTCTCCTCCTGTTTGCGGGGGTCAGCATAACACCAGATCTTCAAAAAAGCAACCTGATCCGCTTGATCACAATCACGACAATTTTCTTGAAACAATTTTTTTTTAAGTTATAATCATCTATTTATGGCGAATGATGGCTGAACGAAAGGTCCTTGGGTTGACGGAGCAGGACGAGGAGGTCGCCGGTCCTTGGGTTTATCCCAAAGCAAGCGTGCTTCATCGGGTGATCGCTAAATTTCTCGACTTTTTGATCATCGCCGCCATTTATGAAATTCCGCTTCGAGTCTCCTTCTTGGGCGGACTTTTCTACCTTTTAATCGCAGACGGTTTTGCCGAGGGGAGGAGCGTCGGAAAGCAGCTGATCGGTCTTCAAGCGATCACACCGACCACTCGGAAGAAGGCCTCCTTCAAAGAATCGATCATCCGCAATTTCCCACTGGCGATCGCCTATTTGATTTTTTACCTTCCTTATATCGGTTGGCTCTTTTCATCGATGATCGTCGGATTCGAATTGCTCTTAATGATTGGGAATCCCAAAGGGTTGCGTGTCGGAGATGAATTGGCCAAAACGCAGGTGCTCGACTATACTGTATTCGAATCCTTAGAAAAATAGTTTTGAATCTTAAGTGAAATTGATGAGGGGATGATGGGACTGACAAGCAGCATCTTGGGATGGTTTTCGAATGACCTGGCGATTGACTTGGGAACGGCGAACACGCTGGTCTATGTGCGGGGAAAGGGGATTGTCATCAACGAACCTTCGGTGGTTGCAATTGAGCGGAAATCGGGAAAGGTGGTCGCCATCGGGGCCGAGGCGAAGAAGATGCTGGGACGCACCCCAGGCAACATCGTCGCCATCCGGCCGATGAAAGACGGGGTGATCGCCGACTTCGAGATTGCCGAGAAGATGCTGAATCATTTCATCAAGAAGGCCCATAACCGAAACACCTTCGTCCGCCCGCGTGTGATCATCGGCGTCCCCTCGCGGGTGACGCAGGTGGAGCAGCGGGCCGTTCGCGACTCCGCAGAACTCGCCGGGGCGCGCGAGGTCTACTTAATCGAGCAGCCGATCGCCGCCGCCATCGGCGCGGGGCTTCCAATCGCCGAGCCTTCCGGCAACATGGTGGTCGACATCGGCGGCGGAACGACCGATATCGCGGTCATCTCGCTCGCCGGTATCGTCTACTCCGAGTCGGTGAAAGTGGCCGGCGACAAGATGGACGACGCCATCGTGAATTACATCAAGCGCAAATATAACCTTCTGATCGGGGACCACATGGCGGAGCAGATCAAATTCGAGATCGGCTCGGCCTACCCGCTGGAGGAGAAGAAGACCTACATGATCAAAGGGCGTGATCTGATCTCCGGCATTCCGAAGACGCTCGTGATCGACGACGGCGAGATCCGCGAGGCGCTGGCGGAGCCGATCTCTGCGATCGTCAATGCCATCAAAGTGGCGCTGGAGAACACCCCGCCCGAGCTCGCCGGCGACATCATCGACCGGGGGATTGTTTTGACCGGCGGCGGCTCGCTCCTCCGCGGCATGGATACGCGCCTTCGTGAAGAGACGAACCTCCCGATTATCACGGTCGACAATCCCCTGAACACGGTGGCGTTGGGGACCGGAAAGGCGCTCGACCAGCTGAGCCTGCTCCGAAGGATCTCGATCTCCTCTTAAGCTGAAAGGTTTTCATGGTCATGGCAGCAGGCCTAATAAAAGGGTATTTCAGGAACACTCCGTGATTTCACGAATAGGTCGACGCATGATTCGTCGGAGAAGTATCTACAAGCGCTTCCTCGTCCTCTCCTTTGTCCTCGGCTTGACGATCATTTTCATCTCACCCGAACTCCAGAAGAAACCGCTCCGGTGGCTGGAAATTCCCATCGGCGGGCTCGTCTACTACGTTCAGAATGGGACGTCCTCGGTCTTGAACGGCGTCGGCGGAATTTGGAAGGGCTATGTCGGCCTCATTCATGTTCGGGAAGAGAATGAGCGTCTTCGGATAGAGATGGATCGGCTTCGGGGAGAGAACAATCAACTGAAGGAAGACGGCGCGTTGGCCCAACGGCTTCAATCGATTTTAAATTATAAACAGAGTGTGCCGGTCGGCATGGTCACCGCGGGGGTGATCGGTCGAGAGCCGACCCACTGGTATCGAAGTGTGATCATCAATAAAGGCGATGCCGACGGGATCAAAGTCGATATGGGGGTCATCACCCCGCAAGGGGTGGTGGGGAAGATCATCAAGACCGGACCCCATCATGCCCAGGTTCTTTTGATGACCGATCGAAGCAGCGCCGTCGCCGCCGTGGTTCAGCGCACCCGCGATGAGGGGATCGTCCAGGGGATGGAGGAGGGGACGCTTCGGCTGAAGTACCTTCCTCATTTTTCGGAGGTCACGGTGGGAGATGCGGTCGTTACCTCCGGCTTGGAGGGGAGTTTTATAAAAGGGCTGAAGATCGGTGAGATCGAGAAGGTCGAGAAGAAAGAACATGAGCTCTTTCTTCAGGTTAAATTGGCCCCCCAGATCGATTTTGGGAAATTGGAAGAGGTCTTGATCATCACCTCTACCGCCGAGAAGGGCGGGAAAGCGGGTTCTTAAGATGCCGCGGAGCAGTCCGAATCGAACCGACCTGGAAAAGGAAACCGGGCTAAAATGAGATGGCTCTCCCGAATCGTCATTTTCCTCCTATTAATCCCGGCGCAGACCCTTCTGCTGGAGCAGATCAAGATCGGCGGGATTAAGCCGGACCTGGCTTTGATTCTCGTCTATTGCTTCGGCTGGGCCGGCGGTGAGGTACGCGGACTCCTGTGGGGGGTCGCTTTGGGAGGGCTCGTCGATTTTTTTTCGATCGGCCTGTTGAGCGTCAATTTTTTTTTAAAAATGGTCATCGGTTTCACGGTCGGGATGTTGGGGAGGTCTTTACTCAACCTCTCTTTTTTGTGGAATACCCTGATTTTCTTTTTCGTCTCGATCCTTCATGATCTCCTCGGCACGCTGATCATCGAAGGGGTGGGCGAAGGGGGTCTCTTTCCGATGATTCATCGCGAGATGATCGGAAGGGCATTTTATAATTCTTTCTTTGCGGCCGGTCTGTTATTTCTCTTTGCAAAGAGAAGGGCTGAGAAAGGGACAATCGATCATGCGGGAATCCTATTTACCCCAGGAGGAAACCCGGGATCTGCAGACTAGGATCTATTGGCTCTTCGGCCTGATCATTTTAGCCTTGTTCGGTCTTCTCCTCCGCGCTTGGTATCTGCAGATCGTCAAGGGAAAGTTCTACCTTGAAATGTCCGAGAACAACCGGATGCGGGTGGTGGAGACCCCTCCTCCCCGCGGCCTCATCTACGATCGGAACGGAAACCTCCTCGTCAACAACGTCCCGAGCTTCAACCTCTATGTCGTTCTCGGCGACATGCCGAATCAGTCGCACGTCCTTCCCCGTCTCGCCACTCTGATCGGCATGTCGGAAGAGGAGCTGAAGCGCCGCGTCACGATCAAAAAAGAAGATCCCTTTTTTCCGATCAAAATAAAAGATGACCTTACGATGCGTGAAGTGGCGGTGGTCGAGGGGCATGGATTGGACCTCCCCGGCGTGAAGATCGAGGCCGAATTCAAACGAAACGCGATCTACGGGACGCTGGCGGCCCACCTGCTCGGCTATGTCGGAGAGATCTCCCAGGTGCAGATGGAATCTCACAACTATTCCGAGATCGGCCGGGGGGCGATCATCGGCCAATATGGGATTGAACAGACCTTCGATTCGATTATCCGGGGGACTCCCGGGCAGAAGGGGATTGAAGTCGATGCGCTGGGCCACGAAATACGCGTGCTGAAGGTGAAAGAGCCGATGCGCGGAGATGATATTTTCTTGTCGCTCGACCTCAACCTCCAAAAAGTCTCCGAGGAGGCGCTTGGTTTGCAGAGCGGGGCGATCGTCGCGATGGACCCGAAGAACGGCGACATTCTTGCCATGGTGAGTCACCCCGCCTTTAATCCGAATCTTCTCTCCCAGGGGGCGAGCTCCCGCGCCTGGGATGCCCTTCTCAAAGATGAGGGGCGGCCGCTGACCAACCGGATCATCCACGGGCAATACCCTCCCGGATCGACCTTCAAAATCGTCATGAGCGCCGCGCTCTTGGAGACGAAAGAGGTGACCCCCGCGAACCGGATCGAATGCCGTGGTTTTCTCCCCTTTGGAAACAGGCATTTTAAAGACTGGAAAAAAGGGGGGCATGGGTCGGTGGACCTCTACCGGGCAATGGTCGAGTCGTGCGACGTCTATTATTACGAGATGGGAAATCGGCTCGGAATCGATACGATCGCGAGATTCTCGCATCTCTTCGGTTTGGGACAGCCGACCGGGGTGGAGCTCTCCTCGGAGAAGGGGGGCTTGATCCCGAGCACCGACTGGAAGCGGCAGGTTCGGAAAGAGCCGTGGTATCCGGGGGAGACCCTCTCCGTTTCGATCGGACAGGGGTATGTCACGGTGACGCCGCTTCAGCAGGCGATGATGATCAGCACCGTCGCCAGCTCCGGGGTGCTCCATCAGCCGAAACTGCTCAGGAAGATCCGGGATCAGGAAACCGGATCGGTCCAAGAGGTTCCGACCCCTGAGGGAAAACGAATTCCGGTTTCGGCCGAAACCTTTCGCGTGATCCAGAACGCCTTGGCCGGGGTCGTCTCCGAACCGCATGGGACCGCCTATGGATCAAGATCGAAATTCGTTTCGATGGGAGGAAAAACCGGAACCGCCCAGGTGATCGGAATGAAGGGGGGTGTCCATGGAAAGCTTCCCGACAAGTTCAACGACCATGCTTGGTTCGTCGCCTTCGCGCCGGTGGAAGATCCAAAGATTGCAGTCGTGGTCCTGGTGGAAAATGGGGGTCATGGCGGGTCGGCGGCTGCGCCGCTCGCTAGAAAAGTCATCGAGGGGTATCTCAACGTGGTTCCTCCGGGAACCTCTCCCGACTCGATAACGGTCAAAAGCCCGGCGCCCGTTCCGTCGATTCCGGATGAGGGTTAAGGCGATCGACGTCGGCGAACGGTTTTTAGAACGCTTGAAAGGAAATTCGAATGATTGATCGGAGAAGCATCGCCGGTTATGATTGGCTCCTCTTTGTGGTGGTCATTCTGATCTTGGGAATGGGGGTCCTCTCGATTTACAGCGTCACCTTTGCGCCCGCCGCGATGCGGACACCCCTTTATATCAAGCAGGTTTACTGGATTGTGCTCGGCTGGGTGGTCTTCCTGGTGATGGCCTGGATCGACTACCACGAAATTGCACGGTTTGCCTATCCGATCTATGCCGTGACGGTCGTCTTGCTGCTGGCGGTGTTGGTCATGGGACGCAGCGCCCAGGGGGCGCAGCGATGGCTTTCCCTCGGTTTTATGTCGATCCAGCCGTCGGAGCTGGCGAAGATCAGCCTCCTGCTCGTCTCGGCAAAATATTTCTCCGATTATTATCCCAAGAGAGGGTTGAATTTCAGGCAGCTGCTGCTGCCGGGAGGGCTCGTCCTCTTTCCGATGCTGCTTATCTTAAAGCAGCCCGATCTCGGCACCGCCCTGGCGGTCTCCTCCGTCTTCTTCGCCATGGTGCTGGTGATCGGCTTCCGATCCAAATTCTTGATCTACTCGTCGCTTCTCTCACTGATGATGTTTCCCTTCCTCTGGCAATTTTTTTGGAATCATCTGAAGGACTATCAACGCGAGCGGCTTCGAACCTTTATCGATCCGACCAACGACCCGATGGGAACCGGCTACCATATCATTCAGTCGAAGATTGCGGTCGGATCGGGGGGGCTTTTTGGAAAGGGCCTCTTTGGGGGAACGCAGAGCCAGCTGAAATTTCTGCCGGAGAGCCACACCGATTTTATCTTCTCTGTTTTCTCCGAAGAGTGGGGATTTGTCGGGATCGTCGTCCTCTTTGTCCTCTTTTTCTTCTTGGTCCTTTGGGGAATTGAGATCGCCTACAAGGCGAAGGATGCGTTGGGATCGCTTCTGGCCGTCGGCGTTGTCGGATTGATTTCGTTCTACTTTCTGGTCAATGTCGGAATGACGCTGGGGGTCATGCCGGTCGTCGGCGTTCCCCTTCCGCTGATGAGCTATGGGGGAACATCGATGGTCACCACCATGGGCTTGCTTGGCCTTCTTTTCAATGTTAAATTAAGACGATTTATGCTATTTTATTAGGATTGATCATGGGGGACGGAGCGGAAAAACGACACTGAAGAAACCGGCGGTCGCGTCGCGGATCGAACCCTCTCCACGCTTTTAACGTTCCCCTTATCCCACCCTTTCTGCCATTTTAAGAGGATTACTATGTCGATAGAGATTGTCATTAATTCTACCCGCGAAGAGACCCGGGTGGCGCTGCTCGAAAACAAAATCGTAACCGAACTTTATTTTGACCGAAAGAAAGACCGCGGCATCGTCGGCAATGTCTATAAAGGAAAAGTGGTCAAAGTGCTGCCGGGGATGCAGGCCGCTTTCGTCGATATCGCCACGGAAAAGGCCGCGTTCCTCTATGTCGCCGATGTAATGACCAACATGGACGACTACTCCCATATGATGGAAGAGGCCGAGGAGGTTGAGGAAGAGCCGCTCGAATTCGACGAGAATGCCGAAACGGCAACCCAAGTGCCGGTCATGACCCGTCCGAAAAAGGGGGGCTCTCAGACGATCGAGGACCTGCTTCAAGAAGGGCAGGAGGTGGTCGTTCAGGTGTCGAAGGAGCCGATCGGGACCAAAGGCCCGCGCGTCACGACGTACATCTCGCTTCCTGGCCGCTACCTCGTTTATATGCCGACGGTGAACCATGTCGGCGTCTCCCGCCGGATTGGGCGGGACGATGAACGTCATCGGCTCAAAGACATGATCATGCGGCTCAGAAAGCCGGGGGCCGGCTATATCGTCCGGACCGTCAGCGATGGCATCACAGAGGAAGAATTTAAGCAGGACATCGAATTTTTGGAAGTGGTCTGGCAGAACATTCTCAAGAAGCGTGAGAAACTTCCCGCGCCGGTGCTGCTTCACACCGATTTGGACCTGGTCTTTCGGACCGTCCGCGACCTCTTTACCAAAGATGTCGATAAGCTGACGATCGATTCAAAATTGGAATATGAGCGGATCAAGGAGTTCGTCGGCACCTACCTTCCCACTTTCCTCACCCGTGTGGAGCTCTGGGACAAAGATGAGCCGATCTACGACGCCTATGGTCTGGAGATGGAGATCTCCAAGGCGAAGAACCGGCGGGTCTGGTTGAAGTCGGGTGGATACATCGTCGTCGATCACGCCGAGGCGCTCACCGTCATCGATGTCAACACCGGCCGCTACGTCGGCAAACGCGACCTCGAAGAGACAATCTTAAAGACCAATTTGGAAGCGGTCAAGGAGATTTCCTATCAGCTCCGCCTCCGGAACATCGGCGGGATCATTATCATCGATTTCATCGACATGGAAAAGGAGAAGAACCGAGAGAAGGTCTTCAACGCACTCCATGACGCGATGAGCAGCGACAAAGCCCGGACGCACATTTTGAAGATCTCGGAGCTGGGGCTGGTCCAGATGTCGCGCGAGCGGACGCGGGAAGACATTTTAAGAATTCTCTGCGAGCCCTGTCCCTATTGCGAGGGGAGAGGCTACACCAAGTCGCCGACCACGATGTGCTACGAGATTTTCCGGGAAATTCGCCGGATCGGATCTTCTCCGAGGGATAAAAAGATCATCATCGGGGTTCATCCGACCGTCGCGAATCTCCTCTATGACGAAGAGCGGCATGGGGTCGAGGAGTTGGAGCGGGAATATCATAAAAAGATTATCATCAAAGCCGATTCCAACCTCCACATCGAACAATACGACATCGTAACCCTTTAATCAGGTGGGTCGGGTGGGTGTCCTTTCCCACCCGATCGTTCTATCCTCTCATGTCTGAATGATATATTTTGCATGTTTTAGGAAGGTAATTGCATAACCTACTGTTTGCCATCTCCCCCTCTATACACAGAATCGTTGACAATTGATAAATCAATCGGCCCCGTTATTGCAATTTTCCCTCCCTGCTGTAGGCCAGCCGGCCTGCCGTAGGGGGGATACATTGTTCCAAAGAACACGGTTCCAATTATTGCTGTTGCTCGCCGCGCTTTTTCTTTCCGCCTGTGGAAGCGGCGGCGGAGGCCAGCCGGCCGGTCCGGGGGTCGCCGCGGTGAACCCCGCCGATCAGGCGACCAACGTTCCCGTTGATTCTTCGGTTCAGGCAAAATTCTCGACCAAGGTCGATCCGGTCACGGTGAACGAGAAGAACTTTTTTATCCTTGATACGACGGGTCAGATGGCCGGCGCGGTGACCTATGAAGATGACACCGCCGTCTTCAAGCCGAGCCAGCCCTTGGGGAAGGGAAAGCAGTACAGCGCCGTGCTGACCACCGGAATCAAAGACCTCGACGGGGTCGCCCTCTCATCCAACTTCACCTGGTCTTTCAGCACGGAAGGGACACCGGGAAACGATACGACGGCTCCCACCGTCATCTCAACCATTCCTCAGGACAGTGACACAGATGTTCCGGTCGATGCGCCGATCCTCGTCATTTTTTCAGAATCGATCAACCCCAGCACCCTCAACGCGCAGACCTTTTTTGTTAAAGGAATCACCGGGGCGATTGTCTACGACGATGCAACCCACCGGGCCAGGCTGACCCCTTCAAAGCCGCTTGCCTTCTCCACAACCTATCAGGTGACCCTCACAAAAGGAATCACCGATGCGGCTGGAAATCCGCTCGCCGCCGATCAGACCTGGGAGTTCACGACCCGCCGAAACCCGGACACGGCTCCCCCTCGGGTTGTTACTGAAATTCCAGCCGACAAAGCAACCGGCGTTGCCACCAATACGAAGATCTCGGTCACGTTCGATGAGAATGTCGATGACTCGAGTCTCCGCACCCGGTTTATCCTGAACGATCTGACCGGGGCGACTATCCCGACGACCTTTACTTACGACCAGAATTCAAAAACCGGCACGCTGGCTCCGACAGCGCTTCTTGAATCTAATAAAACTTATAATGTCGCCGTGAAAAGCGGGGTCACCGATCTCAGCGGCAATGCGACACCGAGCGATACGAATTGGTCCTTTACGACGCTGAATATAGATACCACTCCGCCGACGGTTTCGGCTAGAACGCCTGCTCCGGATGCAGTCTCCGTTCCGGTGAGGAGCCCAATCACGGTGACATTCAGCGAGCCAATCGACTCGGCAACGTTGACCGGCAATTTTATTGTTACAAGTCAATCGGGCAATCCGGCTGGACAGATTAATTATGATGCCACATTGAATAAAGCGACTTTTGTTCCGGCTTCTCATTTAAAATATAATACCGTCTATAGGGTTTTATTGAAAAATCCTGTGATTCCAGGGAGTGCGATCAAAGACCTGGCCGGGAATAATCTGGCTGACCCAGGCTGGTCGTTCACGACGGTCGATGCGCCCGTGATATCCAGCAAATCCCCTGATGTAAATGCGCAAAACGTTCCAACAAATACTACCATCCAGGCTACCTTTAATCATTCGATGAACGCGGCGACCATCAATTTAAATAGCTTTAAGGTCGTAGTTGATAATTCTAACCCGGTAAGTTCTGTGGACGGCTTAGTGGGATATGACGATAGTCGGCATCAGGCCACATTTACCCCCACAAATTCATTGGCGCCTAATACAACCTATCGTGTAACATTGACTACTGCGATTGAAGACGCGGCCGGAAATCCGCTTGAGAGCGATGTAACAGACTGGACATTTACAACCGCACAGCCCCTGGATTCTCCTCCAACGGTTAACAAAGCCACTAGCAATCCGCCAGACGGGGCCACCAATGTTTCTATTAATATATCGAGTATCATCGTTCGATTCGACCGCCCGGTTGACAAGAACAGTGTTCAGGGCCACTTCCTAATTTCGCCCCCAGTAAATGGTTCTCTCTGCCCCGACCTTAGTTGTCCCGATCCGCAAACGATTGTCTTTAATGTACAGGGGCCGTTGAGTTATGACACACCATACACAGTGACTTTAGATGTAGGGATTCGCTCTGCCTCGGGAGCAGCCACTGGGGGGACGCAGGAGCTACACTTCAGGACCGAAGCCGCTCCCGATACGACCCCGCCGACGGTGGTTCATACCGATCCCACCGATCAGTCGACCAATGTCCCGTCGGACGATCAGAATCCGCTCCTCATCCGCGTTGACTTCAGCGAGGCGGTCGCGCCCGCGTCGGTGACGCCCACTTCCTTCCATGTCCAGCGGATCGAGTCGGAGTTCGACAAGCCCGATTTCCCAGGTAGCTATACCTTCAGTGGTGCGACGGTGACCTTTACCCCCTCTACCCATTATCGCAAAGGGAAAACCTATCAGGTCACCTTGACGGCCGAGATCACCGACTTGGCCGGAAACCAGCTCCAAGCCCCTGTCATGCCTGTCGTCTTTTCATTTAACATCGCCCCGTGACCTCTTTTCTTCACCCTGGTTTAGGATCGTGCACGCGGCAGCGCTCGATTCACCTTTTAGCGCGAGCGGTCATGCTTGACACCCCTCCCGGCTCCTGTATAATAAGCCCCCATTTCTCCAAGGGGGAGGCCGATGGAGCGGTATCGCGGCTGGCTGGCATTGAAGCGGGTGACCGGAATCGGGAATGTCGTCTACAGGCGGCTGCTCGATCGATTCAAAACCCCGGAGGGGGTCCTTGGCGCGTCGGCGGAGTCGCTGCTCACCGTCCATGGGGTCTCTGAAGAAGTCGCTCGGGAGATCTGTACCTTCAATGCATTTGACCAGGTCGATCTGGAGCTGGAGAAGATCTCTGCCGAAGGGATCTCACTTCTTTCCATTCAGGACCCTGATTATCCTCCTTTATTAGCGGCGATTCACGATCCGCCTCCCCTCCTTTATATCAAAGGACAGCTCGGGGAGGCCGATCCTTATCCGATCGCCGTCGTCGGAACCCGGCACCCGACCCACTATGGAAAGACGGTTGGAGACCGACTCTGCCGCGACATGGCCGAGCAGGGGATGACGATCGTCAGCGGCTTTGCGCGGGGAATCGATGCTGTTGCCCACAAAGCGGCGTTGGCGGCGAAGGGACGGACGATCGCGGTGCTTGGATCGGGGATCGATCAGATGTATCCCCCCGAGCATCAAGCGCTGTCGGTCGAAATCGCCGAGCAGGGGGCGGTGATCTCCGAATTCCCGATGGGATCGCCGCCCGAGGCGTATCACTTTCCCCAGCGCAACCGGATCATCAGCGGACTCTCGCTCGGTTGCCTGGTGGTCGAGGCGGCACGCGACAGCGGCTCGTTGATCACCGCCCGGCTGGCGCTGGAGCAGGGGCGCGAGGTCTTCGCCGTTCCGGGCTCGATCGGCTCTGAGATGAGCCGAGGGACCCATCAACTGATCCGCTCCGGCGCGAAGCTGGTGGAAGGAATCGATGATATCCTGGAGGAGGTCCTCCCGCAGCTCAGGAGGAGGCCGAGGGGACCGGCCGCACCGGAGCCTCACCTCGAAGGGGGGGAGAAAAAAATTTATGACCTCCTCAGCTTTGAGCCGAAGCACATCGACCGGCTGATCGAGGAGAGTGCGCTGACCATCCCCCTCACCTCCGTGCTTCTCCTCTCGCTCGAACTCAAGGGGGTGGCCCGCCAACTCAATGGACAGTTTTATGTTAGAATATAAAGGAACTTCAATTTAAGAGGGACGGATCATTGGCTAAAGCAACGAAAAAGAAAGGCGAATCAGGCAAAAAAGCCAAGTCGCTGGTCATCGTCGAATCTCCTTCCAAAGCGAAGACGATCTCGAAATACCTTGGGAAGAAGTTCGAGGTGATGGCCTCTGTCGGCCATGTCAAAGACCTTCCCAAATCGAAGTTCGGCATCGACATCGATCACGACTTCGAGCCGGAATATGCCGTGATTAAGGGAAAGGCGAAAGTCCTCTCCGAGATCAAGAAGGCGGCAAAATTGGCCGACAAAATTTACCTTGCACCCGACCCCGATCGGGAAGGGGAGGCGATCGCCTGGCATATCGCCCAAGAGCTCAAGACGCGCAACGGCGACGTCTACCGGGTTCTTTTCAACGAGATTACCGAAAAGGCGATCCGGCAGGCGATGGAGTCGCCCGGCAGCGTTGATATGAAGCGGGTGAACGCCCAGCAGGCGCGCCGGGTGCTCGATCGGATTGTCGGTTATCGGATCAGCCCGCTTCTGTGGGAGAAGGTCCGGCGGGGGCTCTCCGCCGGCCGGGTTCAGTCGGTGGCGGTCCGTCTGATCTGCGAGCGGGAAGCGATTGTCCAGGCGTTCGTTCCGGTGGAATATTGGAGTGTAACGGCAAAGCTGCTTGGGGCGAACCCTCCCCCTTTCCTCGCCCGGCTCCTCTCCCGCGCCGGGTCGGCGATTGAGATGGGAAACGAGACGCAGGCCCAGGCGGTGGTCGATCACCTTCGGTCCCAGACCTTTGTCGTCTCTAAGATTGAGAAAAAAGAGCGGAAGCGGAATCCGACCCCTCCTTTCAGCACCAGCCGGCTGCAGCAAGAGGCGGCCCGGAAGCTTCGGTTTACCCCGAAGAAAACCATGATGTTGGCGCAGCAGCTCTATGAAGGGGTCGAGACCCGCGCCGAAGGGGCGGTCGGTCTGATCACCTATATGAGAACCGACTCGGTCCGCGTCTCGCCCGACTTTCAGCAAGAGACGGCAGGGTGGATCCGCGAGAAGTACGGAGAGAACTATGTCCCCGAGACCCCTCCGGTTTATAAGAGCAAAAAAGGGGCGCAGGAAGGGCATGAAGCGATCCGCCCGACCTCGCTCGCCCGCGATCCGGAGCTGGTCAAGGACGACCTCACCCGCGATCAATACATGCTCTACAAATTGATTTGGAATCGGTTCGTCGCCAGCCAGATGACCCCGGCGGTCTTCGACGTCACCCGGATCGATATCACCGCCGGCGATTTTCTCCTCCGCGCCTCCGGTTCGATCATCAAGTTCCCCGGCTTCTCCATCGTCTACATGGAGGGAACCGAAGAGGGGATCCCGCAAGAGAAAAAAGAGGGGGAGGAGGCGGACGAGGCCTCCGACGAGGCGGTGATCCTGCCGGAGCTGACGGTCGGTGAGCGCCTCACCCTGCAATCGCTCGATCCGAAGCAGCACTTTACCCAGCCGCCCCCCCGGTACAATGAGGCGCTCCTCATTCATGACCTCGAAGAGAAGGGGATCGGACGGCCGAGCACCTATGCCTCGATCATCTCGACGATTCAGGATCGGAAATATATCGAGAAGCGCGAGGCGCGTTTCTATCCGACCGAATTGGGAAAGGTCGTCAACGAGCTGCTGATCCAGCACTTCCCGGAAGTGGTCAATGTCGAGTTCACCGCCCGGATGGAGAGCGAGCTCGATGAGATTGAAGAGGGGGAAAAAGAGTGGGTCGAGACGGTCCGTGGCTTCTACGAGCCGTTCAGCAAGAGTTTCGACCGCGCGGCGGTCGAGATGCGCGACGTCAAGCGGGAGGAGACCCCGACCGACCTGACCTGCGAGAAGTGCAGCAAGCCGATGGTGATCAAGTGGGGCCGATTCGGCCGCTTCATCGCCTGCTCCGGCTACCCCGACTGCAAAAATACGAAGGAGTTCGTCGAGACCGACCACGGAGTCGAAGTGGTGGAGAAAGAGGTTGCGACGAACGAGGTTTGCGAGAAGTGCAGCAAGCCGATGGTCATCAAAAACGGCCGGTACGGCCGCTTCATGGCCTGCTCCGGTTATCCCGAATGCGAGAACACCAAGGCGATCAGCACCGGCGTCACCTGTCCCGAAGAGGGATGCGGCGGCAGCCTGATCGAAAAGCGGACCCGGCGGGGAAAGAACTTCTTCGCCTGCAATCGCTACCCGAAATGTAAATTCGCCCTCTGGGATCGTCCGACCCCCCGCGCCTGCCCCGAATGCAAGGCGCCGTTCCTCCTCGAGAAGCGCGACTCGGGCGGCGGCGTGAAGGTCGTCTGCCGCAACGAAGAGTGCGGCTACGAAGATGCCGGTTGATTTTGTCTCTCTCCTTCCGTAGAATAAACAAACGCTCAGTGTAAAAACGACTTTTAACTGTAGGGGCACGGTGAATCCCGAAGCAAACGCTTCCGGGACCCTAAAGCGGGCCGTGCCCCTCCTTATTTAATGATAGGTATCGAATCGATCATGTCTGATACGGATAAGAAGCTCATCGTCATCGGCGGGGGCTTGGCCGGCTCCGAGGCGGCCTGGCAGGCGGCGCAGCGGGGGGTCTCGGTTGTCCTCTATGAAATGCGGCCGGTCCGGCAGACGCCGGCGCATAAAACCGGAGATCTGGCCGAACTGGTCTGCAGCAATTCGCTCGGCTCGCTCGATCCGAACAGCGCGCCCGGCCTCTTGAAAGAAGAGATGCGGCGGCTCGGCTCGTTGATCGTCCGTTCGGGAGAGGCGGCGCGGGTTCCGGCCGGGGCGGCGCTCGCGGTCGACCGGGCGCTTTTCTCGAAGGAGATCACCGACGCGCTCCGGAGCCATCCAAAAATCACGATCTTGCATGAAGAGGTCAAAGAGATCCCGTCGGAGGGGGTGGTGGTGATGGCGACCGGCCCGCTGACGTCGGACGGTTTGGGCGCGTCGCTTCGGATGTTGACCCGCGCCGACTATCTCTATTTCTTCGACGCCATCTCGCCGATCATCGATGCGGAGAGCATCAACACCGACGTCGTCTTCCGCGCCTCCCGCTACGACAAGGGGGGGGATGACTACCTCAACTGCCCGATGGACGAGGCCCAATATGATGCCTTCTACGCCGCGCTGATGGGGGGAGAGAAGGTCGAGGCGAAGGAGTTTGAGAAGGTCCCCTATTTCGAAGGGTGTCTGCCGATCGAAGTGCTGGCGGAGCGGGGGCGGCTCACCCCGGTGTTCGGGCCGATGAAGCCGGTCGGCCTGGTCGATCCGAAGGGCGGCAAAGAGCCGTTCGCCGTCGTCCAGCTCCGGTCGGAGAACCAGTTCGGCAGCTGCTACAACATGGTCGGTTTTCAGACGAAGCTGAAGTGGCCGGAGCAGAAGCGGGTTTTCCGGATGATCCCCGGCTTGGAGCAGGCCGAATTTCTCCGGCTCGGAAGCCTCCACCGGAATACCTTTATCAATGCACCGCGGCTCCTGACCGAGACGCTCCAGATCCGGACCCGACCCGGTCTCTTCATGGCGGGCCAGATCGTCGGGGTCGAGGGGTATGTCGAGTCGGCGGCGATGGGCGGCTTGGCCGGAATCAATGCGGCGCGGCTCCTTCAGGGGGAGAAGACGGTGATCCCTCCGAAGACGACTGCGCATGGGGCGCTGATTCAATACATCACACAGAGCCACCCCGCCTTCTTCCAGCCGATGAACACCAACTTCGGCCTCTTCCCACCGCTGGAACAGACCGACAAAGCGGTGAAGGGAAAAATGAACAAAGCGCTTCGGCATCAGAAGGTGGTCGAGCGCGCCCTCGGAGATCTCGGCCAATGGATCGCGCAGTCGAAGATTTTACCCGATACCTCACGATAGAACAAAACGCCTCGCCGCACACCTTGAGGAATTACCTCTCCGACCTGGAAAGGTTCTGTGCCTTTTTGGTAGGAGACCGGGGAAGAGAGCAATCGAAGCTGCCTTCTCTCGGTTCGATCGACCATTTGACCATCCGCGGCTACCTCGCCTTTCTCCAGAAGCAGGGGGCGAAGAAGACGACCGTTGCGCGGAAGCTCGCCGTCCTCCGGACCTTCTTTCAATATTTGGTTCGGGAAGGGCGGGTCTCGGTCAACCCCGCCAAGCGGGTGGCCAGCCCCAAACAGGAGAAACCGCTTCCGAAGTTTCTCACCGTCGACCAGGCCCAGGGGTTGATGACGGCGCCGGCCGGCGAGGGATGGCGCGTCTTGCGGGACCGGGCGATCCTCGAAACATTCTATTCGAGCGGGATTCGGATTTCCGAGCTGGTCGGGCTGCAGCCGGACGATGTCGATTTCGTGTCGGGGATGGTGAAGGTGTTCGGAAAGGGACGAAAAGAGCGGATCGTTCCGATCGGCCGAAAGGCGCTCGAGGCGCTGCGCGTTTATTTGGCGGCCCGGCCTGCCGCGGCGGAGGGGCTTTTCTGCAACGCGCGGGGAGGACGGATCACGACCCGGAGCGTCGATCGGCTCGTCAAGAAATATGTCCGGCAGATCGACCAGCCGAACGCCGTTCCGCACAGCCTGCGCCATACCTTTGCGACCCATCTTTTGGAAGGGGGGGCCGACCTTCGGTCGGTCCAAGAGATGTTGGGACATGTCAGCCTTTCGACGACGCAGCGGTATACCCACATTCAATTCGACCATCTGATGGCGGTGTATGACAAGGCCCATCCGCGGGGAGAGGGGAGCGACAGGAAGCGGGATGAGTAACGAGTCGGAAGCAAGGCGGATTCGCTCGACCACCATTCTTTGCGTCCGGAAAGACGGGCGGGTGGCAATGGCGGGAGACGGCCAGGTGACGTTCGGCCAGACGGTGATGAAGCACAACGCCAAGAAGATCAGGCGGATCTATAATAATCAAATTCTCGCCGGCTTTGCCGGCGCCACCGCCGATGCCTTTACGCTCGTCGAGCGGTTCGAGGGAAAGCTGGAGCAATATCACGGCAACTTGGCAAGGGCGGCGGTCGAGCTGGCAAAAGATTGGCGGACCGATCGAATTTTAAGGCGGCTGGAGGCGTTCCTCGCAGTGGCCGACCGCGATCACTCGCTGATCGTCACCGGCACCGGCGACGTCGTCGAGCCGGAGGACGGGATCTTGGCGATCGGCTCGGGCGGCCCCTATGCGCAGGCGGCCGCGCGGGCGTTGGTGGAAAACTCTTCTCTCGATGCGCGAGGAATCGTCGAGAAGGCGATGGCGATCGCCGCCGACATTTGCATTTATACGAATCGAGAGATTATGATCGAGGAATTATAACGCGGTCGGCTCCGGTGAGTGTGGCGTGTCGCAGATGAGTCAATCGGGATCAACAGATCGCCTGAACCGGCTGCAGAGGTCAAGATAAAAGGGGTGATTTCTAGAAATGATGTTCGCTGACGATTACAGCCATTTGATTCCACGGAAAATTGTCGAAGAGCTCGACAAATATATCATCGGCCAGCGCGAGGCGAAGCGGATGGTCGCGGTCGCGCTGCGAAACCGCTGGCGGCGCCAGCACCTGCCGCCGGAATTGCGCGACGAGGTCCTCCCGAAAAATATCATCATGATCGGCCCGACCGGGGTCGGAAAGACGGAGATCTCGCGCCGCCTCGCCAAGCTCGCCGGCGCCCCCTTCATTAAGGTCGAGGCGTCGAAATTTACCGAGGTCGGCTATGTCGGCCGGGATGTCGAGTCGATGGTACGCGATCTCGTCGAGCTCTCGGTCAATATGGTCAAGGCCCAGCATGGCGAAACGGTGAAGGAGAAGGCGGCGAAGCTTGCTGAAGATCGCCTCCTCGATCTCCTCCTTCCTCCCCCCGCCGCGGCGCATGTGCCCGGTATTTTCAGCGAGACGCGGGAAGCGGCGGCCCCCGCCTATTCCGAATCGTACGAGCAGAGCCGGGAGAAGCTCCGGCAACAGCTCAAAGACGGAAAGTTGAACGAGCGGGCCGTTGAGCTGGAGGTAAAAGACAAAGGGATGCCGCCGATCGGGGTGATCTCGAACGTCGGAATGGAAGACCTGGAGTCGAACCTCCGGGAGATGCTCGGCAACATGATGCCGGGGAAAAAGAAGAAGCGGCGGGTCAAAGTCCCTGAGGCGCTTACGCTCCTCGCCCAAGACGAGTCGCATAAGCTGATCGACATGGACGAGGTGGTGCGCGCTGCCGTCCAGCAGGCCGAGAACGCCGGGATTATTTTCGTCGACGAGATCGACAAGATCGCGAGCCGAGAGAAAGGGGCCGGCCCCGACGTCTCCCGCGAAGGGGTTCAGCGCGATCTCCTCCCGATCGTCGAAGGCTCGACGGTGAACACCAAATACGGCCCCGTGAAGACCGACCATATTCTCTTTATCGCTGCCGGCGCGTTTCACACCGCCAAGCCGTCCGATTTGATCCCGGAGCTGCAGGGGCGCTTTCCGATCCGGGTGGAGCTGACCTCGTTGGGAAGGGAGGAGTTCGTCCGGATCTTGACCGAGCCGCAGAATGCGCTCACCCGGCAGTATGTGGCGCTCCTGGAGACCGAGGGAATCCATCTTGAGTTCACCCGCGACGCGATCGAAGAGATCGCGGCGACCGCGGTGAGCGTCAACGAGCGGGCGGAGAACATCGGCGCCCGACGCCTCTTCACGATCATGGAGCGGCTGCTCGATCAGATCTCCTTCGAGGCGCCGGAGATGACCGAGAAAAAGGTGATCATCGACGCCAAACATGTCCAAGAGCGGATGCGGGATGTCGTGAAAGACGAAGACCTCAGCCGGTATATTTTGTAAACATGAACAAGGAGTCAGAAGTCAGACGGGAAAGAAGATATCTTTTCTTCTGAATTCTGTCTTCTAAATTCTGGTTTTATATGTCCCCCCCTTCATCCAAACCTCAAAAAAACATCCCGGTCATCCTTATCGCGGAGAACGCGCCGGAACGGCTTGATTCGCTGCGGGAGTGTATCCGGCGTCTTTATTTCCTCTCTCCCTTTGAGAGCACCTTCAAAGAGTTTGTCCTCGCTTTCTCCATTCGAAAGAAGACCGTCTGGATCTGGATGGTCCTTCGAAGCGCCACGGCCGAAGCGCTTCAAGCGATCGGGGAGGTGGCGAAGCAGGACGGAATCGGCTGGGTCGATTTGAGCCATCTGCCCGAAGAGGAAAAAGAGCGTCATCGCGAAACGGTGGTAAAGCACCAAGAGTCGTATCAGGTTTTTTCGGCGGAAGATATCGACGCGCTCCTCGCCGTCTTCATTGAAAGGGTCAATCAGAATGGGTAGCAACTTGAATGAGAAAGCGCAAATTTTGGTCGAGGCCCTTCCCTATATCCGGGCCTTCTTCGGCAAAACGATCGTCATTAAATACGGCGGGGCGGCGATGACCGAGGCGGCGCTGAAGAACCAGTTTGCCGAGGATGTCGTTTTGATGAAGTATGTCGGGATGAATCCGGTGATCGTCCATGGCGGCGGCCCGCAGATCTCCGGGATGATGAAAAAGCTCGGGAAGGAGCCGAAATTTGTGAAGGGGGTCCGGGTCACCGACGCCGAGACGATGGAGATCGTCGAGATGGTCTTGGGGGGGACGATCAACAAAGAGATCGTAACCTTGATCAACCGGCATGGAGGGCGCGGCGTCGGCCTCTCCGGAAAAGACGGCGCGCTGATCCAGGCCGCTCCGATGAAAGGGGAGGCGGAGATGGGCCAGGTCGGCGAGGTGAAAATGATCGATCCGCAGATCCTCAAGACGTTGGAAGGGGGACGGTTCATTCCGGTGATCTCCCCGGTCGGGGCCGACGAAGAAGGACGAAGTTATAATATCAACGCCGACCTCGCCGCCGGCAAGGTGGCGTCGGCCCTCTCGGCCGAGAAGCTCCTGATCCTCACCGATGTGTCGGGGATCTTAGATGACAAAGGAACGCTCCTTCCGACCCTCTCCCGAAAAGAGGTCCAACGGCTGATCAAAAAAGGGGTCATCAGCAAGGGGATGCTTCCAAAAGTCGAGGCGGCTCTGACCGCGGTCGAAGGAGGGGTCCAGAAGGCGCACATTATCGATGGCCGGGTTCCCCATGCCCTGCTGCTTGAAATCTTTACCGACCGGGGGGTCGGCACCGAAATCATCGCCTAATGGAAAAGGGGAGATAAACTTCTCTCCCCTTCCATTAAAGATATCGAGAGATCGGTCCGCGTACGCGCTATTCCTAACAGACCTCTCCGTTCCCTCACATTCAGTTGTTCGTAAAGCGCGCCCCGTCCACGGTTGTATTATCGACCACATTCTTGACCCCATTCGAGGTCACGGTCATCTGATTAATGACCGCCTTCACCCCTTTGACCTCTTTGACATATTGGGCGATCAGATCCCTTTCCGTTTCGCTGGCCGCCTCGCCCTGCAGGGTGACAATCCCATTTTCGGCATCCACTTTCGTCTTCCGGGCATTCAGATTTCGATTGAACAACAGCGCTGATTTCACGCTGGTGACGAGCCATGCCTCATCTCCACCCTTGAGCTTGAGCTGATTGTCGACCCGTTCGACATCCGGCAATAAGGCGATGGTCAGCTCGGCCAACGAGCGGTGGTGCTCCTCTGCGACGGTGCCGACCAAGGTCACGACCCCGTTTTTTGCGTGGACTTCAATCGCGTCATCCTTCAGATAATTTTTAAACACATACGACTTCCTTACGTCCGACTCGATCCGATCGTCCGTAGAGGCGTGCAGCGGCGCCGCGGAGATCAAGAGCGCCGCCAAGGCCGCCGTCAGAGTGAATAAATGGATGGTTTTCATAGACGTCTCCTTTTGTGATTGCTGGGGTAGACCTTGCGTCAAAAGGAAAGATCAGAACACGCGTGTGAACAAGATCCAAATTAAAATTAAACTGAACGGAACGCCTAACAGCCATGCCAACAAATATCCCATTGTTTATCTCCTTAAAATTAGGTTCGATAAAGCGACCTATTGTGCCTATATTAATTAGCAATAAAAGTGCCAAGGTCGAAGGTCAAAAGAGAGATCCAGGTCACTCCATCCCCAATGGCTGCTGAAAACTTTTGCAGATAATGAACGTTGCCGTTTTATCTCAAGGGGACTTCGAATGCCGGCGAAGGATATCACCTAGGCGGGATGATGATTTTTAGTGAAGGTCAAGAAAGGGTGAAGAGAGATCGTTGAATTTCGGAGGGAAGCGATGCTGCAACCGCGTTACGGCGATTTTGCGCAGCGGAAACCCAAGTCGGCGTAGCCCTCTTCGGGAGGGATTGACGAGCGGTAGGTGGTTCGATAAAAGAGGGGAAGGGAGAAATGTCCTTGCCCCCCCCATCCTCCGCCGCGGAAGACCTTTTGCTTCTCTCCGAAATTGGGGCTCTTGTAGGTCGAGCCGGGGTAGGGCTGATACCAGTCGGCGGTCCATTCCCAGACGTTCCCCGCCATATCCAACGCCCCATAGGGGCTTGCCCCCGCCTTGAACGACCCGACCGGGACGATGTCGCCGTAGCCGGAGTCTCCCGCATTTAGTTTTTTATTATCGTAGGTATTTCCCCATGGAAACTCGCGGCCGTCGGTGCCGCGCGCCGCCTTTTCCCACTCCGCCTCGGTCGGGAGGCGCTTCCCGACCCAATGGCAGTAGCGGTCGGCGTCGTACCAGTTCACATCGGTGACCGGATGATTTTCCCGGCCCGGCGGGACGCTTCGAATATAGAAGTAGCCGGGGGGGCGGGAGCGGGTGGCATCGATAAAGGCTTTGTATTGGGCGTTGGTCACCTCTTGGCGGTCGATATAGAAAAGAGGAAGATGTACCTTGTGCTGCGGGTGCTCGTCGAGGTACCACGGTTTGGCGCTTCCGAACTCTTCCCCCTGGCGGTCGGCATCGACCTTGTCGCTGCCGCGAATAAATTCACCGGCCGAGACCGCGACCATTTCGGGAGGGGGAGGCGGAACGCGGAGAAAACAGCCCGATAAGATCAAGCCAAAAAGGGCGATGGCGGAGAAGGATGCTCGAATCATGGCGGCGATTATAGTGAGTTTGCCGGAAGGGGTCAAGGGGAGGAGGGGGGGTGGGTGATCGGGGAACGCGCCGCGTCGGTTCCTTTACGACTTATTCGTCCTGAGGAGATTGCCCGATTTGGTTCTGCATTTCGGTCTGCTGATTTCTGGCGTCGGTTTAGGACGATTTTTCTCTTTTTTGGAATGATCCGGCCGGCGTCTCGGCTCCGGCGAGCGGATCTTCCAGATAAGGGAGGAAGATGATGAAGCAAGACCCTTTTCCCAACTCGCTCTGAACTTCCACGGTCCCCTCAATCAGGAGGAGCGATTTCTTGACAATGGCGAGGCCGAGGCCGGTTCCCTCCACCGATCGGGTGAGTGAGCCGTCGATCTGCCGGAACGGATCGAAAATGGTCGGGAGGTCTTCTTTTTTCATTCCGATGCCGGTGTCTTCGATCGAGAGGAGAATGCCGCGCGGCGTCGTTTTTTCCCGAACCGTTATCGTGATGGTTCCCTTTTCCGTAAATTTAATGGCATTGGAGAGAAGGTTGAGGAAAACTTGCTGGACGCGCAGCGGATCGCTCCGCAGCGGGGAGAGGGTTTGCGGCAGGCGCCAACGGACATCGATCCGCTTTTCGCCGAGAAGCGGCTTGATATCTTCAAACACCTCAAGAAGGAGGTGTTTGAGATCGAATTCCTCCGCGGCGGTCTCGACCTTTCCCGCTTCAATCTTGGAGAGGTCGAGCAGGTTGTTGATCAACGACAGCAGCGAGTGGGCGTTGCGCTGCACACTGCTCAATGACTGGGTCTGACGCCCTTCCAGCGGTCCATAGAGCTCCGCCAAGAGAAGATGGGTGTAGCCGATAATCGCATTGAGCGGCGTCCTCAGCTCGTGCGAGACATTCGAGAGGAACTCGGTTTTGAGCCGGCTTGCCTCCTCTGCCTCCTTTTTCTTTTCGGTTAACTCCTCGAAGAGGCGCGCATTCTCGATAAAGGGGGCGAGGTGATTGGCGAACGGGAGCAGGGAGTCGACGCGTGCCTCGGAGAATTCTTCCGCCCGATCGCTTTTGAGATTCAGGGTGGCGATCGCCTTTCCCCTCAACATCACCGGGAGGATCGCATACGATCGGATCCCCTCCCCGAAGAGGAAGCGATCTTCCCGATAGATCTGAGAGGCGGTCAGGTCGGAGCAGATTAAAGGCCGCTGGTGAGAGAGAACCGAATAAATGGCGGAATTCTCCTGGGGCCACCGGGCCATCCCCGTATCCCGGTCCGAATGGACGATCCGAAGCAGGCGGACCTCTTTATACGCTTCATCCAATAACCCGATGCTGAGTCGGCTGAAGGGGAGATGGCGTTTGAGCCCTTCCGAGATGTGGAAGAAGATCTGATCCAGATTTCGACTCAGGCTGATCTCCTTCGTCAGCAGGGCGAACTGATCGTTGAGGGCGGCCGCCTCGGCATGCAATCGGTCGTTCTCGATCGCAATCGCCGCATACCGTGCCAGAATCTCAATCGTCTTTCCGTCTTCATGATCGAGGGTCCTCCCGCGTCGCTTCGTCTGTAGAAAGAGGATCCCGACCGCCTCTCCCCGAACGAGGATCGGCGCGCCGATCGCCGACTGAATCGTTCGTCCCTGAGAAAAAGGGAGGCTCTCGAAGAGGCTTGGATGATCTTCGATGGTCATCGTCCGCTTTTCCCTCAGGATCGGCTCGGTGACCTCGTTTGCTTCGAACGACCGGCCGATCTGCGCGGCGGGATCGCCCATAAATACCTGCAGCAGCAGCCCCGGACGCTCGCGCTGTCGCAGGAGGATGCCTCCTTCTTCCATCTCCATCAGTGCGCAGCCGCGCTGGACGACGAGGTCCAGCACCGCCCGTCGATTCGACTCGGCCCCGATCTCTTGGGCGATCTCCCGCAAGGTTTCGGTCCGCGCCAGGTGCCGCTCCCGCTCCTCGATCCATTTTAAATGCAGGACGGCGCTGGCCGCCTCGGTGGCGATGGCGGAGAGGATTTCGATTTCCTGGGGGGGAAAGGGGCCCGATTTGGAGAAGTAGACGGCCAGCACGCCGTAGACCTCCTCCTGAAAGAGGAGGGGAACGGCGATGAGCGACGCAAAGCCGAACCGGATCGCCTCTTCCCGAAGCGGGAGCGGGATGCTTTTTTCCGATTCGAGATGGGGGACGGTGATCGCCCGTCGCTCGCGGATGGCAAGGAGCGCAGGACTCTCCTCTCCGGTCGTCGCAATCTTAAAGGCCTCGGCAAAAAAGGGAATCTCGACCGGTGGAACCTGATAGGCTCCCTTCGGCACCAGGGTCTTTTCCTCTTTCAGGAGGAGAACGGCAAAACCTCCCCGTACCGCTTCGGCCGCAATCTGCGCCAAGTGGTGGAGGACCTCCTGGGGAGACATTTCAGAAGAGACCGCATAGACCATCTTATGCAGAAGGGCCTGCCGCCGCGCCTGTTCGTTCGAGTGTTGAAAAAGCCGGGCATTGGCGATCGCCGCCGCGGCATGCTGGGCGAGCATCACGGCGAGCGCCTGCTCGGTTTCCGTGATGACTTTGTTCGGTTGAGAGGTTCCCATATTGAAGGCGCCGATCACCTCCCCTTTCCAGAAGATCGGTGTTCCCATGTGGCTCTTTAGATTCAGCGTTGTGATCCCCATCATCGGCTGATTCATCGAGATGTAGTCGTGAATAATGACGATCTTCTTCTCCTCCGCCACCCGGCCGGCCAGCCCTTCCCCCCTTCGGAGTTTCTGCCCCACGATCTCTTGTGGAAGGTTGGCGACGGCCCGCATCACGAATGCCTCCTCCTCCGGATCCCACAGGAGAAAGCCGGCGACCTCGAAGTCGAGGAGGCGCAGCCCCTCGGAGAGGATCATCTGGAGGAGCCGATTGAGTTCCAACTCCGCCGTAAGGCCGTGGCTGATCTGCTGCAAGGTCTGGAGATGGGAGGCGAACCGACCCCGCTCTATCGCAAGGGTCCGCTCCCGGAGAAAGTCTTGCTCTTTTTGGCGGGAGAGGAGGTAGACGGTGACGCCGACCGGTAAATAAAGGAAGCAGAAGACAACTTCCGACGCCATCTGGCGGGAGAGGACCTCGCCCTGGTCATAAAGGTAGGGAAGGAGGGTGAAGCCGGTGGCGGCGCCGATGACGATCAGATTCTCCCTTGGAGAGTAGAAAAAGGAGGACCAGAAGATCACGAGAAAATAGAGAATGGAGTAGGGACTGGCGGCGCCGCCGCTGAAGTAGACGAAGAAAGAAATATAAACCAGGGTGAGGGCGGTGGTGAAATGAAAGGTCCGGAACGGGACCCGCCGCCAGTCCATGGCGAAGAAGAGAAATCCGGTGAGGCTGCCGATCAAACAGAGAAGATCAAGGGCAAAGAGGGAGGCATGCTCCGGCGGGCTGAATAGGCGCAGCAGGGCCCAGACGGCGGCCATGGAGAAGTAGAGTCCGCCGGCCGTTTTGGCCATGATGACCCGTTTGTCCTCGCCGGGCTGCGGCAAAAGCCATTTGGCGGCCAGTTGGTTCAAAGCGATGCCTCCCTCCATCTCTTAAGCAAAGGGCGTTTGGTAATTATAGGGAACGGTCTTCTGAGATGCAAGTGACCTATGGCACAGAATAATAAAAAAGGGAGGGACTGAAAAAGCATCGTTTTCTTGATTTAATGGGGGAGATGTGTTAAATAGGGAAGGCTTTCGGGCGCGTGGCGGAAATGGTAGACGCAGCAGTCTCAAAAACTGCCGAGGGCAACCTCATGCCAGTTCGATTCTGGCCGCGCCCACCATCTGGATGCGACGGTTCGTTGGTCAGGACCGATCTTTTATCTACCGCATTTTCTTTTTTACACTCCCGGTTCATTGCTTGCAGGATTTAAGTCCCTCTTTTTTCGGCATCATAAGATCGAGCAGCAGAAGGGCGGGCCGGTTCCGCTCCGCAGATTAAACGCCTCAAAAGACCGAGCCGATCTGGCTTAAAATACCTGTCGTGTATTTGAGGGCGCGATTCTATGCCGACGTGAGCGTCCTTCATCGATCGGTCGCGAATATCCCCGGAGAACAGCATCATGGGAAACATACTAGGCATGTATCTAATCGGGATGGATTTTACCGATCAAAATCTGGCCGATCTGCTTCAGGCCGCTGAGAAGGCGAAGATCAGACTGAAGCAGCTTCAGAAGCAGCTCGCTGAATCCGAAAAGCCGTCCGAGAAGGAATTAAGGTGGATTCAAGAGCAGATGATGGATCTCGAGGCGGTCATTAGAGACATCCACCATCTCATCAAAGGCAAGGAAAAGGTCGGAGAGAACCCCCCTTTTCAGCCCCATTATAAGTTGTCCTAATCGCGGCCGAGTCTCCGGCCACCGGACCGCCGCAGAAGATTCCTGCCTTTTCCACTGAATGTGATCGGCAATACGTATCCCGCTGTTCAGTTTGCGTTAAAATGAATTGTCGCTCACTCTTGTTTCTGACGCGATTGCGCCCCCATTCATAAAGTCGGATAAGCGCTCACAACAGAGGAATCCTCCGGATGATAAAAGCGACGGCGCTCGTGACCTCTTTTATCCTTCTCGCCTTTCTTCTTTTTGCCTGTGGTCCAAAATATATCACCTCGCCGGGGGGACTTCTCGTCCCGTTGACGAATTGTAAGCGTATGGCCGGACGTTATCAGCAGGTCCGGGTCCGCGGGGATATTATTCGGCAATATGAAAGTGAGCTCGGCGTTCCCCCAGAGGTCGGTTTGCCCGAGGAAGCGTTTAATCTCTCAAACTATGCGGCCGACCTCTGCCATGCCGAGCGCCTCTATATATCGAGCGGTGAGTATCCGCAATATCTCTGTAGAGAAGAGCGGCTCAAAAACGCAGCCCTTCAAGTCGATGTGTTGAATGCCCTGCTGGAGAGTATTCATCAGGCGAAGGATGCCGCAATGAAGGCCCCCGATATTAACTTTTTGAGAAACGACTACAATGAGCGTTTTATCAGGGAATTGGATCAGCCCTGCTCCACCGTCCCCAGGACCTTGTCAAAAGAGGACCTCGCGAGGATGAAGGATGTCACCGAGACCAAAAACGATATGGGAGGAGGTGCCGTCGGACGCCCGCGTCCGTTGATGTCGGTCGATCGGCCGGAGATTACTTTCGAGGGGATCAATTTCCTTCTTCATATCAATGCGATCAACCGGGGTCAGGCACCCGCGGGGGAGGTTACTCTGAATCTCTATTTTATCGATCGAGATTTATCGCAACCACCGATTGAAGCCGGACCGTTCTCGGTGGAGACCGGGATTAAAGCGTCCGCGAGGATGCGTTGGGACGTTCGCCTGTCCAAGGGGACCGAGATCGAGCCTTTCTATCTCTACCTTCAACTAAAGTATAAGAACCCGTCAGAGCTCTCAAAGAGCTATGTCGATCGATTTTATTTTAGTTGGCCGGGGGTAAAGGAGGATCAATCGGTGACCCATATGAGAGAAATGAATCAAAAGGAGAAATTTAAGATCCAGGAATATTTAAACGGGATCTGAAATGAATGCCGGAAGAACGGAATGTCCCTTTGCAGCGTTATCGGATTTTAGTTCCGATAGGCGGTCACCTTCTCCGCAAATTTTTCGAATCGGGTGAATTCCTTTGTGGCGAGATAAAACGCCCGATCGCAGCCGATGCAGATTTTATCGTGGAGCTCGGCGCTGATGATCTTCACCTTGCCGATCCACCCTTCCGCCCGCTCCAAGACCTCCTTTTCGCCCCCCTCGATATCCATCTTTAGAATATCGATCCGGTCGATGTGATAGTCCTTTAAAAGGGAGTCGATCGTGATGCAATTGACCTGCTGACCGGTCGACTCCCTTTTGTTGGTCGTCTCGGTCACGGTGTATCCCCACGCGCCGGTGAAACGATTTTGAATAGTCCGTGTGCAGTTGGATCCCCACAGAGCGGCTTTGATCGGAACGATGTTTTTATATCGATTCGTGTTCTTGACCAGCATTTCAAAATTCTCTTCTTCCGGCTCAATCGCAAATACTTTTGCGTTCGGATATTTCTTTGCGAAGTAGAGGGCCGAGGCGCCGATATTCGCTCCGGCATCGACGATGACCGACGGGTCGGCATCGTGTATATGGTCGCATTCTTGTTTAATCAAATGGCTGACGGCGACGCTGAGATCGGTGGTGGCGGTCCGGATGTAGAGCGTCTCGTCGCCGAGGGTGACCTGTCGGATTCTCTTCCGTTTGGTCCGCCCGTCGATCATGAATCGGACCGCTTCTTTCGCGCCGATCAAATTTGAAAGGCGAAAAAACTTCTGGATGGTTTTTTTCATCACATTCCGAACAGGGTTGGCTTCATTCTAAATCCGGGCGGAAAATCGCGGGCCCTATTCCGAGAGAGCCCGAAAGACCAAGGGTAGTATACCTTTTCGAAAAGAGGGTTTCAAGGGTTGTCATTCGGTTTGGCTTGCCTCCCTTATTGGAATATGCTATCTCTACTTCTGACTCAATCTGTAGCGACGTTGTCCTCAGGAGAGAGCAGATGCCGGAAGTGGAACTCCCCAAGTTGGAGGAGCTGGAGAAAATGAAAACCCGCTCGTTCGAGCGGCGGGTGGCGCTGACCACGTCAATCTTCGCCGTGGTGTTGGCGATCGCCGGCCTCGGCGGAAGCAACGCCACGAAAGAGATGCTCTTGGCCCAACAGCAGGCGTCGGACCAGTGGGCATTTTATCAATCAAAATCGGTCAAGGAGCATCAGACCCGCACGCGGCGGATGCAGCTCGAGATAGAGCTGGCCGAGCGGGGTCCGAACATGCCCCCCGATATCCGCAAACGAACCGAGGGGCTGCTGGCCCAGACGACGGAGGAGGAGAAGCGGTATCAGTCGGAGAAGGGAGAGATCGAGAAGGAGGCAAAGGCGCTGGAGCAGGAGAGGAATATCTTCCGCGCCAGAGATCCCTATTTTGACTTCGCCGAGGTGTTGCTGCAGATCGCCATTGTCATGGCGTCGATTTCTATTTTATCCGACGTCCCGGCAATCTTTTACTTCAGCCTGGCGCTCGCCTCGATCGGAACCCTCCTCGTTCTCAACGGCTATTTACTCCTTGTGAAAATTCCGTTTATCCAGAGCGGCCACTGATACAGTAAACCGATGGTTCAACCTACCGACCGATTCATTCCAATTCAGACATTCGCCATTTAGAAATTCATCGAGGGATCAGCGCCAGGTGGACGGAGATCGGAAGAGAAGGGGGGGTGTCCGGTGGTTGATTCTCGGCCTCCTCTTTCTGATCAGCATGGTCACCTACATCGACCGGGTCAATATTTCGATCGCCGGAAAAGAGATGATGCCGGAGTTCGGCCTCTCTGCAGTCGAAATGGGGGCCGCCTTTTCCGCCTTTGTTTTCGGCTATGCGCTTTTCCAGATTCCGGGCGGATGGCTTGGAGATCGCTGGGGCCCGCGCTTTATTTTGACCGCCGCGGTGCTCTGGTGGTCGCTCTTCACCGCTTTTACCGCCGCCGTCGGGCTCCCTCTGCTTGAATCCCTCTTTGGGCTGTTCGGCTCTTTGCTGTTGATCCGATTTTGGGTCGGGGTGGGCGAGGCGGCGGCGCTGCCGAATTTTAACCGGGCGGTGGCGAACTGGCTCGCCCCCTCCGAGCGGGGGTTGGGGATCGGTGTTTCGATCGGCGGCATCGGATTTGGCTCCGCCCTCACCCCGCCGGTGGTGGCGTTCTTGATGGGGCGCTACGGCTGGCGGATGGCGTTTTACGTTTCGGCCGCCGCCGGCCTCTTTGTCGCGGCGCTCTGGTTTCTCGTCGCACGGGATCGGCCGGAGGAACATCCATGGGTGACGGAGTCGGAGGCAGCCTGGATCGGACGACCGGCCGCCGACGCCCCGTCGCGCGCCCCCGGTTTTTCGGCGCTCCTTCGAAGCCGCTCCGTCTGGTTTCTCACGCTGAGCTATACCATGCTCGGATATATCGCCTATATCTACCTCTCTTGGTTTTTTCTCTATCTGGTCAACGTCCGAAATTTCACCGTTTTAAAAGGCTCTTTCTTGGCGACCGGGCCGTTCCTGGCGATGGCGCTCTTCTGCCCCTTGGGGGGATGGGTCACCGATCGGCTGACCGACCGATATGGTCCCGGCATTGGAAGGCGGGGGGTCGGCGCGGCCGGGATGTTCCTCACCGCCGTGCTGATCTTCTTGGGCGCCGTCGCTCAAGAGCCGTACACGGCGATCTTTCTTCTCTCCCTGGGGGCGGGGCTCCTTTATGCCACGGTCGGCGCCTATTGGGCGAGCACGATCGATCTGTCGCATCGGCATTCGGGAGCGTTGTCGGGGTTGATGAACATGGGGGCGAATCTCGGCGGGACCCTCTCGCCGACGCTGACCCCGTTTCTCGGCGAGCGGTGGGGGTGGCCGGTTGCCCTCGGCGTGGCGGCCGGCGCCGCATTGGTCGGAGCGCTTCTCTGGTTTGGGGTTCGCTTCGACCGGGGCGATGAATCGCCCGGATGAATTGGGCTCTCACAGATATTTTTCGTCTATCCTATTTTTACTGACTCTTTCCGCTAGATCGTTCCCGCATCTTTCGTCGCATTTCCCACAAAAATGTAGATCGCTGTTGCGGACGAAAGCGGGTCCGCCGCGCGGCGTCTCTTCCATGAAGGCGTAAATTTTATAGATAATCCAAATAAAAGCCATCGTTAGAAGGCGCTTTCCACGAAACCGGGGTGAGTCACTCTTTTGGCCTGCACTTTGCTTTATTTAGGGGCAGAGTACGGCGGTGTACCTCAGGAGCAAAGGCGCTCCTCACCTCAAGTAGGTGGGGGGCGCGTTTTTTTTATGGAGGGATCTATGGCAAGTTCATGGGAATTAGGCGCATTTATTATCGGCTCTCTCTCAATGTCGGTCTTGGTCGCCTTGGCACACTCGATCATTTCAATCGATCGAAATCTCAAGGAGCGACAGGCGCGAATGAGGAAAATGGGGTCGATTTAACGTTCTGAAAACGATGACTCGAAGCGGACTAACTCAATTCCAAGAAGGATACGAGGGAAACCCGAGGAAAAGGAGGAAGCGATGTACGAGGAAATTTTGACCTATGTATTTCCGATCATGATTGCAATGATCCTTTTAAGCTTTGGCTGCGCCTGGGTATTGACGGCGGTCAAGTCTCCCGAGAGTTCGGGCGGCAAACAGCACCCGGCGGCCGAGTCGGATTGGAGATTTCTGGACGCAGGTCCGGAAGGGGTCCGAAAAAGTGTTACGCAAGAGATCCAGACGCAAACCAAGATGGTATGAGCGATCATTTAAACAGGTCCGTCGGATACCGACCGGCGGATCAAAAGGCATGCCCGGCGCCGAGGTAATAATGGGGCCTGCTTTCCGCTTTGACCGGGGAGTCGATCGGGATCGCCACGTCGACCCGAAAGATCACCGGATAGAAGCCGAACGCATCGATGTACCAACGGATTCCCGATCCGACATCGAATTTGTAATGGGTCAGGGAGAACAAAGTCTGATAGTCGGCCGCGTTCCCGCTGTCGACAAAAAGAACGTTCTGTAGGGTGTGGGTCAGCATCAGCCCCATCATGTTGACATCGGTCTCATAATAAAGCGGAAAGCGATATTCGATCGAGACCAGCGTCATGTTGCTCCCCTCGAAACGGAGCGGAACAAACCCCCGCATGGCATCTTCACCCCCCAGGAAAAACCGGCTTTTCTTGAAAAGGCTGCCGACCGATTCTCCCCAAAAAAAACGACCGACGATCTCGTGGTAATTGGAGAGCGCGTACGATCGGCGCAGATCGATGCTGCCGGCGAAGAGCGATTGATAGAGCCCGCCGGTGAAGCGCTGATCGAATCCCAAGGTGAGATTGCTCTTCGGATACCGCCCGGTGAGCCGCTGGACGAAGCCGGCCAGCGGAATCTCAGGAACGTTCAGCGCATAACCGAGATGGAGGGTCCCGGCCGGCTTCTGCGGAGGGGAGTCAATGGGGGTCTCCGGCGCTTGATAGACCACGCCGAATGTCCCCGTTTGATATCGTTTTAAGACGTGGCTGAGGAAAACGCCCCCCGCTTCACCGATATCCGAGTGGGAATAATCGACGGTGATCCCATTCTGATCGTCATACATCCGCTGGAACAGGAGCTCCCCGGAGTAGGTGAACGTTCGGGTGTTGACGTTATAGTCGGGTGTCGGAAAATCGGTGACCAGCACCTTCCAGCGGTTGGGATACCGGTTGTTCAACGGATTGGTATCGCTCGACTGATGGCTCGGGTCGATCTCCACCGAGGTGATCGGAGAAGGGGTGATCAGGAGCCCTTCATAGGAATTCTCCTCCCCCGTCCAAAAGAGCGGAATCTGCGTTCCATTCTTTTCCTCGGCCAGGATCTCAATCGGCTCCACGCCGATCCCTTTTTTTTCGACGAGAATCGACGTCAGATATCCCTCTTCCACCTTTTTCTTTGAGATCTTCGAGAGACCGAAGTCGAGCGCCGGGCTCGCCGAGAGCCATTGATCGATAAGCGGGTCCAAATTCGTTCCCGAGAGCCGGTAGAGGATCCGGCGGAAAGTGGGGGTTCCGCCCGCCGCCACCTCTTGCAGATAGGCAGCGACTGCTTCCTCCACCTTCTGCTCGCCGACGAGGTTTCGGATCCGATCAAAGATCGTCGCCCCATCCGCCTGAGAGGCGTTGAAGAATTGAATGTCTTCGTTGACGGTATGAGCGGACGACTCGCTGAAATAGACCTGTCGGAGCGGAAGGTCCTTCGAGTAGAGAATGTCGTCGATGAATGGGATAAATCCGAGCGGTGTCAACCAAGTCGCCAGGGTTGGCCGCGGACCGTATTTGTCTTGAAAAAAGCGCTGGGTTTCGAGGCTTCCGAGCCCCTCGATGACCCAGGCCTCTTCCTGGGGGAGCTTTTCGCGCCATAAAAGGATAAAGAGGCCTCTCGCGATCCGCATTCTGTGAAAGCGCTTCAGGAGGGGGAACGTCTTAAAGAGCTTGGTGCTCAAAAAAAGGATACCGGCCCCAGGGGTCGCCAGATCCTGATAAAGATGTGATTCGGTGAGTTGAAGCTGTGTCGGCGGAAGGGGCCCCGCGGTTCTTAAAAAGAAGGAGGTTGCCTCATCGACCGTCCGCAACACCCCCTTCGCATAAATCCGATCTTCCGATCGAAAGTGATAGGTCAGCACCACCGGCCCGATTGTTTTCTCCTTCTGAACCGGACGCAATCCGATCGAGAGAGAAAAATAGGGGAGGCGATCGGCTTCGAATAAAAACGTCCGCCACGCGCCGGTTTCATAAACCCCTTTCCAGGGAACCGAAGCGATCAGGTCCCGGTCGGACGGGAGGGTAAAATAGATCTTCCATCCGCTCGGCGCGGGAGGGAGGAGAAAATTCCATTGATCGTCCCGGCGGGCGGCGAGATAGGGATACCACCCTCCCTGCAACGTCACTAGGTTTCGGTATTGTCCGAAGACGCCATATTTCTCCGGAATCACCGTCGTGAAGTGAACGATGACGTCGAACGACTCTCCCGGACCGATCGGGCGGGGGAGCGGCACCCGCATCAGCATGTTGTTTTTGAACAACTCCGGAAAAGAGGAGAGGCTATCGCCGTGAGCATCTTGGATGGCGGTCACTTCCATTTCACCGGTGTTGAATCCGACCGGATAGGTCTGCTGAAAGGCGGTGATTTCGGCGCGGGGATCTTTTTCCAGGTAGAGATTCGGATAAAGGAAGAGATAGATCTCCGAGAGGGGGACGGGGCTTTCGTTGGTGAAGTGAATCGTCTCCGACCCGTAGATCCGCTGCGTCGTTTCGGAATAGGCCGCGACAATCTGATATTCGGGCTGATATTCGGGAGAGGCTGCCCAGGCCGACGAAAAACCGAAGAGCAGAAAGAGGGGAAGGAGTAGGATCATCTCCTCGATTATAACATTTCGGGGGAGGCCCATAGAAACGGTCATTGATCATCCCAGCGATTTTTCATTTTATATGGACATATAGAACGGCTGCGCGTTGATCTCCGAGCGCTTCGGACCCCCCTTTGCAGAAGCCGGTCATCGCGCCTATAATGAACTTTTATGGGTCGGGATTTACTTTCGGCAGGAGCAGAAGATGGCAGATCTGAGAAAACGGCTGGCAACCAATGTGGCGGGCAATTTTTTCGTCGATGCTACCTGCATTAATTGCGACGCTTGCCGACAACTCGCGCCGAAGAGCTTCAAAGAGTCGGGCGACTACTCCACCGTCGTTCATCAACCGGACGGGGATGAGGAGTTGGATCAGGCGTATCAGGCGTTGCTCGCCTGTCCGGTCGGTTCCATCGGCGCCGAGCGGGGTGATAAATTGCGATTGAAGAAGGCGATGGGACGTTTTCCGATTCTTCTGGACGATGGGGTCTATTATAACGGATTTCATTCGGCAAAATCGTTCGGCGGAAACAGCTACTTCATTTGCCATCCCGCCGGCAACTGGCTGATCGACTCCCCCCGCTATGTGCGGCCGCTGACCGACGCCTTCGAAGAGAAGGGGGGCCTCCGCTACATTTTCCTGACGCACGAAGACGATGTGGCCGATGCCTCTCTCTACGCAAAACATTTCGGCGCGACCCGGATCATTCATCGGGCCGATGCGGCGGCGTCGCCGGTGGCGGAGTGGATTGTGGAAGGAGAGGCGCCGATCCCGGTCTCGGACGCATTTCAAATGATTCCCGTTCCCGGACATACGGAGGGGAGTATTGCCCTGCTGTATGACCGGCGGTTTCTCTTCTCGGGCGATCACCTCTGGTGGGAGCGGGATCTCGGGGAGCTCGGCGCCCCGGAGCAACTCGTCTGGAACCGGCGGCGGCTGATCGAGTCGATCGCAAAACTGCGTGACCATTCTTTCGAATGGCTTCTTCCGGGGCATGGAGATCGGGTTCACCTGACGCCGGCCGAGATGACGGCCCATTTGGAACGCCTGCTTGGATACCGAATCGGGATGCGACGGCGGGTGTATTGAAGTGGCGGCGACAGAGCGGAAAAAATGGGTTTCGGATCAGCCGCGTCGACCTCCCCCTTCAGTCCTCCTCCCGATTTCCGCCGACGATCAGCGTAATTTCTCCTTTCACCGTCTTCTTCCCGATCTTTTCCAAGACCTCCGTCACATTTCCACGAATGAACTCTTCGAAGAGCTTGGTCATCTCGCGCGCGACCACGACAGGGCGATCGCCGAGGGCGGCGCGGATCTCTTCGAGAAGGCCGATGATCCGATAGGGAGATTCGTAAAAGATCAGGGTACGGGGATCGGTACGGAGCTGTTCCAGCCGGCGGGCGCGGGCCCCTTTCTTTTTCGGAAGGAAACCTTCAAAGACGAATCGGTCGGTCGGGAGGGCGGAGACGGAGAGGGCGGCGATCGCGGCCGCCGGCCCCGGAATCGGACTGACCGGAAGTCCGGCGCGCGTTGCCTCGCGGATGAGATAAAAGCCGGGGTCGGAGAGGGTGGGGGTGCCGGCGTCGGCGACGAGCGCAATCGAGGCCCCCTCCACCATTTTGGAGAGCAAAAGCGGTGTCTTCTCTTCCTTGTTGAAGTCATGATAGCTGGTGAGCGGCGTGTGAATGTCGAAATGGGAGAGCAGCTTTTGGGTATGGCGGGTGTCCTCCGCTGCGATGGTTGAAACCTCTTTGAGGATGCGGAGGGCGCGGTGGGTAATGTCTTCCAAGTTTCCGATGGGGGTGCTGACGATGTAAAGCGTTCCCGGCATGGAGGCGAGACGTTAGGAGAGAGACTGCTCGACCAAGAGGCAGAGAAGATGGCCGATCAGGATGTGCGATTCTTGAATCCGGGCGGTGCTGGAGGAAGGGACCTTCAGGCAGAGATCCACCTGTGAACCGAGCTTGCCCCCTTTTTCGCCGGTGAGGCCGATTGTTTTTGCTCCCTTTGCTTTTGCGGTGGCAATCCCTTCCAAGACGTTGGAGGAATTCCCGCTGGTGCTGATTCCAATGACGACATCGGCCGGGCCGGCCCACGCCTCGACCTGGCGCGAAAAGATCTTGCTGTAGTCGTAATCGTTGCCGATGGCGGTAAGCGTCGAGCTGTTGGTCGTCAACGCAATCGCCGGCAGCGCCCGTCGTTCTCGCTCGAACCGTCCGACTAATTCCGCCGCGATATGTTGCGCGTCGCCGGCGCTCCCGCCGTTTCCAAAAAGAATCAGCTTGCCGCCATTCCGGTACGATTGAACGATCCAATCGGCCGCCTGCGCGATCTCCGGGACCATCGTCCGAACGATTCCTTCCTTAACCTGGATGCTCTCATGGAGGGTGCGGCGGATCGTTTCGCTCGCGGGGTCTTGCGTTGCCACGGATGACTCCTTAAAGATATGCAAAGAAATATGCAAGATGTTTAATTTTGGGATTGATTGTAAGCGTACACGGTTCTCCAGGTGGAGTCAAGATTTGACTTTGGTATCCAAAAAGGTTCAAAATTCTATCATTTGCTTGCCAATTCCATTTCTTTTTCGTATACTTTTGAAATTTATCGATCAGAAAAGAGAGGAAAACGATGAATATTGCTGTGATCGGCACCGGTTATGTCGGTCTGGTGACCGGGGCCTGTTTTGCGGAATTCGGGGTTACCGTCACCTGCGTCGATAAAGAAGAAGCAAAGATCGCCGCGCTTAAAAAAGGGATTATCCCGATCTATGAGCCCGGTTTGGAAGAGCTCGTTAAGAAGAACGTGCAGAACAAGCGGCTCTCCTTCACGACCGATACGGTTGAAGCGATTCAGGGGGCCTTGGTCATTTTTATCGCCGTCGGAACCCCCGACCGGGGAGACGGCATGGCCGATCTCTCCTACATCGAAAAGGTCGCCGAGACGATCGCCGAAAATATGAACGGCTACAAGGTGGTTGTGACGAAGAGCACCGTCCCGGTCGGAACCGGAGAGCGGATTCGGAGCATCATCGGAAACCGCCAAAAAGAACATTTCGATTTTGATATCGTCTCCAATCCGGAGTTTCTGCGGGAAGGATCGGCGATTGAAGATTTCCTCCGGCCGAACCGGGTGGTCATCGGGGCGAACAGCCAGCAGGCGGTCGCCATCATGCGCGATCTCTATCGGCCGCTCTATCTGATTGAGACGCCGCTGCTGATCACCGACGTTCCGACGGCGGAGATGATCAAATATGCGTCGAACGCCTTTCTGGCGACCAAGATCACCTTTATCAACGAGATTGCCAACCTCTGCGAAAACGTTGGCGCCAATGTCCAGCAGGTGGCGAAGGGGATGGGGCTCGACGGCCGGATCGGCTCCAAGTTCTTACACCCCGGTCCCGGATACGGCGGTTCCTGTTTTCCGAAGGATGTCTCGGCGCTGGCACAGATCGCACAACAAAGCGGTTATGAATTCAGGCTTGTCAATGCCGTCATCGATGTAAATAAACGGCAGAAAGAGCGGATGGCGGAGAAGATCGAAAAAGAGGTCGGAAACCTTCAAGGAAAACAGATCGGCATCCTCGGCCTCTCGTTTAAGCCGAACACCGATGACATGCGGGAGGCGCCGTCGATCGCCATCATTGAGGCGCTTCAAGCAAAAGGGGCACGGATTGTCGCCCATGATCCGGCGGCGATGGATGAGGCGAGGAAGGTCTTAAAAGAGGTGAAGTATGCCGAAGATGTTTATTCAGTCGCCGATGGGTCGGATGCGCTCATCCTGATGACCGAGTGGAACCCGTTTCGAAATTTAAATCTGGAGGAGATCAAGAAGCGGCTGAAAAGCCCGATTTTCATCGACCTTCGAAATGTGTATGAGCCGAAGCGGATGGCCGACCTCGGATTCAAATACAGCAGCGTCGGAAGGCCGTAACAGAAGAGGATCTGAATTTTATTTTGAGCGGACGGCTGATCGCGGACGTCTTTTTCCCTTAATCTCCCCGGTACTGCGCGACCCCGCCGAACGTTCCGAACCATTTGTGGCCTTGGCGATCGATGGCGATGGCGTAGACGGCACCGAGCCCTTCCTTTTCGGTGAAATTGATGAAAGTCCGGCCGTCGAACCGGCTCACCCCCCCTTCCGTTCCGATCCACAAGATTCCCTTCGAATCGATTTTAAGGGCATGCACCATATTCCCGGCAAGGCCGTCCTGCTTTGTATAACTCTTCCAGCTTTTCCCGTCAAAGAGAGAGAGCCCGCCGCCGAGGGTCCCAACCCAAAGCCGGTTTTGAGCGTCGATGACCGAGGAGACGACATAGTTCGGGTTGTATTCGAGCGGCTTTTCTCCCCCCTGGTGGTGTTTCGGAACAAATTGAAGGTCTGACGCTTCCGGCGGCTTGACCCGGCCGACGTCGGCGCCGACCCCCTCTTTGTTGGTCCAGCTCTTCCAGCGCTTCCCATCAAAACGGCTTACCCCCCCTTCGGTGCCGAACCAGAAGGTCCCTTTTTGATCTTGCGCGAGGGTGTAAACCCATTTGTCGATGAGGCCGTCCTCGGTGGTGTAGGTCTGGAAATATTTTCCGTCGAATCGGCTGACCCCTTTCCAGGTGGCCACCCACATGGTCCCCTTCGGATCGAAGTGGACCCCATAGACCCAGAGATCGCCGAGCCCTTTGCCTCTGACAAACCGGGTCCAGGCATTCTCATAATTCGCGATCGATCCGCTGCCGTAGGGGGTGTAGGTGGTCCATTGCTTTCCGTCGAACTTGCTCAATCCCCCCCCGTAGGTGCCGATCCATTTGTTCCCCTTTGGATCGATGGCCACCGTGTGGATGATGTTGGAGAGGAGCCCATCTTTGGTCGTATAGGCCTTCTGTTCCTCCCGCGCCATGTCATATCGGAGGAGGCCGTTCGATGTGCCGATCCAGAGAACATCCCCCTCGATCGTCAGTGCCCGAACGATTGAAAAGAGGGTGAAGAAACTCCAGCTCTCTTCCGGCGGTGCGTGTGGGTTGGGAGCCGAGGCCGCGGGGCGGGGGATCAGGAACTGGAAAATAAAAACCAGTGAGGCAAAAAAGATGATCCGCGTTGGGTTCAGGAAGCTTCTTCGGAGGTTTCGTTTAACGTTCATTCAGACGATCGGCTCGATCTTCAGGGTGAGTGATACGCGATGGTCCGGTAGGTCACTCCGGTCGGCTCGAGGGTGGTTTTGTCCGATCGGGTGATCCACTCCTCGGCGGTTTGGGCGATCCAATTTCCGACCGAATCGAATTTATAGGTGTATTGTTTTTTAAATCGAATCGCCCCCGCCGCATCAAATCGGGTCTCCTCGACCAGCGTTCCCTTCGCGTCATAACGGTAGAGGGTTTTAAAGTCGAGGGTGCTGACCGCTTCATGCTGCGGATCTTGCGGCTGGACGAGATAGAAGTTTTCTTCGACCTTTCTTCCCTCGGCATCGTAGAGATAGACCCACTTAAAGTCTTTGGTGCTCTGGACTTGCTGGCGGACCTCTTCGATCAGGTTTCCATTTCTATCGTAGGTGTAGAGTACCTTCGAGAAGAGAACGCCGTTGACCTGGGTTCGTCTCTCTTCCAGCCGATTTTGCTCGGGATCGAAGGTGTAGGTCCACTTGAAGGTCGGAAACCCTTTGTAATCGTATTCGATCCCTTCTTTCAGGTTGCCGGTCGGGTCATAGGTAAAGACCGATTTGAAGTTGAGCGCGACGTCTTCATAGAGCTGATCTTCCTGAACTCGATTTCCCTTCAGGTCATAGGTATTCGAGAGCCAGGGGGTCCGGGCGCTTTCGACCGGTTTTCCCTTTTCGTTCGAAATTTTGGTGAATTCAATGAGGACGGTCTTGACCGGTCCGACGAGGCGCTCTTGCTCCTTGTCACTCTTTTTCCCGGCCAGTGCCGGATGGACCGAGAGGACGAAAAGTATCAAGGCGATCAGATAGGTTTTCAACAAGGAACTTTTTCGTTTGTCTAAACGCATGACGATCAATGACAAATCAGGAAATAGACCACACCACGCGGTACGATACCGAATCGACACGGACTCTTTCCGCTTGAGAGGGACCGAGCGACAGCCTCTGTGAAACCCGAGCTCCTAGCTCTTTGGCTTGACGTGGCAGCGGGTGCAGTTCGCTAACGGGAAAGCGACCCGGCCATGGCATCGTCCACAGAACTCCCCATTGACGATCTTGACCATTGAGATCGGATTGCCCCCTTTCTTCATCATGAAGATGCCGGGGTGACAATTGGCGCAATCCAACCAGAAGGTATGGGGAAAGTGTGGAAAAATGACGTTCGGCATGGAACCGACCGCCGGGATTTCGATGTCAAACATGAACGGGGGCACGGGGGGTTTGTTCAGATCGAGCGCTTCGTGCGGCTTGATCATATTTTCTTTAAAGGCCTTGACCCAGTCGATGGCGCCGACGGCATCGGTCGGAAAGCTTTTCAGAACCACATCTCCGTTGGAGTTGTCCCGATTGTAGGGCGGGCCCGGCTCGGGAAGCTGCGTCGGATCGGCGAATTGGGGGACGGAGTTCACGGGGGGCGGAGCGATCAGCGGCGGCGTGGCGGAGAGGTCTTTCTCCTTCGCCTGTGCCGGAGCCTGAACGGGAGTGGCTTGGGCGACCACCTGCGGTGGCGCGCCGGCGGCAGCGGGTGCCGCCGTGGGGTTGGCCGGTTCACTCTTGGCCTGCCGGATACAGGCATAGAGGGTTGAGAGGGCCAGGAGTACCAGCACGCATCCGGTATAAAGCAATCTTTTTCTTTCTTTAACCCAAGCCATCAGAATCCTCCCCGTTCATTCTAAGGAAAGCGAGTCGGTTGTCTTTACACTATAATCGAAGCGACGCTACCTTGGAAAGCCTTCCAAAACCCCTGTTGTCATCCCCGGCGTACCCGAGTGGCAACGACCGCAATCGATCGGCTTCCATGAGATCGTTCCATTATGGCATTTTCCGCAGAATTGTCCGTCAACGATAATTTTCTTCATATCGATGTCGTTTGCCCCGGATCGCATTTCAAAGATGGCGGGGTGACAGACCTTGCATTTGAATTCCGCACGGTGATACCAATGCGGGAAGACAACGGGCGGCATCCCCCGCTTTTCCGCTTTGCTGTTCAGGACCATATCCCCATAATATCCCATGACCCGATCACCGACCCAAAAATAGGATAGCAGAAGAGCCAATCCGAGTATGATGCCGATCCGAACGCTTTTCATCTTCCCTCCCCTCACCGATGCCGAAGTGGAATCCAAGACGCTTGGATACCATACCGACTTTTTTTTGTCAACGAATTTTTCTAAAATCGGTTAACTGAGTGAAAAAAGAGAGCCTTTCGGAACCCGCTTGCCGTTTTTTTTTCTTGACAAAAGTTTAAAAAAAACTATAGTAATCCTTGCCGTTTTCATGCATGTGTCTGCATTCAAGATTTCTCTCTGAATCCCTTAGCTGACACCTCGAAGAACGACCTGCCTGATAGATGATGACAATGCGTGGGGAGTCCGTCCAGGATGACGTTTAAAAGAGGCCCCAATAAGCGGGCTGTTTGGGGATGGAGCAAGGTCTACGGTCTCGCCTTACTTGGCAGTATCGCCTTTATTTTATTTATCTCCGTTTCGGCGAAAGGGGGTTCGATTATCCGTTCTCGCCATGATCTCTCCGCACTGAATTGGCGTGGATATCAAAATGAGAGCGGCCCGATGCAAGGGGGAACCTTCAACGATTATCGAGAGGCCTGCGTCTACTGCCACACCCCGCACAATGCCAGCAGCTTCGCCCCGCTCTGGAACCGCACGCTCCCGCAGGAGCGAGGGTACCAGATGTACTCCAGCCCCAATTTCGACTCGGTCCTTCCGAAGGCGCCCGACGGGATCTCTCTCGCTTGTCTCTCCTGCCATGACGGCTCGGTCGCGCTCGATTCGGTCTTAAAGCCCCCCCGCTTCCATGACATTGTCGAAACCGGCGCGCATTATCGGATGACGCTCGAAGGGGAGCCGGGAAGCGACGCCTGCTCGAAATGCCACAACCGGGTGGAAGGGGCCTACGGCGGCCTCTCGGGCGCCCATGATGCCACGGTCCGCTATTTTACGAAAGACCTCCGCGACGACCATGCGATCTCGATGCGATATCCGTCGCTCGACATCGACCCTCAGTTCAACCAGCCGACCATTCTCAAGCCGGACGGCGGGCGGATGTTTCCAAACGGGGTTCAGACCTTTGAGGGGGATAAGGTCCAATGCGCCTCCTGTCACGATATCCATAGTCCGGATGAGAAAAACCTGGAGGGGCGGGATCCGTTTCTCAGGGCCTCCAACCGGGGGAGCGCCCTCTGTTTGACCTGTCATCAAAAGTGAAGGCCGGAAGGATTCAATGTATGAGGAACTCAAGGTGAAAAAAGTTTTCTGGGTGGCATTGCTCTTGTTGGTCGTCTCCACCGGCTGCAGCCGAAAGGTCCAAGCGCCGGAGCGCGGTCTGGTCTGGCCGTCGCCCCCCGAAACGGCTCGGATCAAATTCGTCGGCAGCATCGATGCCGCGGAGGATGTCGAGAAAAAAGGATGGGGGGATCGGATCAATGCCGCCCTCTTCGGCGACACGCCGGGGGTGAAGCTGGTCAAGCCGTATGGGGTCTTTGCCTCCGAGGGGCGCATTTATGTCGCCGACTCGGGGTGGCGGAAGGTGCTGGTCTTCGACACCCAACAGAACCGCTTCTTCATGATCGGCGTCGATGGTCCGGGGGCGTTGGCGGGGCCGATGGGGGTCGTCACCGACAAAAGCGGGCGGGTTTATGTGACCGATACAATTCTGCGCAAATGTCTGGTCTATGATCAGGAGGGAAAATACCTTCTCTCGATCGGCGATTTAAATCGTCTCGAGCGGCCGGTCGGGGTGGCGGTCAACGATGCGCTCAAGCGGGTTTATATCGCCGACACCCGAAAGCATCAGATCTTCGCTTACGACTTCGAAGGGAACTTTCTCTTCGAGTTCGGAAAGCGGGGGGGGGAAGATGGGGAGTTTAATTTTCCGGCGAACCTCTTCGTCGATCGGGCGGGGAAGGTCTATGTGACCGACATGAATTTCCGGGTCCAGATCTTCGACGCCGAGGGAAAATTCGTCTCCAAATTTGGCAGCGTCGGGACCGGGTTCGGCCAATTCTCTCTTCCCAAAGGGATCAGCGTCGACTCTCAAGGGCATATTTATGTCGTCGATTCCCGATTCAATAATATTCAGATCTTCGATTCGGCCGGGCAGCTGCTTCTCTTCTTCGGCGAGTTCGGCAGCAAACAGGGTCAGTTCTGGCTGCCGGCCGGTCTTTCGATCGACGATCAAGATCGGATCTATGTCGCCGACCAATACAACCATCGGATCGATATTTTTCAATATGTCGGCCCGATTGAAAAGGAGAAGCCGAAGGGGGAACCGTCGCAGGGGGCCCCTTCATGAGCGACCGAAACGCGGCGTCCCGCCAAGAAAGCGGCTTGAATCGTCCTGGGCCGAAGCGCTCTCCGCTGTTTTCCCCTTTCCGGGGGCGGCGGTGGGTTTTTCTCCTCACCGCTTCGGCGGCCCTTGTTTTCTCTTTGATCAATGTCTTTGCGTTTGAAGATGTCCGCCACACCAAACATAACTTAGCGGTCAATCCAGATATCGGCGCCCGGGAGGGGAGCGATTCGAAACCGGGCGAGCTCACCTCGCTTCGGGGGGCGCGAAACCCGGCGGTCCGAGGGGTCGAGGGAGACATCCGCCTGAATGAAGAGGTCTGCATCTTCTGCCATACGCCGCATGGCGGGCGGAGCAATGTCGGCGGGCTGACCGGCACCGCGCCGCTCTGGAATCGCCGACTCTCCGATCCGATGGGTTTCAGCCCCTATAACAGCCCCAATTTCGACGGTCAAGACATGATGGGGGCGCCGGGGCGGCCGAAGGGGGTCTCGCTCGCCTGCCTCTCCTGTCACGACGGCGCGGTCGCCTTCGATGCCTTGATCAACAGCTCCGGGTCGGGCGGCTTCTTTCAGACCAACCGGGTCTTCAACGGCCCTGGGGGGAGCATCGGGATGACGCTGGCGGGCCCCGCGGTCGACGCGACCAACAGTTTCCGCGAAGGGCGCCGCGATAATACAGAGCGTGGTTTTGTCTTCTTCGACGCGCTCGGTGGGGGACCGAACGCATCGCTCGGAGCGGAGCCGTTCCCGAACCTCGGGCTCGATCTGCGCGACGACCATCCAATCAGCATAGAGATCCCCCGGACCGATCCGCAGTTCAGAGAGATCTTGGCGAACATCACCACAAAGGGGGGGCGGATGCCGGGGAGCGGCGGCGTGATGTGGATCGATCGGAATCCGAACGGCGCGTTTCTGCCGCTCGACAAGCGGGATCGGATCCGCGCCTATCCCTCCGATCCAAACCGCCCCGATGCCCCTTACATCGAATGCGCCTCCTGTCACAATCCGCACGAGGCAAGCCGTCCGAGCGGGCAGCCGGCCCTTTCGGAGCCGATCACCCCACAGACGATCAACAACAACCTCTTCCTCCGGATGGCGTCGATGCCGGGGGCGAATCCACAAGATCGAAACTCGGGGAGTCTGGTCTGCTTGAGCTGTCACCGGAAGTAACGAGGGGGAGGTGAAAAAGGAATTTAGAAGTCAGGCGTCAGGCGTCAGCAGTCAGAAGTCAGGGATGGGAAATACCTTCTTCTGGATTCTGACTGCTGGCTTCTGGTTTCGGGTCTTTCTGGCGCCCCCGGCGCTCTTTGCGGCGGAAGAGGTCGTCGCTGCAGTGAACCAGGCGCCGATTACCGCGGAGGCGCTCAACCGGGAGGTCCAGACCTATCTTCGCCAGATCGGCCATCGCGAACTTTCGTCCGACCGGATGGCGATGCTGAGACGAGAGATGCTGAATAAGCTGATCGATGAGGAGTTGCTCTATCAAGAGGCGCTGAAGCAGGGATGGAAGGTGACCGAGGCGGAAACGGAGGCCGAGGTCGATCGCATCCGAAAGCGATTTTCGACACAGCACGATTTCGAGGCGGCGCTGGTGAAAGAGGGGCTCACCCTGGATGCTGTCGAAGCGGGGGTGCGGCGATTTGTGCTGGTCCGGCGAATGTGGAGCGCCCTTCCCGCCGCGACCGAGACGGAAAAAAAGGGTTGGTTGCAAACGGTCCGGGAGCGATCGGACATTCGAATTTATGAAGTGAGGTAGGCAAGGAAGATTTAGAAAGATCAAAAAAACACGGGAAGTGTAGAGTGCGAATGAATGGCCGGCTTGCCATCAGGCGGGGGTAGGTTTACGACGGTCAGTCGGCTGAAAAGGGGGTCAGGTCGACCGGAGGGGTGTTCCGGGCGGCTGAGATCTTCTGTGGGACCGTCCTTGGGGGGAGGAACGCTCCGTTTGGAGAAGAGACGCAACGGTTGGATCGGGATGCTCCTGCTGGTTTTCCTTGCGACGGCGCTCTTCTCGCCTCGTCGCGCCGAGGGACGGCTTCTGAATTTGGGAGGAAGCGCCGACCTGACTTACGGTTATATGCGAACGACCCAGGATTCGATCGAGAATCAACAAGCGGTTACGAAAAGCCATTTTTTTCAGCAGCGCTACAACCTAAATGATTACGGCGATATCCTCGATCCGCGGCTGGGGACCTTTTCCATCAACGGCACCTTCTTCAGCCAGGATGGCCATACCAACGGAGATTTTGCAGATCAGAATTTCAACTTCACCGATTATTCGGTGGCGATGAATCTCTTCCCCTATATTTCGCCGCTCAGCCTCTATGCGCAACGGGTCAGCCGCTCCAATGACCTCGATGTCGTGGTCAAAGACACCGTCACCACCTACGGCGCCAACTGGTCGCTCTCGGTGCCGCGCCTGCCGCGACTTTCCCTTTCATATAATCAGTCGGAGCTAAAGGCGAACGACCCGAATCGGTTTCCTGACCAGCTGAACCGTTACTTCAATGCGGAGTCGAGCGGCCGGATCGGCGATACAACGTTGATCGGACGGTATCAATTCAATCAAACCGACGTCGGTCGAATCGACGGCGATGTCGGCACCATTCGCGGCCAGGGGGTCAATCTGACGACCGAAACTCGGCTCTCCTCGGCCCTCAACCTGAGCACTTTTACACGCTGGGCCAATATCTCCGGGACCGCCGCGCCGGGATTGACCTTTTCTCAGGAGCGGGGGATCAGCGCCTCCCTCTTTTATACCCCCAGCGTTTTCTGGGACACCCATGCGCAGATCGAATATGCGGAGTCGCCCGACACCATCGATCTAAAGCGGCTTCTTGCCGCCTGGAGCGGCTCGCTCCGCCCGACGGAGCTCGTCGATATGGTGGCGAGCGTTCGCCTTTTCCAATTCGAGGTCGGCGACACCAAGACGACCTCTCCGTTCAGCGATTTTAACCTCAATTATCGTCCCTTTTTCGGTTTGGGCACCGGAGTCGGAACGTCGGTGGGGGAGACGAAAACGGAAGGATTCGGCGCCTCGACCGAGTCGTTCTACCAGCGCTATCGCGGCTATGTCAACTACACCCGCTCAATCGAGATTATCCGCTACACCGCCAGCTACGCGCTCAGTTATGGGACGGCCGACACCTCCCGGAACAATCTCGGCGACCCGAACAAAGACAAGTTGAAAGACCTGATGAATACCGTGACGCTGGGGGTGGAGAACACGCAGATCCGGATTGTCCATGTCGCCTTGGCCTATACCTATAACGATATTAATCGGAGCAGCCCCACCGTCCAGCCGGAGGACGACCAGCGGTCGCATGTCTTCCAGGTCAACGTCGACAGCAACTACTTCCGCGGCCTCGTTTTTCTCGACGACTCCCTGCTGCTCCAATCCTCTTCGAGCCTGACGCGGATCCATGGATTCGGCCCTGAAGGAAACACCTTCATGTTCGACCTTCGCGGGAGCTACTACTTCTTCGGCGGGGGGCTCCTCTCGGCGGGATGGACGCGGCAAGATTATCCGTCCGGTTTTTATCTCGACTCGAATCTCTTTTTTGAGGAGATCCAGTGGAACTTCTATCTCGGGAGGTCGAACATCACCCTCAGCGGGCGAGACGGACACCAACGGGGCGATGGGAATGTCTCCCTCGATCGCGACACGCTGGAGCTCACGACACTGCTGACCTATCAGATCGGAAAGTTTATTTTTAACGTCGATTACCGGTGGGCCAACGACCGAACGGCCGGGGTCGGTTATCGAAGTGAGACCTTCTTCGCCAGGGCGACCCGGATTTTCTAAGAGAAGGTCTCGGTTTCGCGGAAGGATGGAATGAACGATCAGCAAGGAGAAAAAAAGAGAAGTCCGCTTCGAACTCTCCTGATCGGACTGCTCTTGCTGGCGTTGGCCGCCTGTGCGGAGGCGCCGGTCGAAAAGCGGCCGACCCTCTTCTGGCCCGATCCGCCCGATCCGCCGAAGATCAGCTATATCCAAAATCTGGCCGAGCCGAAGGATGTCGGGGTGACCCCTTCGTGGTTTAAGAAGGTGGTTCGGTTCATATTCGGCGAGGATGCGCCGCCCCACCTGATTCGTCCTTCCGGGGTTGCCGTTGACGAAGCGGGGGGGGTTTACATTGCCGATACCGGCCTGCAAGCGGTTCACTACTTCAACGAGAAAGAGCATACCTACCGCCAATATTTCAAGCTTCCTCCACCGTTTAACCGGCTGCAAAATCCGATCGGACTCGCCGTTGACCGATCGAAGCAGGTCTATGTCTCCGACGCCGATCTCAATCGGATTTTCGTCTACAATCCCGAGGGGAACAAAGTTCGGGTGTTCGGGGGAGAAGCGGAGGTGAAGCGGGTCTCCGGGATCGCGATCGATCAGGGACGCGATCGGCTCTATGTCGTCGATACCACGGGGCATCAGGTGATCATCTATACCCTCGCCGGAGAGAAGACGGGGACGATCGGCCGGCGGGGAACGGCAGACGGCGAGCTCAATTTCCCCACCTATGCCGCCGTCGATGCCGAGGGGCGCATTTATATCTCCGACTCGCTCAATTTTAGAATCCAGGTCTTCAATCCGGACGGGACGTTCGTCTCCCAGGTTGGAAGCCTCGGAAGCACCTTGGGACAATTCTCTCGGCCCAAGGGGGTGGCGGTCGACCGGGAGAATCATCTTTATGTGGTCGACACCCTCTTCGACAATGTTCAGGTTTTCAATACGTCGGGGGAGCTGCTCCTTCATTTTGGAAAATCGGGGGTCGAGCCGGGATTTTTCTGGCTGCCGGCCGGCATTGCCGTCGACCGCGAGGGGCGGATCTATGTTGCCGACGCCTACAATCAGCGGGTGCAAGTGTTTCAGCTGTTGCAGGAGGCGCCGCCGGCGCAGAAGGGGTAGGCGTGACGCGTGAATAGGATATCGGCTGTCAGAAGGGCTCGGATGTTGACAAACGAACGACCGGTTATTATAGTGATCGCCGGGATGGAGTCATGGGGAAGATGAGGAAAAGATTTACGTCCAGATTCAGCGCAAGAGGACTGTCGATCCTCCTCCTCTTCCTCTTGGGAACCGCTGCACTCTCTTTTCTCGGTCTTCCTTTTCGAACCCCCTCTTCGGCGCAACCGACCGTCGAGCCGTTCAATGAAGATGTCAGCGACACCAAACACAACCTCTCCGCCAATCCGGTTCCGAACCCGACCCTCTTCCAACACCTCTTCGATCCCGACATCGAGCGGAACATTAAATCGGTCGCAGGACCGCAAGGGACGACTGAAGTCTGCGTCTTCTGCCATACCCCTCACGGCGCCAGCCAAGAAGGGGTGAAGATCCGGGCGCCGATCTGGAACCGGAATCTCTCGCCGGCCCACTATCAGATGTATGATCAGGTCTGGAGCAAGTCGTTCGAGGCGAAGCCGAACGCCCCCGGCCGGCCGACCGGCTACTCGCGCCTCTGCCTCTCTTGCCACGACGGAACGATTGCGTTGGGAAGTGTCCTCAACAAACCGGGAAGCGGCGGGTATGATCCGACCGGGCTCAATCCGATCCAAATGGAATACCCGACCGGCCAGCGGCCCGCCGGCCCGCCGGGGAGCATGCCGGTGGGGGAGGGGCCGACCCAGCAGGCGACCCGGGTGATCGGGCGGGACCTTCGAAACGACCATCCGATCTCGATGACGTTCGACACGGAGCTTCTCTCCAAAGACTCCGAGTTCGTCAACCCCGGCCCGCCGATCCGCCGCCCCTTCACGCAGAGCACGCCGACGCCGCTCTCCCCGCTGCGGCGGGCGACCGGCAACAGCACCGAGGTTTTCGATTCGGTTCAGTGCACCTCGTGCCACAACCCGCACCAGGTCGATTTTCCAAAATTCCTCCGAGCGAATCGCCTCCAATCGACGACCTTTGCCGCCTCGCAGGCGGAGAAGCACCCCGGGCAGCCGAGCACGGAGGCCCCCCCCAAGGGAGGCGGGGCGATCATCTGCCTCTTCTGCCACGACAAGCCGGGATGGCCCTACAATCCGGCCGATCTAAACACTCACTTCGGCGACCGCCAGACCGGTCAGTTCGACGACTCCCGCTTAAAACCGGGGGCCACCAACCTCCACAACGGCGAAGCGCCGATGGTGGCGGAGCGGGCCTGTCTCGTCTGCCACGATCCGCACACCCGCCAAGGAGCGGTCCGGATCATGCGGGAGGGGGTCGATCAGTTCGGGAATGTCGCGATCGAGCAGACCTGTTTCCAATGCCATCAGCCGCAAGAGACGTCGATTCTGCAGGCGCCGACCCGCGCCCCCGATATCCGGACCCAATTCTTTAAAGACCGGGAGGGGAATGGCAACCATGGCCAGGACCACGGCACCGGCACCGGCAGCGCGATGGACCTCACCTTGGCGCTCGGCCATCAGCCGGTCTTTATCGATCTGCCGAAAGAAGGGGTGCAGCTGGGGAGCGACAACCGGCTCCCCTCCTTCTTCGGCGGGCCGTTTACCGAGCCGGCCAACAACAAGTCGCTCACCGAAAACGCGCCCCCGAGCCCCGATACGTCGCATGTCGAATGCGTCGACTGCCACAACATGCACCGGGTCACCCGACGAAACCGCTTCCAGGGAATGCCGGGGGTGACCATCAAAGGAGGGATCGTCGCCGAGACATTGAAGTCGGTCGACGAGCGTCGGGAGCCGTATATCTACGAGGTTTGCCTCCGCTGCCACGGGAATACCTTCAACAACCATGTCCGCGAGGCGCTCTTTGCTTCGGCCGGGACCCATAAGATGGTTCAGGCGCGGGGGAACAACCCGGTCAATCCGGCCTTGGGGGTCAACGCCCATGGGAGCAATAAGCGGAAGGAATTCGATCCGACCTCCGTCGTATTTTATCCGGACAACTTCAAAACTCAAAACCCGGCCGACCCGCTCGGACCGCTGATGCCTGATCCGAACCCCCCTCGATTTAACAGCTCTTTTCATCCGGTCTTTCAGCCGGGGCGGAATCAGTCGGGGGTGTTGAACAACTACACCAACAACATGGCCATCCCCACACAACAAGGGCAGCTACTGGGAAGAATGGGGTTGAGCCGGGAGCGGACGATTCACTGCACCGATTGTCACAACACCGATCTCTTCGGGACCTATCTCGGCGGACCGCTTCCTTTCACGAGAATATTTAGCGCCCTTGGATTTCCGGCGCTGCTCGGATGTTGGGATGGGAGCCAGAACGTCAGCTGCCCCGACTACCCGGGACCGATCACCTTCGACGACACACGGGGGACCGCGTATCGCCGGATCACCGACGTTCCCAACGACATCCCGGTCAACCCGGAAGGGACTCGCGTATCCAGCCTCAACGATCCGAAAGCGCCGCAGGGGCCGCATGGGTCGATCTACAAGAGAATCCTGCGCAATAACTATGACACGAAAATCGGGACCGCTTCGCACGCGTTGATCGGAGACAGTCTCTGCGATAATTCCACTCCCGGCAGTTGTACGGGGCATGCGACGAGAACCTATAATCCCCAGAATTTTGCCCTCTGTTTTAATTGCCATTCGGAGGCAGCCTTTGTCACCCCTTATTGGGAAGGCCCTGGAACGATTGGGCCAAAAAGCCGTCTGACCAATTTTTACAGAGGCGGGACGCAGAATGTGGACGGCCAAGGAAACGCCGGTGGAAATCTTCATATGCTTCATCTCGTCGGCCGGACCAATGCGCGGTGTCATGAATGCCACAACAATGTTCACAGCAACGTCGAAGCGGGCAATACCGTTTATGTCGGCCTGAGCGATCCTACGTTCATTACCGACAATCCGGGCCACAACCTCGATACCCACCTGATTAACTTCCAGCCGAACATTAAGGGGAATCGGATTGAAGACCAACCGCTCTGGGGGGCAGGCAAAATGGTCAATGGCGTCAATGCTCCCCTTCAGAACACGGTCGATGACTACAGTGCAGGCCATAAGGGCCCCGGCTGTAACCTTCGATGCCACGGTTTCAGAATGCGACACAATACGGATGCCCATGCCGTCGTCAACGGTCAGAAATAGGAATGTCTTTTAGGAAAGTACTTCTTATTTCTGTTTTTATCGTTCTACCTGTTGGGCTTCTCTTTTATTTTTTCTCGCCTCTCTTATCGAAAAAGGAAATTCCCTCGGAGATGGTCCTGGTCCCCCATGGTGAATTTATCATGGGGAGCAATGACGTCGATAAAACCGAAAGCCAGACTGAATTCGGAAGCAAAAAACCGTGGTACCTCGACGAGCACCCGCAGCGGAAGCTCTCCCTCCCCGATTTTCTGATCGACCGATATGAGGTGACGGATAAAGAGTATGCCGCGTTCGTCCAGGAGCGGCAGCGGAAGCCGCCGGCGTCGTGGAAGGAAGGACGCTATCCGGAAGGCCAGGCGGAGTACCCCGCCACGGAGATCAATTGGTATGAAGCCCAGGATTACTGCCGCTGGCGCGGCAAGCACCTTCCGACCGAAGCGGAGTGGGAGAAGGCGGCGCGCGGACCGCAGGGAAATCTTTATGTCTGGGGAAATGAGTTCGACGCCAAAAAGGCGAACGTCAGCGCCGGCGGCTTCGGCGATGCGACCCCGGTCGGCCGCTGGAAAGACGACCGGAGCGTCTATGGGGTGTTCGATTTAAACGGCAATGTAATGGAATGGGTGGCCGACTGGTACAAAGCGTTTCCGGGGGGGAACTATCAAAGCGCCGACTTCGGAGAGCAGTTTAAAGTCGCCAAAGGAGACGCCTTCGGCGAATCGGGCCACTACTCCCTCCCTCTCTTCTCAAGACTCTCCTTCCGACAAAATGTCGAGCCGCTGGCGCGTTATCCTTTCTTAGGATTTCGCTGCGCCAGAAGTCAATAGACAAATAAGGTATTAGAAAAAAGGATTTTTAGCGGGCGGTATCGACCGCCACCGCCAACGGCTGATTGAAGCCGGTGTTGTTTCCGGAGATCGTTCTGTGCGGGGCGTCTCCCTCGGCGTTGTTCGCTTCGGTGAAGAGGTAGACGGCGTTGGCGGTCGGATCAGCCACATAGAGCAGATCGCCCACCGAGTCGAGAAAGAGGGAGGTAGGGACCTTCATAAAGCTGCCCGAGATAATGCGGGACGGCCCAATGTCGCCGGCCAGCGAAGAGGCATCGGAGAAGACCAGAATCTCGGGGGTGCCGGCTCCGTTGAGAACATAGAGCAGGTCTCTGATTGCATCATACGCGACCCCGATCGGGGCATTGATCTGGGTCGCCGCCCCTCCGATCTCCGCGTCGGGGGTGACCGCCACTTTCAGCTGCTCGACATTCCTAAAGACCAAGATCGAATGGCTGCCGTTGTTCGCAACGTAGAGGGTCTTCCGCGTCGGATCGAGCGCCAGCCCCCGCGGGCTGTTCAGCGCCGTGCTGGTGATGACTTGATCGGGGATCGCATCGTTATTGAGGTTGCTCGCGGTGTGGAAGACGAGCAGGGCGTTGCAGGGGGTGGCGGGGTTGGAGCAATCGGTCCCGGCGTTGGAGACATAGAGGCGGTTCTGATCCGAATCGACCGCCAGCCCCCCCGGATTGTTTAGCTTGGTATCGGGGCTGACGCAGCTCGTTCCGGCGGGGCTGCAGATGTTCCGCGGAAGACGGGAGGCGACCTGGTTCGAAGCGGTGGTTCCCGTATAAGGAGCGACCAGCGTTAGAGAAGTGTCGGACGTAATCGCCGAGACGACCGCCGAAGACGACCCGATTTTGATCCGATCGCCCGGTTCCAACTCCGTCGTAAAGGCCGTTCCGGTTCCAGTGACCTCTGCGGTTCCTCCCGTCAGGGCCAGGGTGCCGGTCAGGGGAAGGGTTCCTTCCGCTTGACTCGCCTGGGTAAAGAGCTCGATCGAATCGTCGGCGGTCGACGCCGGGTCTCCCTGATTGGCGACATAGAGCAGATCTCGCTTCGTATCGATCGCAATCGCCACCGGCCCGATCAGCCGCTGCTCTCCTCCGCTCCACACCTGGCTGGGGGTGATGTTTCCCTCCGCGCTGAAGAGCAACAGGGCGCCGCGCGCGCATTGGTTCGGAGGCAGGGTGCAGCCGGGGTCTTTCGGCTCGCCGACGAAGATCCGCTCTCCCCCCCGCGTCGTGTCGACCCAGAGGGCGCCGGTGATGGCGACATCGTTCCCTTGCGTGAAGTCGAGCTGCGTGTTGGGGCCGGACAATTTCCGGCTCGGCGCGACCTCGCCGTTGAGGGTGCTGACGCGGTCATAAACATAGATCGAATCATTGCCGCGGTTGATCAAGAAGAGGCGGTCTTTCGCGACGTTCATGAAGGGGGCGGTCGGCGTGCTCAGGGCATCCGCAGTCGTCAAGGTCAGCGAGGAGAGGACGCGGTCGGGGGGGGTGTTCCCCGATCGGCTGCTGGCATTACTGAAAGCGATGACGGTCTGGCCGGTAATATTGGTCACATAAAGAATGTCCCGCGCCGTGTCGATGAACAGTCCGAAAGGGCTGAGGAGCTTAGTGGCGGCGCCGGTAATGGTCCGCGTCGGGGCGGAAGAGGCGCAGACGGTGGCGGTGCAGCTGTTAAAGTTGTAAACGACGATGCTTTGATTTCCTTCATTGGCGACATAGACCTCTCCCTTTGCTGGGTCGACCGTGATGGCCGTCGGTCGATTGAGCCCGATCGTAAAGCTCGCGAGCGCCGTAATGGTGACATTGGTCCCGACCGGAGCGGTGGAGAGATTGGGGAGGGGATAGACGCGAAGCTCATAGCTAAACGATTCCAGGACCAGCAGAAGGTTCCGCGCCTTATCCACATAGACGGCCCGGGGGAATCTCAACGAGGGATCGGCCAGCCCCCAGCTCGGCGGGGTGTTCGCCAGGGGGGCGCTGCTCACCTGATCGTAGACGGTGATCGGCGGAGAGGCCGAGGCGAATCGGAAAGAGTAGTTGGCGACATAAAGGCGATCGAGGTCGCTGTCATAAAAGAACGAGATCGGCTGCTCCAGCTTGGTATTGATCCCGGCGTCTATTTTGGTCGGCGAGATATTCCCCTCCATCCCGAACAAAGAGATCGTGCTCGCCGTACTGTTTGCCACATAAATCCGCTCCAGCTGTGAATCGAAAGCGAGGCCGTTCGGATCGGAGAAGCCGGTTTGATCTCCGGTGATGACCCGGTCCGGGGCCAGATTGCAGAGGGTGTCTGTGCAGCGGCCCTCGATGTTGCTGAAGACGATGACCGCGCTGGCGCCGCTTCCGGCATGGTTGTTGTTGATCACGAAGATTCGATTTTGAACCGGATCGATATCGGCGGCGGTCGGCGCGCCGAGAAGCGTCGCGGTGCCGGTTAGAATTCGATCGGGAGCCGTCTCACCCGACTGGGTGGAGGCGGCGTCGTAGATGAAAATGGCCGGCGAATCTCCCCCGGCATTGACCGCATACAGGCGATCGTTTGCCGAATCGAGGGTGAGGCCGAAGGGGCGGCGGAGCGCTCCGGCCGGGGTGGCGGCGGAGGTGATGACCCGGCTGGGAGGGGTGTCACAGGGGTTCGGTGTCTTGACGCAGTCGGCCGGTGCGCCGCCTCGGCTGGTCGCCTGATCATACGCCAGGAGGTTGTCGGCCTGCGTGTTGGAGAGATAAAGGATGTCTTTACCGGTATCGAGCGCCAGCGCTTTGGGAGAATGGATCGCGGTCGATGGGCCTGCGATCACCTTGCAAGGAGGGATGTTGCCGTTGAGCAGCGCGGAGGTCGCGCAGCTGGCATGAAAGACGACGACCGACGAGTCCCCCTCATTGGCGACATAGAGCCGCTGCTGTACGGTGTCATAAAAGAGGGCGCTGGGGCGTTGGAGCCGGGTCTGCGGGCCTGAAATCATTCGAGTCGGCGAGGTCAATCCGACCGGCGGCCGGAGGGTGCTCGCATGCTCAAAGATGAGGACGGCATTTTGACCGGTATTGGCCACATAGAGGGTGTCTGTCGTGGGATCTAAGAAGAGCCCCGTGGGGCCGGCCAGCGTCTCCGGAAAGTGGCGGCTGGGGGAGAGATCCCCATCGGCCGTGACGGCGCTGTCAAAAGCGGACACGCTCCCTGTCCCTCCATTGACGACGTAGAGATTCCCATCCCCTTGCGCGGCGGCGTTGGGTCCATTCAGCCGGTCACCGCCGCCTCCCCCCGAGCCGCCGCAACCCTGCAGGGTCCCTATCGAAAGAAGGAAGAAGACGAATGCTGTCCATCGTATCGGTTTCACGTCGCGGGTCACCTGGTTGTGTCAACAAAAACGGCCGCGGGCTGATTGAGCCCGGTGTTGTTTCCGGAAGTGGTGCTATGGCTCGCCTCACCTGCGGCGCTGCTTGCGGTGGTGAAGGTGTAAACGGCATTGTTGTCCCGGTCCGCCACATAAAGCAGATCCTGTTGCGGGTCGAGGAAGAAGGCGGTGGGGGTTTTCATAAAGCCGTTCGAGAGAATCCGGGTCGGCGCGACATTCCCGTTTAAAGAGGAGGCTTGGGAGAAGACCAAGATCTCGGTGTTGCCGCTGTTGAGAACATAGAGAAGGTCTCTGCTTGCATCATAGGCGACCCCGATGGGGGCGTTGATCTGGGTCGCCGCCCCTCCGATCTCGGCATCGGGGGTCACCGCTCCGTTCAGCTGGTCGATGTTTTTGAAGAGGAGAACCGAGTGGCTGCCGTTATTCGCGACGTAGAGGGTCTTTCGCGCCGAATCGAGCGCTATTCCGCGCGGGCTGTTCAGCGCCGTGCCGGTGATAACCTGACTCGGCGTCGAATTCTGGTTCAGATCACTGGCATCGTCGAAGACGAGCAGGGCGTTGCAGGGAGCGGCGGGGTCGGAGCAATCGGTCCCGGCATTGGAGAGATAGAGACGGTTCTGATCCGAGTCGACCAACAGCCCTCCCGGATTATTCAACTGCGAGCCGGCGCTCTGACAGGTCGTCCCGATCGGGCTGCAGAGCATACGGGGGACGAAAGAGGCAGGAAGATCGGTGCCGGAGGCGCCGGTGTAGGGAGCCGTGAGCGTCAGCGCGGTATCGGAGTCGATCGAGGCGATCTGATAAGCGGTCGATCCGATCCGAATCGAATCGCCGGGAGCAAGCGCCGTCGTAAAGGCGGTTCCCGTTCCGGCGACCTCCGCGGAGCCGGTGGTCACCGTCACCGTCCCGGTGATCGGCAAGGTTCCATTCGCCTGACTCGCGTTGGTAAAAATCAATATCGAATCGTCGGCCCGCTGCGCCGGATCACCCTGGTTTGCAATATAGAGAATATCCCGAACCGGATCCAACGCCATCGCGGCGGGGCCGGTCAGCGGCGAGACTGCGCCGGCGGAGAGGGTGCCGCTGGCGGGGGTATTTCCCTGAACGCCGAAGATCAAGAAAGAGCCGCGGCAGGGGGGGCAGGCGGGGGTCGGGTTTTTCGGCTCTCCGACAAAAAGGGTCTCTTTCCCCTGGGTCGTATCGACGTAAAGGGCGCCGGTCGTGTTGGCCGAGCCGGAGAAGGCCAGGAGGGTGTCGGTCCCCGAGACGATGCGATCGGGACGGGTCGGGCCCGACCGCGTGCTCGCCTTCTCGAAGACAAAGATACTGTCCTTTGCCCAGTTAATAAGATAGAGACGATCGGTTACCGGATCGACAAACGGCGCGATCGGCGTATCCATCTGCTCCGCAGGGGCAAAGGTGGGGGACGACGAGATGATCCGATCGGGCGCCGTATTGCCCGATCGGGTGCTGATCTGATCAAACACCAGAACCGAGTTGGCCGTCGGTCCATTATTGCTGCTCGGAGGGGGATAGGAGATATTCGTCACATAGAGCCGGTCGTTCGTCGTATCGAGGAAGACGCCGTGCGGGCGGTTCAGGCCGGTCGACGGTCCGGTGATGGTTCGATCGGGCGCGCTCTTTTTGGGGTCCGCGGGGGTGTTTGGATCGAGGTTGTCATAGCGATAGATGACGATGCTGTTCACATTCGTCGCGGCGGGACAGAGGCTGAAGCTCCCGGTGTCGCAATCGGTGACCACATAGAGCTCGCCGGCTGCCTCATCGACCGCCATCGCCCTTCCGCGGGTAAAGCCTCTGAAGGTGGTCGGACCGGTCGGGAGGGTGACGGCATTCCCGGCCGGTGGGGTGGCACTGTTTGCCTGAGCGAAATTATAAATGAAAATCTTATTATTAAATCCATTTAGGATGATTAAGAGATTCCGCCTTTTATCGACGTAAACCCCCCTCGCCTGCTGGATATCAAGCCCTTCAAGGGGATTGGTGATTCCGCCTTGGATCGTCCAGCTCGGCGGGGTATTCAGGTAACTTCGGCTGCTCGCTTGTTCGTAGACGAGGATGGGGGGGGTTCCGGCGGTGCTGGCGTTAAAGTTCGCAATGTAGAGGCGATCGAGCGGTTTGTCATAGAAGAAGGCCGACGGCTGTTCCAGCAACGTGTTGAGCTCCGGATTCCCGCTGGTGCCCGAGTTGAACTGCAGCGGGGTGAGGTCGCTCTTCAGTGCAAAGACGAGGACATTGTTCCCCTGAGAGTTCCCGACATAGATGATCTCGTGTTGCGGGTCGTAGGCGACGCCGGCCGGATTGGCCAGGCCGGTTCGCTGTCCGGTGACGGCCCGGTCCGGCGCGAAGTTGCAGAGGTGGGTGCCAAGCGGACACTTTGTGTTGAAGTCGGAATAGACCACCAAGGCGGTGCTGCCGTTATTCGTATTGTTCTCGTTCACGACATAGAGCCGGTCTTGTTCAACAAAGAGGTCGATCCCGGCCGGGTTGGAGAGCTGGGTCTGCTGACCGGCGAAGACCCGGTCAGGGACGATCGCTCCCGATCGGGTGCTGGCGTTATCATAGATTAAGATGCCCGGCTGGTTTCTTCCTGAATTGATGACATAGAGCCGGTCGTCGGCGCTGTCGATGAAGAGGCCGAACGGATTGTAAAGCATGCTGTCGGTTTCCGAAGCATCGGTGTGGGAGGAGATCACCCGCGTCGGGGGAAGGTCTCTCTGGGTCGTCGGCTGGGAAGCGTTCTCGTAAACCAAAATAGAATTGGTTCCCAGATTCGAGATATAGAGAATATCCCGCTGCGTATCGACGGTCACGGCCCGTGGAAAGTCGAGCAACGTCGACCCGCCGATCAGGGTCCGGCAGGGAGCGATATCCCCATTCAGGTTATTCTGCTCCGGACAGTCTTTCTGGAAAACGGAGACCAGATTCTCTCGATTGACCACATAGAGCCGTTGGCGGGTCGGGTCGTACGTCACCCCATAGGGACGGTCGAGCCCCGTTTTGGGGCCGGTGATCACCCGCGTGGCATTGGCCGGTCCGGCCGAGAGATCGAGCGTGCTGACGTTTTCATAAATGAGGATGGCGTCGGAGTCGGTATTTGCGACATAGAGGGTGTCGCTGGTTCGATCGAGGAAGAGGCCGATCGGTCCGGCGACCGTCTCCGGAAAGCGTCGGCTCGGAAGGATATTCCCTTGTGTCTGAAGGGCCTGATCGAATGTGACGAGGCTGCCGTCCCCCCCGTTGGCGATATAGATTCTCCCCGCTTTTGGGGAAGAAGGGGCGGCTGCGGGGCTTTTTTTGTCCCCCGAGAGGCCCTCACAGCCGCTGAGACCGACGGCCCAAAGAAGGGACAATAATAAGATCCATATCGAAGCGAATTGAGCAGGATTGTCCCTTTGGTTCCGGATGTTCATACGGCGCCATTATTTTAGAAAAAGAGGGATCTGTCAAGCTAAAAAAACCGAGGTGACGGTTTGGTTTGGATCAAGAGATTGTCGAGGAGGCGGACCGGCCCGATTCGAACCGCCAAAAGGAGAACCGTCCTCTCTTCAACCCGATCGATCGGCTCCAACGTTTCGGAATTACAGAGGGTCGCGTAATCGATGGCAGCCCGCGGTTCCGATTCAATCAACGATTCGGCCTCGGCGAGGAGCGTCTTTGCGTCCCGCACCCCCTGACGAATGAGCGCTTCAACCCGTCTGAGCGCCTGATACAAGATCGGCGCCGCCGCCCGGTCGGCCGGAGAGAGGCGCCGGTTTCGGGAGCTCATCGCCAGGCCGTCTTTCTCCCGGTAGGTCGGACGAATCCGGAGGGTGATGTCGAAGTGAAGGTCTCGGACCATCTGCCCGATCACCCGCGTCTGCTGATAATCCTTCTGTCCGAAATAGGCCCGGTCGGGCCGGACCACCTGAAAGAGCTGGGCGACGACGGTGGCGACCCCCCGGAAATGACCCGGGCGGATGGCCCCTTCCCATCGCTGCGTGATCTCCTCGACGTTCACATAGGTCCGGTATGAAGGGGGATAGATCTCTTCGGCCGTCGGCGTCCAAAGAAGATCGATTCCGGTTCCCTGCGCCATCTTCCGGTCGGCGGCAAGATCGCGGGGATAGACGGCATAGTCTTCCTTCGGCCCGAATTGAAGCGGATTGACGAAGAGGGAGACGACGACAGAGTCGCATTCTCGCCGCGCCTGCCGCATCAGCGAAAGATGTCCTTCATGGAAGGCTCCCATCGTCGGAACAAACCCGATCCGCTTCTTCCCCCGCAGCGGCCTGAGAATTTTCTGAACGGTTTTGATGCTCGAAACGGTCTTCATGATTGAAGCGGTTCGTCCGGGTTGTCTCCACTCCGCAATCCGCACTTCCGTTTACCGGGTCGGATGGTAATATTCTTTTCCCCGCCTCATCTGCTTAATCTGGGTGACCAGGTCGGCCAGGTCGGCGGGGCTGCGGACGAAATCGATGTCGCTGGTTTGAACGACCAGCAGCGGGCTTTCATCAAAATGGAAGAAGAATCGATTGTAAGCCTCGTTGAGCGAGCGAAGATACTCCGGGCGGATCTCCTTCTCGTAATGTCGGCCGCGCTGTTCGATCCGGTCGAGGAGCGCTTCGGTATGCGCCTGTAGGAAGATCACCAGATCGGGTTTGGGGATATGAGGATTGAGTACTTTGTAGATCTGTTCATACAGAACCAACTCTTCTTCGCGAAGATTCATGTAGGCGAAGATCCGGTCCTTCGGGAAGAAATAGTCGGAGATGGTGGTTTCGGCATAGAGACTCTGTTGAAGGAGCTCTTCCAGCTGGCGGGCGCGGGAGAGAAGAAAAAACAGCTGCGTTTGGAAGGCCCACTTGTCCGGATTTTGATAAAAGAGCGGCAGAAACGGGTTTTCTTCCACCTTCTCGAGAACCAGATCGGCCCGGAGCTCCGACGCCAGCAGCTGCGCCAGGGTCGTTTTTCCGACCCCGATCGGCCCTTCAATCACAATCAGCCTATTGGCACCCATGGCGTTGTTTCCCTCTTCGTCCCAATGTGGATAGAAACTCTCTTACGATCCGTTCGATGCGCGGGGGATCTTCTCCCATCCCGGTCCTGCAATTCGCTCGACCCCGGAGGGGGTTTTCAGCCGATCGAGGAGCGCGACGGCCGAGAGGTGAAGGCGGGGATGGGTCCATTGGGGCGCAATCTCGGCCAAGGGAAGGAGAACAAAAAGGCGGTCGGGAAGCGCCGGGTGGGGAAGGGTCAGCCCCGGCTCCTCCAGAACTCCGTGATGCGATAGATCCAATGGATCTGATGGGCGATAGCAGAGCAGATCCAGATCGATCGTCCGGGGGCCTTTGGGAATCTCAACCCGTTTTCCCAAATGCCGCTCAATCTCTTGGCAAGCGGCTAAAAGATCCCGGGGAGAGAGGGAGGTCTCGATTTCAACAACGGCGTTATAGAACCGACCCTGCGGGAGGTAATCGACCGGGTCGCTCTCATAGAGCGAGGAGAGATGGATGATTCGAACCGAAGGGGTCGCGTCGAGCCGCTGAACGGCCTCGCGGCAGAAGAGAAGCCGATCCCCGAGATTCGAGCCGACCCCGATAAAGGCTTGGGCCGTGGGGCGCGGAGCGGGGATCGGGCTGGAAAGGACCTGCTCCTTCCCGGGCCCCCGGCGCCTGACGGCGGGGCCCTTCTTAGCCATGGATCCCCGCCTTTTCCATTCGGTCGAGCGCTTCTTCCAGCCGCTCTTTTCCGACGGTGATCGTCATCCGGATATATCCTTCACCCGCATCTCCGAAGCCTTTGCCCGGGGTGGTGACGATGGCGGTCTTCGACAGCAGCTGTGCGGTGAGGTCGGCGGAGGCGACGCCGGCCGGGGTCGGAATCCAGACATAGAAGCTGGCGGGGGGCGGGGCGACCTTGAATCCGAGTTTCTGAAGACCGGGGATCAAGACATCGCGCCGTTCCTGATAAATATTCCGAATGTTCTCCACCACCGTCTCCTCCATCTCCAGCCCTGCAATCCCCGCCTCCTGGACCGCCTGGAAGACGCCCGAGTCGAGATTGCTCTTGATCTTGCCGAGTCCGGCCAAAACGTCGCGGTTTCCGACGACGAAGCCGATCCGCCAGCCGGTCATATTATACGTTTTGGAGAGGGAGTGGAATTCAACGCCGACCTCTTTGGCCCCTTCCACCTCCATAAAGGAGGAGGGGCGCTTGCCGTCGTAGTAGATCTCGGAGTAGGCGGCGTCGTGGGCGACGATAATGTTATAGCGCTTGGCGAACTCGACCACGGAGCTGAAGAAGGCCCGGTCGGCGGTCGCCGCCGTCGGATTGTTCGGCGAGTTGATGAAGAGAATCTTCGCCGCCTTGGCAACCTCGGTCGGAATCGAGGCGAGGTCGGGGAGAAATCCCCGCTCGGCCTTGAGTGGGATAAAATAAGATTTGCCCCCGGCAAAGAGGGTTCCGGCATGATAGACCGGATAGCCGGGGCTCGTCATCAATGCAACATCGCCCGGGTTGATGAAGGCGAGCGGGAAGTGGCCGATTCCCTCTTTGGAGCCGATCAAGGTGAGGACCTCCGTCTCCGGATCGAGCCTCACATTGAAGCGCCGTTGGTACCAGGCCGCAACCGCTTTTCGAAAGGTCAGCATCCCTTCGTACGAAGGGTATTGATGGTGGCGGGGGTCCTCGGCCGCCTTTTGAAGCCGCTGGATAATCGGGGCGGGGGTCGGCAGGTCGGGGTCGCCGATGCCGAGGTTGATGATATCTTTCCCCTGTCGGATCGCCTCCTGCTTCATCTTATCGATTGCAGCGAAGAGATACGGAGGAAGATGCTTAATCCGCTCGGCCATTTCAACTTTAATCGTGCTCACGTTCGCTCCTCATTTTCAATTGCGGATGGGCGATTTCGGATGGTGGATTAAACAATTCAAAAAGAATCTATTTTCTCTTTAAACCCGAAATCCGCATTCCGAAATCCGCAATATTTTTATTCGGTTTTTGTTTTTAGGTTGAGTACGTCCATCATGTCATACAGGCCGGGAGGCTGCTGCGCCACCCATCGGGCGGCAAGCAGCGCCCCTCGGGCGAAGTTGGTCCGGCTGTGCGCTCGGTGGGTCAGCTCGATCCGCTCGCCCGGTCCGGCGAAGGTGACGGTATGCTCGCCGACGACATCGCCGCCGCGCAGCGTCTGGATGCCGATCTCTCCGGAGGGGCGGGCGCCGATATTCCCGTGACGGGTAAACCGGCCCGACTGAGCGAGGGTGGTTTTTCTCGCGCGGGCCAAGACCTCTCCCATCCGGAGCGCGGTGCCGCTCGGGGCATCTTTTTTCTGGCGGTGGTGGATCTCGACGATTTCGATATCGTACGCTTCGCCCAGCGCTTCCGCCGTCTCGGCGAGCAGCTTGAAGAGGAGGTTGACGCCGACGCTCATATTGGGGGAGAGGACGAGGGCGATTTTCTCGGCCGCTTTTGCGATCTTCTTGTCATCATCGCTGCTGAAGCCGGTGGTTCCGATCACCATCGGCGTCTTTTTGGAGACCGCCTCCTGGAGGAGGGCAATCGTCGTCGCGGGGGTGCTGAAGTCGATGATCGCCTCGCCCGCCTGGACCGCCTTCTTGACCTGGTCCGTCAGGACGACGCCCCATTTCCCGACCCCGATCGCTTCCCCGGCATCGTGGCCGATGTTGGGGTGGCCTTTCCTCTCCAGCGCCGCGCCGAGGGTGAGCGCTTCGTCATGATAGAGGCTGTCGAGGATGGCACGGCCCATCCGCCCCGCCGCGCCTGAAATGGTGAGCTTCATTTCACCCCTTTCGAAGTAAGCCGTACCGTTTCAAAGCCGTCTTCACCTTCTTTGCATTCTCGTCCGACAGTTTCCAGAGGGGAAGACGGACCTCATCGGTGCATTTTCCCATCAGGGCCAGCGCCGCTTTAACCGGAATCGGGTTGGTCTCGACAAACATCACCTGGTGAAGCGGATAAAGCTTCTCGTGCAGCTTTCTCGCCTGGGCGTAGTCCCCCCGCTCCGCCGCCTCGGTCATCTGTGCCATCTCGGCCGGGGCAATGTTGGCGGTGACCGAGATGACCCCTTTGCCCCCGACCGCCATCGTCGGGAGGGCGGTAAAGTCGTCGCCGGAGAGGATGATCAGCCGCTCGCCGCAGAGCTGGACCAGATCGCTCGTCTGCTGGAGCGAGCCGGTTCCCTCTTTAATCCCGACGATATTATCGAATTCGCCACTCAGCCGGGCGACGGTCGCCGGAAGCATGTTGACCCCGGTCCGTCCCGGGATATTGTAGAGAACGAGGGGGAGATCGACCGCCTTTGCGATTGCTTTATAGTGCTGATAGAGCCCTTCTTGGGTCGGCTTGTTGTAATAGGGGGTGATCAGGAGCGCGCCGGCGGCGCCGACCGCCTTGGCGTGGCGGGTCAGCATGATCGCTTCCTCGGTGCTGTTGGAGCCGGTCCCGGCGATCACCGGGATCTGTCCGTCGGTCCACTGGACCGCCAGCTCGACGACCCGCTTGTGCTCTTCATGAGAGAGGGTGGCCGATTCTCCGGTCGTCCCGCACGGAACAATCCCGTGGGTTCCCGATCGGAGGTGAAAATCGATCAGCTCACCGAAGGCTTTCTCATCGACCCTTCCTTTCTTGAAAGGGGTGACGATGGCGACAATGGAACCATGAAACATCGATAGACCTCAATTTAAAAGCAGGATTGAAAAAACCTGCTTTACAGTAATGCTTCTTCTAGAAGCTCTCCCTTATAGACAACACGGGCATCCCCTTCAAGGAGAACGTTCTTGAAGGTCTGTCCTTCCCGGGTAAAGTCGACCCCCAATCGGATCTGTCCGCGAGTCATCAGCGAGAGGGGGGGGGTCGTTTTTCCGAGGGCGGTGGTGATGACCGCCGAGGCGATCGCGCCGGTGCCGCAGGCGAGCGTTTCGTCTTCCACCCCGCGCTCATAGGTCCGGATGTTGAGATTCTGCCGGTCAACGACGCTGATGAAGTTGGCATTGGTCCCCCGGGGCGCGAAGAGGGGGTGATGTCGGGTTGCCCGCCCCAACGTCACGATATCGGTTTGGTTCACATCATCGACGAGATAGACGACATGGGGAACGCCGGTGTTGACGAAGTGGCCGGTGTAGCTCTTCCCGTCGATGTCGATCTTTAGGTCGAAGCGCAGGTCGGTCGGATCGGGAAGACGGACCCGAACGCGGTCGCCGATCACCTCCGCCGCGACAATGCCGGCGAGCGTCTCGATCGTATGTTTCGCCGGGGCGATCTGGTTCAGATAGGCAAACCGTGCGACGCAGCGGCTTCCGTTGCCGCACATCTCCACCTCGCCGCCGTCGGCATTGTAGTAGTGCCACTTGTAGTCGGCTCTCGTCGACGGTTCGATTAGGATCACCCCGTCGGCGCCGACCGAGAGGCCGCGCCGGCAGGCCTGCGCGATGAAGCGCTTCATCTCCGTTGAATTGATCAAGGGGGTGCGGTGATCGATCATGATGAAGTCGTTCCCGCTGCCGCTCATTTTCCAGAAAGGAATCGGTTTTTTCATTGTCTTCTCTTCAGTTTGATGGGACTGCGTTCTTCTGCTTTTTGTCGTCAATCAACGTCAAGAGCCCCTTGACCTCTTCGTCGGTGATCTTCTCATCGGCCATGATCGTCTGGATCCGCTGGCTGACCTCCAACAGATCGCCGTCGCTCACCCGGTCGGCCTTGGCGTGGTCGTAAAACCGATAGACCGTCTCGCGCACCCGCTCCGCTTCCTCCATCGTGTAGTCGGCGGGGAGGAGGGACACCAGCGCCTTGTTGATGACGAACTTCTTGAACGTAAAATTATGAATCTCCCGTCCCTTCACCGCCAGGATCGTTAAGAAGAGGATGACGACCCCGCTGACGATCAGAAGGGTCAGAAAAAATCCCCTCCCCTGCTTTCGGGGTTTACGAGGCCGAGCGCTCTTGCTTTCGTCCAGGGGGAGGGTCCCTTCTGAAGATCGGGAGAGAGAACTATGACGATCCAAAACTTAAAAACTCCGGGATCCGCTCGCCGCGGACCAAATCTTCCATGGTTTCGCGCTCGCGTATTGTAACATATTTCTCCCCGGAGACAAGGATCTCGGGGGGGCGCGGCCGGGCATTGTAGTTCGACGCCATGGAAAAGCCGTAGGCTCCGGCGCTCAGCACC